>JAHJJA010000019.1 GCA_018822885.1 Candidatus Omnitrophota bacterium
CAGAGCTACGCAGGATCAACGAAGGCTCAACAGCTATGCTTTTAGAGCGTCTCTATGCCAATAACCAGATCCACGCTCCTCCGGTTGTCGGCGTATTTAACGGCGTCTTCGGTTTAGTCTACTTCGAAGACGGCATCATTGACCAAGCCCACCTAAGGATCTATATCCCCCAAGATATAAGAGACATCACCCACCCAGATAATCTAGCTACCATTATCCATGAGCTAGTAGAAGCAAATCAAAGACTACATGGCGATAGTATTGAAATAGCACACCAGAAGGCAGAAGTTATCGATTCGCAATTCCGCATGCATAAAAATTACACCGAAACAGAAAAAGGCGGCATTCAGTTAATTTTGCTTTCCGGCCCTTCAGCTGTAGGCAAGGGGCCGTTATGGGAACAGCTCAAACGCCGTTTTCCGGATTATTTCGAAAGAATAATTTTATATACTTCAAGAGCAAAGGGCCCGGATGAAATAGACGAAGTTACTTATCATTTTAGAACTGCGGCAAAGATTCAGCAACTGCATAGAGAAAATCCCGATACTTTTATAACTATGGATGTGCATGGTGACATCCAGGGTTTAGATCTTAAGGATGTTGATCAAGCTATTAAAAGCGGAAAAATAGCATTTGCAGAAGTATCTGTGGATTGGGCAGCAAAGTTAAGGGATTTATATGGAAAGAGGATATATTCTATCTTTATGGCTCCTTTAAGTGAAAAAGAGATTGCCGATAGGGCAGAAAAGAATCAGCAGACTGCTGATGAGGTTATTTATGCTGAGATGCTGGAGCGCCAGAATGAGCGTAATCAAGAAAGGCCTGCTCCTGAAGCAAAAAGAATCAAGCGCGCCACAAATGCGGTAAAAGAGGTGGCGCGAAAAGTGGAATATGACACAATTATCGTCAATACTGGCTTGCATGATATAAAGGCGCATCAAGAGCGTTGGGATGGCAGGGAAGGGCGGGAGTTGGTTGGAAGATTCATGGCTATAGCCATAGAAGCTACAACGGAGATCACCCGGGTTACCAGTCAGCAAACTATGAATTTTGATGAATATATAGATGCAAGGATACCCGTTGGATTGATCAGTAAATGCAGGGCACAGCAAGCGCGCATTGAAATACATCTGGCTTCTGAAGAAGAAACACTTAAGAACTTAGGGTTAAGAGGCGCTTCAGAGGTCAAGAAGATCAATAACTCAAAGAGAAGAATGAAGATCATATCTGCTCTATTCGAAGGCAGAGAAACTTTCGTATTTACCGGAATATTTGGAAAATCAAGGTTGAAATATCTGGTCTCTATGCTTAAGTATAAAGGCATAAGCAGAGAGCGTATGTCTATTTGTGATCTTGGGTTGACGGAAGAAACGCTTTACTCCTCGTTATTGAAAGATAAGATAGGAAACCTTTCAGCTGTTATTTTTACCTTTGATGTAAAACCTTTTGTCGATGTTATAAAGTCAGCCGCGGGGCAAGATAAAATTTCAAACGTAGAATTTATAACCCATGATTTATTGCGGGCAGCGATAGTAACGTTGATAGACGCTAGAAGGATTGCGGTTATAGATATAAGCAGTGTATACGGAGAGCAGGCAGGCCAACTTATAAAATGGCTGGCAAGAGAGACTGAAAGAAGCGGCTGTCTTTTTGAGCGTTTATTTTTTATGGGTACCTGCGGGAGTATCGCCGATGTTTCAAAAATTAATGACATGATCGTGCCTGAAGTAGCCAGTAATGTAAAGGGTGATTCTTTTAAGTTCAGCAATAGCCTAACGCCAGCGGATGTGCGCAGCCAGCTAGAAGACAATATCGCTGTTAATGTTTTTGATGTAATGACAGCAGAGAGCATCTTTTCTGAATCAAGGGACCAGATTTTACTTTGGAAACAGAGAGGTTATGGGGTAGTGGATATTGAGCTTGCCCACGTGATAGAAGCGTTAAGATATTATCCTTGCATAGAGGCGGGGGTGTTATTGGAGGTAACCGATTTAATCGGCAGGAAACTTAATTCATTATCCAGTTGGGATGTTGCCAATTATACAGATGCGCCTCGCAGGGCAGCAAGATACCTGATAGTCAATCAGGCTTTAAGAAGAGATCCTGCCGAAAGAGATCCGGACTTAGTTTTAATATCTCATTGCCGCCTAGCCCCTATGAAGAGTTTGGAGACTTTTATTGAGACTGTCGCGATTTTGCATAATGAGTTTACCAAGAGTGGAAAAATTCTAAAGGCGCAGATTTTCGGCGGCACATTAGATTCGCCTTATGCCAGAGAACTGATAGATTTGGTTAGGGCTAAGGGCTTAGAGGAAGTAATTTCTTTTATGGGGCGATACGATCGCAGTAATCTGGCCGGTCTTTACCGCTATCCGATTGAGAAGTACCTCTTTTTATTCACTAGCGAGCTGGATACCTTTGGCTTAGCTGCTGCCGAGGCAATGATGATGGGAGTGCCGGTAATATGCTCTAATGTCGGGGGCGTGCAAGAGGTGGTTTCTTCAGGAGAAAAATTTATGGGAAGGGGCATAAAGGCAGGAGTGGTGGTGAAGGCGCATGACACAAGGGATGTTTCAGTAAAGGCCGGGCGTTTTGCCGGGGCAGTCTTAGAGCTTTATCGCAACCCTAAGAAAAGAGAAATATTAGCCCGCAATGCAGTTGTCATTGCTAAGAGATTTGATTACCGTAATTCTGCCCTAGAGCACTATCATGCGTTAAGGCGCTTAAGCGGCAAAGACAGTTTTTCCCTCTATCATATCAGCCTGCAGCATTTCCCGTATAATCTAGGAGGTATTGCCGAAGTAGTAAAGGACCTGGTATGCGGATTCAAAGAATTGTTTTCACAGGGGGCTATAGGCCAGGTTGGCTTCAGGGTTACTTCTGCCTATCATCAGCCGCTTAAGATATGCGATGCGTATCAGGAAAGCGTGAACCAGCTGGAATATTTTCATACTAATCATGTAGGCAAAGACGGTATCTGCCGACAGATACCTGATGCAGAGACACTCGCCGATGTAATCGCGCCTTTATTAGAAACTTTGCTTGGGCGTATGAATAGTATGCGCGTGACTTCTGATTATAGAAGGGATTTCAGGGATCCTCAAAATACCACCGGAGAAGCAGACAGGGAATTGATCTTTAAGTTATGGTCTATATTTCAACAGTATGATTACAACCATTGTATTGAGTCTGTTGTGAGCAATATTCTAGAGAAGATCTTGCCACAGCATACTCCGGGCCAAAGGTTTTATTTAGTCGGACAGGTTTTCTTTTTTCATGGTTTGAATTATCTTAAAGGAGAAATATATGAAGGCGACATTATCCAGGTAGAGTCAGCGCATCGCTCTTCCTTGTTAGGGCTGGCAGCAAAAGTAAAGGGTAATGGCGCCAATAAATTAGTGGTAGCAGAGATGGGTTATGGCGGCAGAAGGGCTTTTGAGAGGCTAGGAGAAGATAGCTCCCTTGATTCGGCTGTCAGGGATTTTCTTTTAAAGAACCTTATCTATACCTCAAAGTTGATTTATGATAACGCGGATTTATGTATTTGCGTCAGCAATGCCCTTAAAAATGACCTTATTAAAGATTTTAATCTGCCCAAGGATAAAACAATAGTAGTTCATTGCGGG
The DNA here is from genome assembly GCA_018822885.1 of Candidatus Omnitrophota bacterium. Classification (GTDB taxonomy): domain Bacteria; phylum Omnitrophota; class Gorgyraeia; order Gygaellales; family Profunditerraquicolaceae; genus JAHJJA01. Next base: position 3,627 of record JAHJJA010000019.1, read on the forward strand.
ATAAATTATGCCCAGCCATTAGCAGGTATCCGCCAGCGGCTAAATCATCCTGACCACATGGTGCGCTTCCAGGCTATTAGAGAGCTTTGTCGATTGGAATCTGATGAAGCTATAAGGGAGATGGTTGGCGTATTAGTCAATGAGATTAAACTTAATAATTACTTGGTCAAATCCGCGCTCGCGCGCAAATTGAATCCTTACGTTGATGAATTATTATGCGGTATTCTGGAGGATCCAGAAGTTGCTAAGAGGTTTATCGGCGAGAGATTCCTGATCGGCGGGCCAAACTTTGCTGATTTTGCAATACGCATGCATTTATTTGAATCAATCGCCCAGGTGTTCGGTTTACGAAAAACAGTTGCTGCCGAGAAAGGATTAAGCCTTATCGTATCAGATTCATCTCATAAGGCGTACGTGCGCAAGGCTGCAGCCGAGGCGCTGGGAGAAATAGGCGTTGGATTTGATGCGCTTTTTAAACAGGTCGGCGTAAGAAATTGTTTTGAGCAGGATGCTGTCATCTCCGCGCTCCTTAAGATGCCGAGTCTTACACGCAGGCATATGGGTGAGATTGAGGCGATGCTTAGCGTAAATGATGAATACCTTCAGCGCGCTGCCATTCTATTGATTGCGAAACTAAGCCCTTCGAGGCTCAAGAGAAGAATCTTCGGTATTTATACGCAGACAACTAGCGCGCTTGTGCAAGAGGCGCTTATAAGGGTGTTACCCGGATTAACGGGGTTAAACGACGGGCAGCTGGCCTATGATATTTTGTTGCAAAAAGGCAATCCTCTTTCGGTAAGGATTGAGGCGTTGCGGTCGTTGGGGAATATTTTGAGCCCGATACAGTCGTATAGACTGTCAGTATCTATAATTACAGATGAGGGAGAGAAGATATTATTGCGTAAAGAAGCGTTGTTGTTATTGAGGACGAGGATTTTAAGCGCTTCCGTATTTGAAATGAAATCTTGGTGTTGCATTGCTATTTTAGGGCAGAGGCTTAAAGAAGATAAGAGCACTCTGGTTCGGGTGATGAGCGCAAGGATTTTAGGTGAAATTGCCAAAAAGTTCGATATTGCCCAGTCATTTCCGGTACGGGAAATTCTTGCTGGGGCTTATCCAGGTGAAACCAGCAGGATTGTGAGGTCAGCTTTAATTGAGGCGCTGGATTTATGTAACTACGATATTACCAAACTGCCCGGCGATAAAGTCATTGATGTGCAGGGACAGATAGCCAGAAGGCTGGATGAATTTTTAAAAAGTGTAAGCCAGATACAGGTAATGTACATGAAGGCTTCTTTAGCCAGGAAGATATTTATTGAGTCCTCCGACATAGATTACTTATTTATATACCACCTGCCTATGCCCGAAACAGAGCTTAAGAGGGCAAAAGAGGCTTTTATTGAGCTCTTGATTGATGCAGGGATTTATTTGAAACAGCCTCCGGTATTTGAGTTTCCCGAATGGATCGAGGTTACCGAAAGCCAGGAGATAGTGCCGGTTAATCCTGATTTGCGCTCGGGAGTGTTCTGCTGCTACAAAAAAGGTGATTTTGGCTTTGTGGATTATTGTAATGATCCAGGCAAGGGGGATGATATCAGGGGTTATGCCCAAGAATTACGTTATGATAAGTTTGAAAATAGAATGAGAATGTTTATCTCACTGGGAGAACTGAATGATACGGAATTGGGCCGGATATTAGCTTTAGGGGATAGACTCAATCCTGTCCTTCAGTCTTGGAGAGAAAATATCTTGCGTTTTAAAGATATGCGTTTAAGCGGCCCGGAAGCGTTACTGGCGATGAGAATACATGCCTTATGTACCCAGGAAATACTTTATGGTTTTCCGGCAAGGCTAAACATTCACGGAGCCAATGCGCAGGCAAACCTGAATGCCATTGTTGCTTTAGAGAATAAAGGTTTAATAAAAGTTTTTGGCGACAGATTGTTTTGCTCTTGGATCTTTCCTCAGTTTGGATTTGCAGAGATAGAGTTAGAGAGAGATTATAAGTTAACCGCTTCTTTGGATGAGACTGATAGCAAAGTAGTGGGTGGTAAGTTTGCCGGACTTTCGCATTTGAGAGGAGTGCCAACCGCCCGTACGAAAAACGGATTTAGCGTTACCAAATATACCTATGATATGTATTTAAGCGATAATAACTTATTGGAGGATATAAGATTATTGGACGAGCTTTCCAATGATTGGATAGTGTTGGATATATCCAAAGAGTCTGTAAATGCAGCTTCTAGAAGGAGAATCGAAGAGAGGCAGGATAGTCTTAATAAAAGAATATTCGAGATTTGCGAGGCCTTAAAGGGGAAGGTCTTAAAAGGAAAAATTCCCTTAGCAGCCGAAAGAGAGATTATTGCTCAACTAGAATCTTTGGGTTTATCCGACAAGCCTTTAGCAGTGCGCAGTTCTTCTACGGCAGAAGACCTAATGCAGGCATCCTTCTCCGGCCTATTTGAGACAGAGTTAAATGTCAAAGGCGAAGAAGCGATTTTAGAGGCAGTTAAAGGATGTTGGGCTTCATTTTTTAATCCTGCTGCCGTGAGTTACCGTAATGATTTAAAACGAA
>JAHJJA010000020.1 GCA_018822885.1 Candidatus Omnitrophota bacterium
AATATCAGCCAAATTTGATTTTTCAATCACAAAATTTGCCTTGCCCCAAGGGCCCCATCTTTTGGCTGTCTTACCGGGTAAGTCATTTCTGAATACCGCGACTACCGGAGTATTTACGCAACAAGCCAAATGCACCGGTCCGCTGTCTCCGGAAATAAGCAACCTGGCCTTTTTTAAAAGTACGGCCAGCTCTTTAAGCGAAGTCTTTCCGGTGAAACTATTGACCGAGCTATTTATATTTTCAAAAAGCTCTTTACTTCTCGGCTCCTCTTCTTTGCCTCCGACCACCGCGACCCTGAATCCTGATCCTGTAAGCCTCTTTACCAGATCAACAAAATTATTTAACGGCCACTGTTTTACCGGATCGCTTGTCCAGGGATGAACCGCTATCAAATCTTTATCCGGTTCAACTTTTGCATCTTGAGGAAGCCTGATCCCTAAATTTAGATCTGCCGTACTTGCACCGATCAGATTAACAAGTTCAAGATTATATTCGACCTCATGTTTCAAAGCCAGATGCTTTTGGTCTTTGATCCTGTGCGTCAGGAAAAAACCGCATTTTCTGCTATAACCAACCCTGACCGGGATACCCGCGATAAAAGTAGCTATATGCAGATCCTTAGACGGATTCAGAATTACCGCGAGATCAAAGTTTTTCTTTTGTAATTCTTCGGCTAATGATAATATCTGCTTCCAGCTGCGCTTCTTATGAGGCAATTCGATTATCTCATCTAAATATGTAACGCACCCTGCCAGCTCTGAAACACTCGGATTGACCGCGGCGGTTATTTTTGCATTTACAAAAGATTCTTTTATCGCCCTAAAGGCCGGAATATTAAGCAAAAATTCACCGAACCTGTCATTACGCACTACCAAGACTTTTTTAACAGTATCTTTATTCCGCATGGCAAAATTTCTTTAAGCTCAATGAAAAACCTGCTAAGTACCAAAATAAAATCCCTACCCTTGAATAATACAAGCTGCTTTCAGTAAGCCCGTTTATTAAAAAGGCTAATAAACACACAAACAAAGACAAAGAAATGATCTTTAAAAAGTCATCCCGCATATTCTTATAAATAGATAAATTATGCCTGAATAACCCGTAAAGAAACCAGATAAAGACCAATAACCCTGTAATGCCGATCTCACCTGCCATATGCAGGAAATTATTATGGGCCTTCATCTCATCAAGGGTCACAACTGCGCGATACTCCGGGCTCTCCTTGTAATACTTATAGCTGTTCATAAAACCATTTGCCCCAACCCCGATAAAAGGGTGCGCCTTGATCATTAAAAGTGAGTTGCGATACACCGCGATCCTGTCATCATTGCACATAAACCTTAACACATTATAATCCACGTTTTTAGCCCATTGCTTTACCGGCTTAGGCGCAATAAACGGAGCGAGAAAAGTCAAAACCACTAAAGCAATGATCATTATTTTGTCTTTCTTAAAAATACTTAATATGAACAAAGAAATATAAACCGCCAATAATGTCGGCCTGGAATATGTCAATACTGAACCCAAAAGCGCGATAGCGCTTATTAACAGCATCCAGGCCTTGGCTTTTCCCTTAAAGTAATAAAGGCTAAGCCCAAGGATTATCGGGGTAAACGCGCTTAAGTAAACACCGAGTATATTAGAATCTTTAAATGACGCGGTCGCCCTTGCCAGGCCGATGTTCATTATTACAGGTATGCCCTGAATAAAATCTTTACCTGCTAAAACCTGCCAAACCGAATCTATGCAAGCTAAAAGCACTCCCGCGATACAGGAAATTACGATCCTCTGCACGTGTTTCTTATCCTTTATCTCTTCGACAAGCACAAAAAACAATAACGCGTAATGAGCAAGCCTGCCTATACCGCCTCTAAAGGTATCCGCCAAATCTACCGAATTTATCGCCGACAGACAAGTCACCGCGAAAAGCAATAATATCGGGACAAAAACGCCTGTCTTTATGAAGATGCGCTCTTTCCTTAAAAGCTTCTTAATCAGAAAGAAGCCGATAATATAGCCCATAAAGACATTCATCGGCGCAGGAGCAATAGCATCCGCAAAAGGCAAAAGCACGATCGACCAATAAACTATAAAATCCAAAACCTTTAGGAATCTTTTCATAATCATTCGCTGAATCGGTATTTAATGATATTCATTATCGCATGCACCCCATCAAACCACCTGATCTTCTTGCCTTCTTTATAATCGCGCGGCTTATAAGAAATAGGGACCTCTTTAATCTTGAGCCCCCTCTTTAAAGCTTTAGCCAATATCTCTATCTCAATATTAAAACTTTGGGACTTTAAATTAAAACCCTGGATAGTGCTTCTCTTAAATAACTTATAACAGGTAAAAGAATCATTAAGATTGGAATTAAAAAGAATATTAAAAATGCTGGTCAAGACGCGGTTTCCTACCTTGGGAATAAACATCCCGTGATAACGCTCGGTAAATCTTGCCCCAAGCACAATATCGGCATTTTCCTCTTTCATAGCCGCCATAAGCTTAGAATAGTCATTGGGATCATACTCAAGATCAGCGTCTTGGATAACGATAAAATCTCCGCTTGCGTTATTTATCCCGGTCAAAACCGCAGCGCCCTTACCCCGGTTAAACGAATGATGGATCACCTTCAAATCAGCAAGCTTGACATCCCTCAAGATCTTAGCCGTCTCATCACTAGAACCGTCATCCACAACAATGATTTCTTTATTGATATCGACCGACTGGATTTTATCCAAAATCTCACTGACGGTCTTTGCTTCATTAAAAACCGGGACGATGACAGACAATAAAGGCATTTTATTTACTCCTCGGAAAAAAGCTTCTACAGATAGCCCAAAGATACCATTTAAGATAACTTGGCAATAGCTTAGTCATGCTGAAACTGGACTTACCTTTTTCTCTTTCCTTCCAAACTGTGGGCACCTCGGTGATTTTATACCCAAGAAAATAGGCCTTAAGCGCAGTCTCCATAGATACTTCAAAACCTTTTGATTTAATTGTAACGGCATCGATAACTTTTTTGCGGTACATCTTAAAGGCATTAGGGATATCATGAGTTGGTAAACCCAAGAGAAAATTAAGGGATAAACCCACAAAACTTGAGAAAAAGGCCTTGATCCTTGAACCGCCTAACCGGGCGCCGCCGCTAGTGTATCGCGCTGCGCAAACAACATCATACCCGGAGACTATCTTATCAAACATTACTTTGATAGTGCTTAAGTCATCGCATAGATCGCCCATCACAGGGACGACCACATCTGTCTTGGCATTGAGAAAACCTGTTTTAATAGCATTGCCGAAACAGCCCGCATCAAGGTTTTCAATCAGGCTTAGGTTTTTATATTTTTTCATCAACCCAAGCACCAATTCTTTGGTGCGGTCACTTGAGTGGTCATTTACGATAAGCAAATCAAAATCAAAGTCAATAGCTTCCTCGATCTTATTGATGACATCTACAATATTCTCTTCTTCATTGTGCGCCGGCACAAAAACAGTCAGTTTCATTTAATCACCCTATAAATATGCACAGCCTGATTCATAAAAGCCGGTACAAATTTTTCCGGATGTTCGGCCGCCCAAGAATCCTCAAAAGGAAACTCTATCCCCTTTATTTGATGCAGGGAATAAATAAACAAATAATCGATATTTCTTTTCTTAAGATTAGCCAGCCACGCTGAATAATCTGCTTCAGAGCGATAGTTGCCTTTTTCCTCAAAACTTCTATGCTTTGACTCAAAATCAGCTCCCCACTTATAAAAGCTGTCTTTGAAATAATGCAATTTTGCCGGCTCTGTTTTATTCACCGAAACATAATAAACATTGTTCTTAAACTTTGTCCCATAAAGCGGAAACGGGACCGGCCTGCCGACATAGGCGATGCTATTGCCTTCGGTATTATTATTAAGCCACTGCCATGCCTTTACCGCATCCGGCCAAAAACCGGAGTATTTGACCATCTTCAAATATCTTGAGTACTCATTTTTATTGTAATCCCTGTTTAAAATAACCAACCCTCCGGCAAAAATAATCATCAGCAAGAGAGCTGTCAATCCTCTTATTCTTGCAAG
>JAHJJA010000021.1 GCA_018822885.1 Candidatus Omnitrophota bacterium
ATTATATTGTCAAACCCGTCTCTAAGAAAGACCTATTGGGAAAGGTCGAGAGCGTATTATTAAAAGCGGCAAAAGGAGAATTACCAAGCCAGGTTTATTTAAAGAAAATAAGCTCTGAAGAGGAGCATAAATAGAGATGGGTATAAATATCGATATTCTTTTGCGGACTCTGGTGATCAAGAAGGCTTCGGACCTGCATTTGCAGTCCGGTAGCCCTCCGATTTTCCGCGTTAACGGAGAGCTGAATTTTTCTGACCTTGGCCTTTGAATTCTAAGGATATTGAAAAATACGTCAATTCTATTATGACGCAAGAGCAGAGGAATATTTTTAACAATACACACCATCTCGACTTTTCTTATTATGTCCAGGGGACAGCGCGTTTCAGGGTCAACGCCTACAAGCAGAGAGGCTGTATTGGGGCGGTAATGCGTTTTATACCTTTTGAGATCCCCAGCTTTGAGGATCTGGGCCTGCCTTCGGTTGTCAAGGAACTAGCAATGAAGCCGAACGGTTTGGTTTTAGTGACCGGGCCTACGGGTAGCGGAAAATCTACTACCTTGGCCGCGATAATCGGCTATATCAATAGCCAGTTAAAAGGGCACATTATAACGATAGAAGATCCTATTGAGTTTGTGCATCAGAACAAGCTTTGTGAAATCAACCAAAGAGAGCTAGGCATAGACACCGATTCTTTCGCATCGGCGCTTAGAGATTCCTTAAGGGAAGACCCTGATGTGATCTTAGTGGGAGAGATGCGTGACCTTGAGACTATCGCGAATGCTATTACCGCGGCGGAAACCGGCCACCTTGTTTTCGCCACCTTGCATACAAATGATGCCGTTCAAACAGTGGATAGGATCATCGATGTTTTTCCCACTCATCAACAACCGCAGATTCGCATGCAGTTATCAGCTACTTTAAGAGGAGTCATCGCCCAAGTGTTATTGCGCAAAAAAGATGGTTCCGGCAGGGTAGCTGCCTATGAGATAATGACCGCAAATCACGCGGTGAGGAACATTATTAAAGAGGGAAGGACAAATCAAATATATTCTACCATGCAGACCGGCCGCCAGGAAGGGATGCAGGTTTTGGAGCAGTCTTTGGAGGCGCTTTGCAGAAATGGCACCGTCTCGGTAGAGGAGGCAATGGCTAAGGTCAATGATCCTAAAGCGTTCGAGAGGATTTTTAAAGAATAATTTCTTATCCCAGATCCCCAGGATTCTAATCCGGCTTAAGGGGGTTTGGGTTTTTTGTTGATCGGGACAATATTTATGGATAAAAGTTTGATAGTCATTTTATTTTCTTCGATCGCTGTTTTGGCAGCTTTAATAAAAATATTCCGAATCGAACGTAAGCGCAGGGATGCGGAAGAGGCATTAAAAAGAAGCGAGTCGAGATACCGTGAGTTGGTAGAAAACGCCAATAGTATAATCCTGCGCATGGACGTTAACGGCTGCATCACTTTTTTTAATGAATTTGCGCAGCGCTACTTTGGTTATAAGGAAAGCGAGATCATAGGCAAGAATGTCATCGGCACAATTGTGCCTTCGACTGATATCTCGGGGCGGGACCTTAAATTTATGATACAGGATATCATGGTCCATCCGGATAACTATATCAATAACGAAAATGAAAACTTGCTGCGCGATGGCAGGTGGGTTTGGATAGCCTGGACTAATAAGGCGATATTGGATAAAGATAACAGTATAAAAGAAGTGCTTTCTATCGGAAATGACATCACCGCCCTTAAACAGGCGGAGATAGAGATATTAAAGGCGAAAGAGGCGGTTGAAAGTGCCAGTAAAACAAAGAGTTCTTTTTTCGCCAATATGTCGCACGAATTAAGGACGCCGCTTAATTCGGTGATAGGGTTTTCGGAAGTGCTTGGCGATCAGCTTGCCGGTGTGTTGAGTCAGCAGCAAAAGGAGTATTTAGGTTATATTGGCGATAACGGCAGGCACCTGCTTGCGCTTATAAACGATATCCTTGATTTTTCAAAAGCCGAAGCCGGTAAAATGGAATTAGAGCTAAGCGAATTTAATTTAAAAGAGCTTTTAGAGATAAGTTTTGGCTTTATAAAAGAGAGGGCGATGACGCACGGCATCGGCCTCTCGGTTGAGATCCATGAGGATATTGGTATGGTTAAGGCAGATCAGAGAAAAATAAAGCAGGTCATGCTCAATCTTCTTTCGAACGCGGCAAAATTTACTCCTGACGGAGGTAGGATCGGAGTAAAGGCGCAAAAGTCGGCTGATAGCGAAGTAGAGGTTTGCGTTTGGGATAACGGTATAGGAGTGGATCCAAAAGATGCGCAAAAGGTGTTTGCTGAATTTGAGCAGATATATAGCGAATTGTCGCGCAAATCCGTTGGGACAGGATTGGGAATGCCTTTAAGTAAGAAGCTGATCGAGCTGCACGGTGGAAAGATGTGGTTTGAAAGCGAAGGTAAAGGCAGGGGTTCAAGATTTTATTTTACTTTACCGCTTAAATAGATAAAAAATGGAAAACTCTAAGAATAAATTTATTTTAGGAAAAGAAAAAAAGCTTTTTCCGCTTTTTCGCCTTGGGATGCTTATTCTGCTCACTGTGGCGCTATTTGCCGTGGCCTGCCAACTACAATTGATCAAAGGAAGATCTTTTGTTGTTATAGTCATATCAGCATACCTTTTAGCTGTTGTAATTATTATCTGGATGTTTATGCTGCTGCGGCTGAATAGATTTGTTTTGAATCTTGAGCAGTTGGAGAGTGCTTTGATAAAAGAGAAGGACCTTGCCAAGATGTACCTTGATGTCGCCGGGGTCATATTAATGGCTATTAATAAGGATCAGAAAGTCACTCTTATCAATCAGAGGGGGTGTGAAATATTGGGGTACGTTAAAGAAGAGATCCTTGGCAAGAATTGGTTTGATAATTTTATCCCGAGAGATGATGCCGAGAATATGAAAAAGGTTTTTAATCGGCTGCTTTATAAAGAGGAAGGCCTGTTTGGTTATTTTGAGAATTACATCGTTACTAAAAACGGCGAGTTAAGGATTATAGCCTGGAATAACAAAGTCATCAGAGATCTGTTGGGCCGCGCTGTCGGGACTTTAAGTTCAGGTGAAGATATCACTGACCGTAAAAGGGCGGAAGAAAAAAGCATGCGTTTAAATATGATGTATTCTACCCTGACAAACATAAACAAAGTGATCCTGCGTATTCACGACCAGCAGAAGCTTTTTGACGAAGTCTGCCGGATTGCGGTAGAAGTAGGCATGTTTCGTATGGCCTGGATCGGCTTAGTAAATCCAAATACCCTTTTAGTAAGGCCGGTTTCTCGTTTTGGCACTGGAGCGGAATTGTTTGATAGGATCAAAGTCAGTGCCGCTGATATCGCGGAGGGCAAGGGCCCGACAGGAGTGGCTGTCAGGGAGGGAAGGTATTGCGTAGTAAATGATATTGCCAAGGATTCGCGCATGTTGCCATGGCAGAATGAAGTTATGGAGCGAGGGTATCGTTCATCCGCTGCTTTTCCTATCCGCTTGGGAGGCCGCGTGATCGGGGCATTTAATTTTTTCGCCGGTCAGCCTGATTTTTTTGATGCGGAAGAGATCGAGTTGCTTAAAGAGTTAGCAGCGGATATTTCTTACGCTTTAGAGTTTATGGAGAAGGAAAGAAAGAGTAAGCAAGCCCAGGAAACCTTGCTTGAACGGGAGTCCAGCTTTGAAATAGTAGCATATGAAACCGGCCATTTGGTTTATGATTATAACGTAATTACCGGTTTGATACATTGGTCCGGGGCTATAGAAGAAGTCACCGGATTTGAAAAAGACGAGTTTCTGAGGGTTGATATTAAGGGTTGGGAGCAGATGGTCCATCCCGAAGACAGAGGGCGCGCACTGGCGCTTTTAGAGGAAGCAAAGAAGATCGGAGACAGGTATCACGTTAAATATCGCTTCAGGCGCAAGGACGGAACTTATGTCATGATAGAAGATAAGGGTATATTTTTACAGGATGTCTCGGAGCGGACAAATAGAATGCTCGGTATTATGAGGAGTTTTAATGGAGGTCAAGTATGACTAAGAAAGCTGCGGTAGTAGGGGCGGGCGTAGGGGGTTTATCAACCGCAGCGCGCTTATCTTCGCGCGGCTGTGAGGTGGATGTCTTTGAGAAGCTGCCGGAGTGCGGTGGGCGCAATCATATGCTTGAGGATAAGGGTTTTAAATTTGATATGGGCCCGTCTTTTGTGCTTATGCCTGATTTTTTTGAGGAGGTTTTTTCTTATTGCGGGGTTGATTTAAAGTATTACCTTAAGCTTCAGGCCTTAGATCCCAGCTACAAGATTTTCTATCCTGACGGCGATTCGCTCACTGTTTATAAAGACAGCGAAAAGACAAAAGAAGAATTAGAAAGGATAGAAAAAGGCTCAAGCCTCGGGTTCGACAAATTTATTAAAGAAACGACAAGGCTTTATAATACGGTCAGGCCCTTATTATACAGATGTTTTACTCCCTCTACGGTTTCCAATCCTAAATATTGGCCCTTAGTCAGCAAGATCAGGATTCTTGATTCTTATTGGTCGCTGGCCAAGAAATTCTTTAAGTCAGAAAAACTTTGCTACGCCTTTACCTTTGAGGCGATGTTTATGGGAGTCTCTCCCTTTGAGGCCCCGGCATTTTACAGCATCATAAGTTATACTGACCACGTGCAAAAGATATTCCACCCTATGGGCGGCATGTACCAAATACCTTTAGCTTTAGAGAGGTTATCGAAAAGCCGCGGCGCAAGATTCCACTATGATTCAGAGGTAAAAAGTATCGGCCGGGACAACGGCTCAATATATCTTGACGTCAACGGACGCCGGCAGAGTTTTGATAATGTTGTGGTGAACGCGGATTATTCTTACGCCCAAACAGAGCTTTTAGGCAGAAAGATCCCGAAATACAAATACTCCTGTTCGGTGTATCTTTTGTATCTTGGGTTGAAGCGTAAGGTGGAGGGCCTTGCGCACCACAATTTGTTTTTCGCTAAAGACCTCAAGAAAAACCTGAAGGATATCTTTAAGGATAGGAATTTACCGTTAGACCCGTCATTCTATATACACGTGCCTACAGTGACGGATAGCTCATTAGCTCCTGACGGCAAGGATATTTTTTACATACTGGTCCCGGTGCCTAATCTGGAAAATAGTAATGATGATTTTAGAAATCACGAAGATCTCATCCGCAAGATAGTTTTTGATAAGATCGATTCGCTTCTTGGAATCGACTTAGAGGAGCTTATCGAGGTAGAGCATAAATTTTACCCGAAGGATTTTATCGGCAGGTACAATATTAAATACGGCGCGACATTCGGCTTATCGCATAACCTTATGCAGAGCGCATTTTTCAGGCCCGCTAACTTTGACCGTAAGATAAAAGGGCTGTATTTCGCCGGGGCAAGCGTGCAGCCCGGAGGAGGGCTTCCGGTAGTGATTGCAAGTTCAAGGATCGCCGCTGATTTGATCACCGCTTAGAGCCAAGCTGTTTTATATATTTGATTATTTCTTGCGTAGTTTGATCCGGGGTCGATGCCCCCGCGGTGATCCCGACTTTCTTAGCGCCCCTAAACCATTCCCGCCTGATCTCCTCTTTAGAATTAACACGGTAAGTATTTTTATTCAGAGATTTTGAGATCTCATAAAGCCTTTTGGTATTTGCGCTATTTCTTGACCCGATTACTATTACAACATTATTTTTAACCGGCAGGGCCTTGATCTCGTTTTGTTTTAAGCGCGTAGGCCGGCAGATAGTGTTAAAGAATCTAAGGTCTTTGACAAAGGGCTTTATGCGTCCGAGTATTTGCAGGGCCTTATCAATATTTTGCGTGGATTGCACTACGACGCAGGCCTTCTTTATTTTCTTCAGTGATTCTTGCGGCACGTTTTTGATGTTATCAATGACTATGGCTTTTTGTTTAAGTTGGCCCGCTATGCCCCGGACTTCATCATGATCTTTGTCTCCGATTATTATGATACGAAAGCCCGCGCTTTCCATTTCTTTGGCAATGCGATGGATCTCTTTTACCATGGGGCAGGTCGCATCAAAGATCTTATAGCCGGCTTTGATCGCCTTTAAAAGATTTCTTAGCGATGAACCATGGGCGCGGATAAGCAGGGACTTGCCCTTACCGTTACCCAAACGGTTGATTTTCTTTATACCGGCTTGTTGGATATCTCTGACCACATCTTCATTATGGACGATATCTCCGAGCATATAGACCTTCTCTCCGGAATCAGCCGTCTTAAGCGCGATATCTATCGCCCGCTTTACTCCGGAACAAAACCCCGCTGATTTAGCCAGGTTTACAATCATCCATGTCCGCCTTTTGTCAGTAGTTTTGCCGCCCGAATGAGTTTTCCCAAGCCATTGACGTGCGCGCGGCGCGAGAATACATCATAGCCGTTTTTTTCGATCGCATCCAGTATCCCGGAATAGATCTCATTCATAGCATAGACCACAAAGCGGCACTTTTCATCGTTAATAAGCCTGGTGCCTAGCTTTGAATTAGAATAGTAGTCTCTGGCCCTCTTGATCTGAAGTTTGAGCAGCTCCTTAAAACCTTCGCTTAATTTACTATCGGCCAGATCTTTTTCGCTTACTCCGAATTCTTTTAATTCGCCTTCAGGCAGGTAAATCCTGCCGCGCAGATAATCTTCTTTGATATCCCTTGAAATATTGGTAAGCTGCATAGCTATGCCTAAGTTTACGGCGTAACTTTCCGCGTTTAAGTCATCGTAGCCGAAGATCTTGAGCATCATAAGCCCTACCACACCGGCGACTTTATAGCAATAGTCGTACAGTTCTTCAAAACTTTTATAACGTTTTTTGTTCAGGTCCAGCTCGATGCCTTCTATCAACTCATCAAAATAGCTTTTAGGTATGCCATATTTTCTCACCGTTTCCCTGAAGACAAGCAGGATGTTTTCTTGTAATTCGCCATTGCCGTAAGCCGTGCTGATCCTGTCTTTGATCTTTGGAAGATTAGCACGGGCAGCTGCCTCCGGATTATTGTCTATACTATCGTCGCTTATCCGGCAAATAGCATAGACCGCGTAAGCGGCAAGCCGTTTCTCTTTAGGTAAAAAGAGGGAGGCAAAATAAAATGTCTTGGCGTGTTTTTTGGTGATTGCCTTTGCCTTTAGGTATCCATCAGCCAGTTTATCCATATGGCTATTTTACAATTAAAAATTATTAAATCAAAGATAATCTTTGCATTATTGCATATTAATATATTCTATGGTTTTGCTGACGGCACATTTAATTTTTTGCCATCGTTTTATCAGATATCGGTCTGCGAGGGATTACTGCGAGCGGAGGTCTCCAATGTTGGGAGAGGCTATCCGAGAGCGAGCAGTAAACCGAAGCAGACGGCAAAAAATTTTGTGGCGGAAGCGAAAGCATAGAATATATTCATGCCATCAGCGAAAGGCACAAGATTTATAGCAAATCAGTATTTTTGCGGTATAATAGTGTTATGTCAAAATATATGAGTTTATTGATAATTGCCGGAATCGTTCCGTTTATATGCAGTTTTTGGCCGGGATTAAAGTTTTATCGGAACCTGCGCGCGCTGGCTATATCCATAGGGCTTATCGTGATCATTTTTGGAGGCTGGGATGTCTTTGCTACATGGCGCGGGCATTGGAGCTTTAATGCAAGCGGCGTCTGGCCCATAAGGATCGTAAACTTGCCGATAGAAGAAGTCTTGTTTTTCGTGGTCATACCATTTTGCTGCATATTTACCTGGGAAGCGATCTTGTATTTAGAAAAACGCTTAAGAAAATGAAAGAGTATACTTTACTGGGTATAATTTCCGTAATCGCCACCGTCATCATAGACAGGGTTACGGGAGTAAGGATCTTAGAGAGGAAGCAGTTTTATTTCTTTCTGGTAATGATTTTATTTTTTAAGCTCTTGGTAAACGGTTTTTTGACCGGAACCAATATAGTCATCTACGATCCGAGGTTCTTTCTGGGGTTTAGGGTGACGAGTATCCCGATAGAAGATTTTCTGTTTGGTTTTAGCATGGTAACTCTTACTTTGATATTTTGGGAGCGGTTAAAAAGGGAGGGATCATGAGAAGATTGCTATTTATCTGCGCGGTGTTGATATTATTTGTCATAACAAAGCAAGGCTACGCCTTAGAGTGGCAAAAACTGCATAATCAGGCGGATAAAATCACTTTGGATGAAGCCTCGAGTTCGGTAAGGAAAAATAATGATTCGATAGAGGATCTGTATGTCTTGGGCCTGGTCAATTTAAATTTGCATAAGGATGAGCAGGCAAAAGAGGTTTTTGAGAAGGTTCTGTCGGTCGACCCCAAAACAATTGAGGCAAAGTGGGGAGTTGCTGAAGTCCTGCGCCGCCAACACAAACCGGAGGAAAGCGAGAAGATAGTCGTAAGCATAATCAAAGAGCGGCCGGATTTCTCCCCAGCGTATATAACTCTGGCTTATATAAGATATTTTCAGATGAGGTTCAATGATTCTGTCAGGTTAGCCAATAAAGTGCTCGCCCAGGGAGAGAAGAAAGTAGATCTTAGTAATCATGTAAGGGCTCATCTTATGCTTGGCGGCTCAAAGGGGATGATCGCGCATTACGGAGGGCCTATCTCTAAGATTATAAACGGCACGGCAGTCTTGCCTAATCTAAGAAGGGCAGAGGAGAAGCAACCGGATTCAGCGGCCGTATTATTTGGCTTAGGAAGTTTTTACTTGTTATCTCCGAGTATTATCGGAGGGGATCTGGATCAGGCGGAGAAGTATTTTAAAAAAGGCATTGAGGCTGACCCGCTTTTTGCGGATATTTATGTGCGACTTGGGCAGCTATACCAACTTAAAGGCGATGAACAGAAATACGAATTTTACCTGAATAAGGCGCTTGAAATAGATCCGCAGAACGAATTGGCCTTGGATATAAAAAGCAGGAAGTGTAAGTTTATCTGTATCCCGGACAGGGGCTAAAGAAGGTGAGCCCTTTAAGAATTAAGCAGCTCATTGATATAGCCGTCGAGGGATTCTTTGTAGCGCGCAGACATCTTTAAACCTACCAGGATTTTGTTTCCCCTAAGGATCAAATCGTTGATTTCTTTTTTTGCCGTTTCCAGCGCGCCAGAGCCAGCAATCACTTTACGCAAAGCCAATAAGTCATTCCTATTGGCGTTATTTTTTGCCAGTATGTTTTTGATAATTGCTCGGTTTTTGTTATTTGTGTTCCTGAATGCCTGCCAGATCAAAAGCGTGATCTTGCCTTCTTTGATATCGGTAAGATTTGGTTTTCCGATTTCTTCTTCACTGCTAAAGATACCGATGATATCATCCTTTATCTGAAAGGCCCTTCCCACGTATATCCCGAATTTAAATAGCTTATCGATCTCTCTTTTTTTTGCCCCGGCTAAGGTCGCTCCCATTGTGAGCGGAGAAGCAAAGGTGTAGTTTGCGGTTTTTAAATCATACACCTTGTAAATATCTTCTTTGGAAGTCTTCTCTATGTTTTTAAGCCCGTTGATCAACTCGATAAATTCTCCGCTTCCTGTGTAAAAGGCGGCTTCAATAAGTTTCTTTAGCCCTGCTTCTTTACGCTTTGGAGTTTCTTTTATGGAAAGAAAGGTATCCATTGCCATGGCAAACATCACATCTCCGGCAATGATTGTCAGATCCTGCCCGCTGAATTTTGCCCCTTTGTACCGGCTAAGGTAAGCATTGAACATTGCGTGCATGGAGGGCTTGCCTCTGCGGGTGTCTGATTTGTCAATGATGTCATCATGCACCAGCATAAAATCATGCAGGAGCTCTAAGGATACAGCGCTTCTGTAAAGCCCGGGAGCGGGATTCTTCGAGTAGCCAAGATAGCCTACGGCAAAGAGTATCGGGCGCACCCGTTTGCCCTTTCTGTATAAATACTCCTTTATATTATTGAAAAGAAGGGGGGATATTGAGCTCAGACGGTAGAGTTTATCCGAACTTTTTGTGTAGTTTACGAATTCCTGCTCGACTTTTCTTTTTATTTCTAAAAACATGATTTTTATGTTAACATATAACCAGTCTTAAGGCAAATAGAATAAATGTGCCGTCAGCAAAGGCATAAAGTATTATAATTTAACCTGTAGATTCATTTTTAGTTCCTATGCTCAAAAATATTATCCGCGCGTTAAGATTGCCATTTGTCACCGCTAGCATTCTTCCCTTCATATTCGGCTCATTGATCCAGAGGCATCATTTTAATTTTGCAGGGTTCCTGCTTGGCCTTATCGCGGTCGTATCTACTCACCTGAGTTCAAATCTTATAAATGATTACGCGGATTCCAAAAGCGGGGCTGACTGGAAGGATAAGAATTTCTATGGATTCTTCGGCGGTTCAAAGCTGATCCAGGAGAAGATCTTTCCCGAGGGTTTTTATCTTAAGCTTTCCATTACCTTTGCGCTTATCGCGGCATTTTCTGTTATCGCGCTTGCCTTACTTCTGAAAAATCCCTTAGTAGTTGTTTTATATGCCTTGATTATAATAATCGGTTGGCAGTATTCGGCAAAACCTCTTCAATTTTCCTACCACATGCTCGGAGAAATAGTTATTTTTATGCTTTTTGGCCCGGCGCTTGTAATGGGAGGATATTTTATCCAGACAGGGATCTTTCCAGATCTAAAGAGTTTTATACTTTCTGCGCCTTTTGGATTTTTCACTACAGCGATATTGTTCTCTAATGAGATCCCGGATTTTCAGGATGACAAGGCTTCGGGTAAGTTGACCTGGGTCAATTTTTTTGGGCCTCAAGGATCATATATTTTATATGTTTTACTTATCTTACTCGGATTCTATTTTATAAGTTTAAGCATGCTTTTTGGGTTTCTGGGTAAGATTTCTATCATTGCATTTTTGTTACTTGCGCTTGCGTTTAAGGCCGCGCTTATTTTAAAGAGTGACTACGCGGATAAGATCAAATTGATGGAATCCTCAAAGCTGACTATCGCTCTACAGGCGCTTGTCAGCATCGTTTTGATCGCGGGGCTCTTAATATGAATAAGCTAATAATCATCGGAGGTGGATTCGCAGGTCTGTCTGCGTTAAACCGCCTTAAGGGGCATCCTAAAGACTTGGAGTTAGTCCTTATTGATAAGGGTGAAAAGTTCGACTTTCTTCCGTTGTTGCCGGATGCGATCGGAAGAGAGATCATTGTGGATCATCTGACTAATGATCTGGCCGGCTTCTGTAAAAGTAAAGGCGTAAGATTTATTAATGAGGTGGTTACAGAGATCGATTTTGGTAAGCAGGAAGTTTTTATGGGGGCAAGGGTTTTAAATTATGATTACCTGATAATTGCCAGCGGTTCAGAAACCAACTTTTACTCAAATGAAGCGTTGAAAAAACAGGCTTATAAAATAGACGATGCCGGTGATACCGAGCTTATCCGCAGCGCGATCAAGGATGGTCATTATGATACCTATATGATATCCGGTGGCGGATACACGGGAATAGAAGTAGCTACGAATTTAAGGGTGTTTCTTAATAAAGAAGGGAGAAAAGGCAGGATAGTTATTGTTGAAAGGGCTCCTTCAATCCTCGGGCCTCTGCCGCAGTGGATGAAGGATTATGTTTTCGAGAATTTAAAAGAGTTGCAGGTTGAGTGTTTTACAGGCGTGGTCATTGAGAAGGTAGAGGGGAATAAGGTTTTTTTGCAAGGAGGAAAAGTCTTTGAGAACGCGATGCTTATTTGGACTGCCGGAGTAAAAACCTCCGATTTTATTCAAAGGGTACAGGCTGAGAAAAATCCACAGGGCAGGATCAAGGTGGATGAATATTTGAGGCTTAATGAGCATTGTTTTGTGGTTGGTGATGCGGCATATGTCGCTTACGGGGATACTTTTTTAAGAATGGCTGTCCAGTTTGCTATTATGCAGGGAGAAACCGCGGCTGAAAATGTACTCAACAGTATTCGAGGCGGACATTTGAAGAAATACAGGCCGATTGATCTGGGTTATATTATTCCCATGGCAAACAATAGATCGTGCGGGGTTATCCTCGGGGGGAATATCAAAGGCTTCCCCGGTATATTGTTACATTATCTTATGTGCGTTTATCGTTCATGCACCTTAAGGAATAAGTGGGGGTTGATAAAAGATCTATTAAAAGCATGAGTAAGAAGAATCTTATAAAATCCTCGATCATTATACTGTTTTTATTTTCTTTCTGCGGCTGTGCCGCGAATAGCGGGCAAAGGCAGTATTTTTCTGCCCCGAGCGTTATTCCCGGCACCAGCAGGCAGATGAAGACAGCCGGATTCTGGATCGCAAAACATCCCTATCCGGATAAAATAATTCTGGGCAGGGAGGGGATAGATAATTTTAATAAACATGTGCAATCAGAACTTAGGCTTATTGTAGATGTACGTAAGGTCGGGCCTTTGTTTTCAGGTAAGGAGTTGTTTGCGACTCTGAAAAGCCCGATCGCTTCTTTAAAAAAGAGGGTTTTGTTTGAAGTAAACGGTGATATTGTAGCCGACTCCTTTTATCGCGCGCAAGAAAAGCAAATAGACCTAGAAGCTATCCCTGAAGATATCAAAGTCACTTATGGCTTTATAACACATTATGCCGACCAAAGAGTATTTCCGACCGAAGAGCCTTTGTTTGCTAAACCCGGAGATATTGATTTTGATGAGTTGCAGAACAGCTCTCTTGATGTAGGTACGCCTGTAGCGGTATTGCACAGGAGCATTGATGGAAAATGGATTTATGTAGTTGGCCCTACAAGCAGCGGATGGGTAAAAGCCGAGGAGGTCGCTGTTTGTCCCTACGAAGAACTAATGGATCTGATGAATAAAAGGGAGTTTGCCGTAATCATAAGTCCTAAGGCGGATATTTTCTTGAATGAGGGGTTGACCCAGTATTACGATTACGCAAAGATGGGTTCGGTTTTTCCGCTTGAAGAGAAACCGGCTGTAAGCGGGGTAACGCATGTTATCATCCCGCAGCGCCTTGAAAACGGGAAACTGCTAAGTAAGATCGGTTATATAAGCCAGAAAGATATTAATATTGGTAATTTGATCTACACTCCCCGTACGATCATAGAGCAGGCTTTTAAGATGTTAAACTCTCCTTATGGATGGGGAGGTATGTATGGCGAGCAGGATTGTTCAAATTTCTTGCAGGAAGTCTTTGCTACGGTGGGTATAATCTTGCCCAGGAATTCATCGGCTCAAGCAAAGGTTGGAGTCTGCTTGGCGAGATTTAACGATACAAGCCCGGATAGCAGGAAGCCGGGAGTTTTAAAAAGTAAAGGGATCGGAGGCGTCACGCTTTTGCAGATGAAAGGGCATATAATGCTTTTCTTGGGGATGTTTGATGACAAGCCTTACGCGATACACGCTTCATGGGCTTATCGGGAGCCGGGGCAGGGCGAGGATAAGGTACGCGTAATGAACAGGGTGGTAGTAACAGATCTTTTTCTCGGAGAAGGTTCAAAAAAAGGTTCTTTACTTGATAGAGTAGTGGCAATATGCAATCTGGAGGGGGAAAATGAAGATAGGGCATCTTCCGGTGAAGATTTTCAAGATCAAAAATAGAAAAGGTCACGCCGCCATCTGCGATGGCTGCCTTACCGAAGGCAAGAGTGCCGAGGAAGCCTTTGACAGGATGGTAAAGGCTGTGCGCCGGGTCACAAGAAAAAAATAATACAAAAACACTTGTAAGTTTTGATCCGGTTAGGTATTATATACATCTTGGTGTTTTCATATATTAAGGAGCGATGATGGAAAATAAAGATCCTCTAAGCGAATTTCTGGCTCTAGTCCAGGTAGATAACTTCGAAGAGAAATACAGCAAGGATATTACCGGTAATAAATATTTCGGCATGCCGCTTTCAAGCATTATCGCCTGTGAAAACAGGCTTAAAGGCACTGATGGCCGCTCTATTGCTTATTTCTCCATGGAGTATGGTCTTGCTACAAGTTTTTATAATACCTTTTCTTCTGCGCAGGAACTTTCCGTGGATAACAAGATGCCGGAGAACACTATCTTTTCAAACTATCGCCTCGCCGATTATTTTTTTGATATTAAACTTGATAAGATACTTGACCTTCCTATCTATAGCGGGGGTCTGGGGGTACTGGCCGGCGATACCGCCAAGACTATGGCGGATTATAAATTGCCGGCGGTCGCGGTGGGGATCTTGTGGCACTGCGGATACTTCAGGCAGAAGTTCTGGTTTAAATACGGACAAGTCCCGGAGAAGACAAAGTGGGATCCTTATGCTTACCCGGGTTTGATCCCCTTAAAGAATATTGTCAAGATCAGGTTAAAGGGTGAGGAGGTCAATTTAAAGCTCTGGAAATATTATGTCTATAGTCATAAACATGATTACGCCATACCGCTTGTCCTTTTAGACGCGGACATCGAGCAAAACAGCGATAGGATAAAGGACCTTACGGAACAGCTTTATCGAAGCGATAATGCCTGGATCAAGATCATGCAGAGGATTGTTCTTGGCTTCGGAGGCGTAGCCGCTTTAAGGGAACTCGGATATAATATCGACATATTCCATTTGAACGAGGGCCACGCCGTATTTTCCTTTGTGGAGAAGGCGCGCGGCCTCTCTGATGCGGATGTCGATAAATTAAAAAGCCACTTTGTTTATACATGTCACACCCCGGTCGAGGCCGGGCATGACCGTTTCGGACAGGATGATCTGAAATATGTATTGGAAAAAGAAGATTTCTCTCTTATTCAAAAGTTCGGCACCGATAGGACGGGAATGATAAACCTGACTTTACTTGCTATGAATACGTCTTCTTCCGTAAACGCGGTTTCTAAAAATCATATGATGGTCATGTGCAAGCAGTTTCCGAAATATAAGGACAGCATAAAATATGTCACTAACGGCGTTCATCCTTATACCTGGATGTCCGCTAATTTTATTAATGTTTTAAAGAATTTTCCCAAAGTCTTTGCTGATATCGAAGAGAACCCTATGCTGCTCTCAAAGGTGTCGGAATTGAAGTCTGATCAGGATTTTCGCAGGCAGATCTGGCAGGCGCACCAGGCAAGTAAGTCGATGTTGTGTAAGGCGCTTGAAAAGTGGCAGTTGAAGGAAGACGTATTCACCATTTGTTGGGCGCGCAGGATCGCAGCATACAAAAGGCCAAGTCTCATATTGTATGATATAGAAAAGTTGAAAAATATCGCTTCAAAAATCGGGCCGATCCAGTTGCTTTTGGCGGGTAAATCGCATCCTAATGACAATCTCGGATTCACCTTTGTTAATGAGATGATGGACAAGGTGGATAAGTTTTCCGAAGATTACGATAAGATCAAGATTATTTTTCTTGAGAATTACGATATGTATATGGGTATGGCCCTGACCAGATGCGTTGATGTCTGGCTTAATAACCCGCTTCCTCCTTATGAGGCCTCCGGCACAAGCGGCATGAAGGCGATACTAAACGCAGTGTTACAATTGACTACGCTTGACGGATGGGTGGTCGAGGCAGAGGATAAAGGCATCGGCAAGATCTTCGGCTATAAGAACGGCGTCGAGACGATGAGCAATGAGCTGGACCTGCATATGCAAAGTGATTCCAATGAATTGTACGCTTCGCTAGAGGAGTTGGTCGCTCTTTATTACAAGACTAATAACAAAGGGAATGCGGATCTATCTTCCCGATGGATCGATATGATGATAAATTGTATTGAGACCGGTTCGTATTTTAATACCTATCGCATGCTTGATGAATACAAGCGCCAGGTTTGGAGGTTTGAATAGGAGCCCTAGAGGATGAGTATTGGTAGACCGGGAATTTTTAGTATTTAAAAGGCGATCCTGCGAAAGGGGGGGTCGCTTTTTTCTCGCCTAATGAGTCAGGAATTCCGAAGGAGGCCATGATGGCAAAAAATAAGATCCTTGTAGTAGATGATGAGGTAGAAATGCTTCAGCTTATGAGTATGCACCTTCAGAGAATGGATTATGAGGTCATTATCGCCAGGGACCAAAAAGAGGCAATAGAGGCCCTGCATAAGGAGCATCCTCCCGTAGTCTTTCTGGATATTCTCCTTGGTAATGATTCCGGCATAGAAGTATTGCGTCAGATCAAAAAGATCGATAAGAATACCAAGGTTTTTATGCTGACCGCGCTTGAGGATGAAGAGGCTATTGGAGAATCAAGGTCTTCGGGGGCGGATTTTTTTATCTCAAAGCACACGGACTGGGATGTCATGATGAAGGAACTCTCGGGGAAGCTTGCTTCATTAGATTTAAATAAATAAATGAATGGGATCAGCGAACATAATATATTTATTTTCCTCATCCAGATCTTTATCCTGCTTGGGCTGGCCAGGGCTCTCGGAGAGTTGTTCCGTATTTGGAAACAGCCTGCCCTTACAGCCGAGATATTGACCGGCGTTTTATTGGGCCCGACGATATTCGGCAGATTTTTTCCCGCGCAGTTCCAATCAATTTTCCCCCTACAGATTACTCAGCAAAATATGCTTGAGACAGTGGCTTGGATAGGAGTTTTGTTTCTTCTTTTGGAAACAGGCCTTGAAATTGACTTCACTTCCGCTTGGAGGCAGAGAGGCGATGCGTTAAAGATCGCGATATCCGATATTATTATCCCGATGGCTATCGCGTTTATTCCGTGTTTTTTTCTTCCGGATCACTATTTGGCTAATCCCGGACAAAGACTGCTTTTCGCTATTTTTATGGCCACGGTGATGACGATAAGCGCCATGCCTATAGCGGCACGCGCTTTGCATGATTTAAACCTTTCTAAGACCGATCTTGGTTTCTTGATAATGTCGGCATTGTCAGTTAACGACATCGTCGGCTGGTTGATTTTTACTTTAGTGTTAGGATTATTTACTCAGGCAAACTTAGACCTTATAAGAGTGTTTATTATCTTTGGGTCGACGATCGCTTTTTCTGCGTTTTGCCTTACACTTGGCAGAAAATTAGTCGATAAAGTAATTACCGTTATAAAGGATAAGAAACTGCCTCAACCGGGAGTCCCGCTTACTTTCATCTGTTTGTTGGGCGCTTTATGCGGAGCCATAACTCAAAAAATCGGGATTCATGCTTTGTTTGGATTTTTTATAGCCGGGATAATGGCCGGAGGCTCCAGGGCTCTTTCTGAGAATGCGCGGCAGGTTATATCCCAAATGGTTTATGCTATATTCGTGCCGCTTTTTTTCGTGAACATAGGGTTAAAAGTGGATTTTTTAAAAAGTTTCGATATTTTTCTTGTTTCGCTTATAAGTGTTATCGGCATTTCGGGAAGGTTCTTCGGGGCATGGTTCGGAGTGAATCTCACTAAATTATCAAAAACAAACAGGCTTTCTATAGCCATCGCGCATATTCCCGGAGGGACGATGGAAATAGTAGTAGGCTTGCTTGCTTTTGAATATGGCTTGATAACGGAGCCTATTTTTGTCGCTATTGTTTTTGGGGCGTTAATATCTTCGATCGTTCTTGGCCCTTGGCTTAGATATTCCTTGCGCAGGCGTAGGACTATAAGCGTCCTTGAATTTTTCTCAAGCAGAGAGATCGTCGCGGATCTAAAAGCCTCGACCAGGCCTAATGTCATACAAGAACTTTGTTCGGTTGCTCAAGAGCAGGGCAATATGCCGCCGGCTGATTTCTTAAGTACGGCGGTATTGGCGCGCGAAGAGACTATGGGAACCGCGCTTGAAGAGGGGGTTGCGGTCCCGCACGCGCGCATTCCTTCATTGATGCGCCCGCTGGTAGTCTTTGGCAGGTCCGAGACAGGCATAGAATGGGATTCTCCGGATGGGAAGGCAGCGCATTTTATTTTTCTTATTTTGACTCCTAAGGAGGACGATGATATACAGGTGCAGATATTAAGGAGTATTGCCAAGGTGATGAGCGAAGAAAAGACAAGACAAGCGCTTATTGCCGCCGTGGACCGGGAAGCCTTATGGGAGCTGCTGCGGGAATCTTTTATCGAGCTTCAAGTTGTACGAAAGAAAAATAATTAAGAGGCGGATTTTCACTAAAGGTATTGCAACGAGCCGCCCTTTTCGTTATAATAAGATTTCAGCTTGAGTAGCTACGGATTTTAATCAGGAAGTTCGCATTTTCTTAGGAGGCCGCAGATGCTTCAAAATATCTCATTTCAGAAGTTTTTCAGCCTATTAATGCCGGTCCTTATTTTTTTGGCTACTATTGTCTTTGGCTATATTTTGCGCAAGATAATCTTTACGTATCTTTTACGATGGTCAAAGAATACAAAGACCAAATTAGACGATATTATCATCCATTCGATAAAGGGCCCGTTTATTATCTGGTCTTTTATGCTCGGGCTTTATTTCTCCCTGCAGTCCGTTTCCCTTCCCGATAATTTAGTACGTATAGTGAATAAGGTACTCTTAGTACTGGGTATTTTCTCCGTGACCTTTGTGGTGGCAAATATCTCCTCAAAATTTATCAAAGCCTACTCCTCTAAGATAGAATCCGCTTTGCCTGTGACATCGCTTACCCAGCATTTCAGCAGGATCATAATCTTTGGTGTCGGGATCCTGGTGATCTTGAACAGCCTCGGCATATCCATCACGCCTATCCTTGCCACCTTAGGCGTAGGGGGGCTTGCGGTTGCCCTGGCTTTGCAGGATACGCTTTCTAATCTGTTTTCCGGGCTCCATATAACCATGGCCAAGCAGGTCAAGGTCGGAAATTATATAAAACTTGACACCGGAGAAGAAGGTTATGTCACTGATATAAATTGGCGCACCACCCGGATCAAGATGCTGCCTAATAATGAGGTCCTGGTGCCTAATGAAAAACTGACCAAGTCAATCATAACAAATTATTATCTGCCTGATAAAGAGATGGCGGTCCTGGTAAACCTGGGCGTGCATTATAAGAGCGATTTGCGGCATGTGGAAAAGGTCGCTTGCGAGGTGGGAAAAGAAGTGATGAAAGAGGTCACCGGAGGAGTCCCCAACTTTGATCCGTTTATAAGATATGGCGGTTTCGGGGATTCAAGCATTAACTTTACGGTGATTTTGCGGGCAAAAGAATTTGTGGACCAGTATTTGATCAAACATGAATTTATTAAGCGTCTTCATGAGCGTTTTAATAAAGAAGGTATTGTCATACCTTATCCGATAAGGGCCATAAATTATGAGCAGGAGAAGGCTTAGATGAAAAGGCTGCTTTTATTTATTCTGCCTATTTTGATCATCGTGGCTATTGTTTTTACGGTGACCGGTATAATGCAGGTGCGTTTTACCGAAGAAAAGCTTATGGACGACCTGAAGCGCAAGGCTAAGGCAGTTGATGAAAGCCTTGAGGTGGCCGCAAAGTACATACTTATTAATTCTGATCTGCGTTCTGCCAACCGGTTGGTGGAGGGCTTTCAAAAAAGGGAACGGCTTCAGGGGTGCGCGATCTATGATAAAGACGGCAAACTCATAGCTATTACTCAAAGAATATCTGACTGGGCCCAAAAGGACAAGCCTTATCTTCAGGAGATCCTGTCCAAGAAAATAGCCCGCGGCGGCCTAGAGAAATTCAAGGAGTATTCTGCTTATAGCTACATCATGCCTGTTCTTGATGATGAAAACAATTGCTTAGGTTTGGTCGAGGTCATATACGATACCTCTTATGTATTTACTACCTTAGCCGGTTTGTGGAAACGCTTGAGCATCTCTTTGATCGTGCTGCTAGTGTTTATAGTTTTGATAATGCTTTTGATCCAGAGGCAGATCTTTACCCTTCCTGTGAGAAGGCTTACGCAATGGTTTAGCTATTTTCAAAAAGGCGAGATCGATAAACTGCGGCCGTTCGAGGAGAAGGGAGAGTTTGGCAAGTTGGTGAGCGAAGTAGAACAGGTTGCTCTTGGGTTAAGGGTGGCCCGTAAGGTAGTCTCTGAGGAGGCGCACGAGCGCATTCAGAAAGAGGAACTGTGGAATGAATCTAAATTAAGGGATCTTGTCCATGCAAAATTAGGCGATAATGCCTTTTTTGTGGTCTCAAACAGAGAGCCCTATATGCACGTAATGGATGAGATCTTTGATAAACCAAAATGCGTGCGTCCGGCAAGCGGCGTGGTCACGGCGATAGACCCTATTTTGCGCGCCTGCGGAGGCACATGGATCGCCCATGGAAGCGGGGCAGCGGACAGGAAATTCGTGAATTCAAAGGATAAACTTGGTGTGCCCCCCGAAGACAATCGCTATATTTTAAAGAGGGTCTGGTTGACAAAAGA
>JAHJJA010000022.1 GCA_018822885.1 Candidatus Omnitrophota bacterium
ATAAAAAGAGGATAGTATATTGTTATCATCAGTATGGCCATGCCTATGTTGATCGATTTTTCCCGGCGGCGGGTCCTTATGGCCAGTGGGGCGCCTAACAATGTGAAGAAAAAGCAGGAAAGGCCAAGCATTATTTTTTCCATTATTTCAGCCATTAGGGGAGAGGTGTCGATATTTCCTTTCTTGAGCTTCGAGATCTCCTCCCGCAGTTCTTTGATGTTCATGTCTTTGGGTTTTTTATCTATTTTCTTTTTATCCTGCGACTGGGCGAGGTTTAAGTTCATAAAATAGGTCTTAAAATTCAATTTAAAGAAATTAGTAGGGTTTTCAGGATCTGGTTCGTCGCTGGTGCCGTCGATAAGCTTGAGTTTTACGCTGTTATTCTTAGGGTCGGTGATGAACTCTCCGGCCTTGGCGATGATCGTGCGCGTAGGTTTATCCTCACCTTGAGGTTCGTATATGCGTATATTGTTCAGGCGGTTATTCTTTTGATCGACGTGGTAGATAAAAAGGATATATTTCTGGAAGGAGTTTATGAACACTCCTTCTTCAAAGGCGGCAGTGGGATTTTTTACCCCGATCTCAAGCAGGGTTTTTCTGTAGGAGAAATGGGCGTAAGATGAGACGCGGTCATTAAAAACGACTAGCCCAAGGCTTAAGATAAAACTTACCAGGAATATGGGGATGAGCAGCCGCAGGAGATTTACGCCGCTAGACCTTATGGCTATGATCTCATTATCGCTTGAGAGCCTGCCCAGCGAAAGCAGCGTCCCTATGAGCACCGAGATCGGCAGGGCGTAAGTGATGATGTAGGGGGTCATCAGAAAGAAGAGCTTTGATACGCTTATTATATCAACGCCTTTATTTATGACGAGGTCGGCGATCCTTTTTAGGTTGCCTACTAGCGCCATAATAAAACTAAGCACTACCAGGGTCATTAGGGTCGGGCTTAAAAATTCTTTTAAAAAATAGTTTCTTAAGAGTCTCATCTTAGTTTGCCAGGGTAAGGACGAAGACTATATTTGCCCCGGCGTTTTTAAGCGCTTGCGCGGCCTCGGAAGCAGTTGCACCTGTGGTTAGGACATCGTCAACTAAAAGCAGATTTTTTCCTTTTACGGCTTCAGCCTTTTCTACCCTAAAACTATCCATTACGTTGGAAAAGCGTTCGCTTACTTCGAGCTCTGTTTGAGTCTTTGTGCTGCGGTGGCGGCAAAGCGCATCGTTGAGGATCTCTTTATTGAATTCTTTAGCTATATGTGCGGATAGGACCTGCGCCTGGTTGAACTCTCTTTCACGCAGTTTGGCTTTATGTAAGGGGATAGGCACAATGATATCCATGTCGTTTATTGGCAAACTGTATTCTTTGATAAAGCTGATCATCGGTTTACTCAAAAATTGCCCAAGGTGGTCTTTATTTTTATATTTAAACTGGTGGATTAATTCTTTGACAGGGCCTTCGTAGGTAAATGGACTAAAAGCCCGGTCAAAATTCAACTTTTGCCTTGCGCAAGCAGGACAGATGTGCTTGGTGAAATTTTTTTTCTCAAGCCGCCTGCCGCAGGAATGGCAAAAGGGCGGCAGGTTTCTTTTAGTCTTGCCCCAGCACTGTGCGCAGATCAGCTCGCCAATAGAGGAGTCGTCAAGTTTGCTTTTGCAGGCCAGGCAGACTTTAGGATAAATAATATCCGTAATACCTTTAATAACCTTGCGCAGCATGCCCATATAATAACAACTAAATTTAATTTTGTCAAAAGAATTGACAGGGTTGTCCAGAGATAGTAAAATAGTTAAGCTATGATAGACGAGAATGTTAATACTTTAAAAAAGAAGTTGTTTGTCTTACTTGATAAAGAGGCCTTGAGGCGCGGAAAATTCGTTTTGTCCAGCGGTAAGACGAGCAATTATTACCTCGATGGCAGGGTCATCACCATGACCCCTGAAGGGGCTTATTTGATTGCAAGCATTATCCTTGATATGATAAAGGATAAGAACATCGATGCCTTAGGCGGGCCGACTATCGGGGCGGATCCGATAGTGGGGGCGGTTGCGGCGATAAGCCACATAAAGCAGGTTCCGCTTAAGACTTTTATTGTGCGCAAAGCCGCAAAAGAGCATGGCACCGGAAAACAGGTCGAGGGCCCCGCGTTAAAAGAGGGGGCTAAAGTCATTTTGGTGGATGATGTAGCGACAACCGGCAAGTCCATTATTGAAGCAAAAGAGGCCCTTGATAAAATTGGAGTCAAAGCAGAAACTGTGATTGTAATCGTTGATCGAGAAGAAGGCGCCGGAGAAAACCTGGCTAAGGCCGGGTTAAAACTGGAATCGATCTTCTCGATAAAAGACTTTGGTCTCTAAAGGCCTTCTGGTGCAAGCAAAAAAGATCGTTGTTGTCGGAGGCGGGCCCGCCGGAATGATGGCCGCGATCAGGGCAGGCCAGCTTAAACAGGAAGTAATCCTTTTAGAAAAAAATCCCACCCTCGGGCGCAAGCTCATCTTAAGCGGCAAAGGCCGCTGTAATCTCACCAACGCATGCAATCTGGATCTATTCCTTAAGAGGTTCTCCAAAAACGGGGAGTTCCTGCGCGACGCCTTTAAGAAATTCTTCAATCGGGAGCTGATGGATTTTTTTGAAGCCAGAGGCCTGCAGTTAAAAGTAGAGAGGCAGGAGCGCGTATTTCCTGTGACTGACAATTCCGAGAGCATCTTGCAGATTCTGGAAAAAGAGCTGCATAAAAATCAGGTAAAGATAATCTCTAAGCAAGAGATAAAGGATATCCTGATAGAAGATGGCCGGGTAAAGGGGGTTTTGCTTAGCAGTGCAGAAACTATCCCTGCTGATAAGGTGATCTTGGCTACCGGAGGCGTATCTTATCCGGGCACCGGTTCAACCGGAGAGGGGTTAAAGATCGCCGAGAAATCAGGCCACTTGGTTGTAGACTTAAGGTCAGCGTTGGCGCCTTTAGAGATAAGGGAACATTATCCGCGTTACCTGGAAGGCCTCGCGCTTAAAAACATAGCCTTGCATTTCTCCGACGGGAAAAGAAAGTTGAGTTCCCAGATCGGGGAAATGATCTTTACGGATTTCGGCATCTCCGGGCCCCTGGTATTATCCTTAAGCGGGCAGATCTCCGATTGGTTTAAGGAGAAGAGGGAGATCTTTGTGGAGATAGATCTGAAGCCCGCCTTGTCAGAGGAACAAATAAATGTTAGACTATTACGCGAGTTCAAATCAGGCCCCAAGAAGTCGCTGAAGAATACATTGAAGACAATGCTGCCGCAGAGTTTGGTCGGAGTATTCTTAGAGTTTTCGGAGGTCAATCCTGAAAAGTTAGCCGGTCAGATCACCCAAAAAGAGCGCCAGAGGCTGGCCAAGTTGTTTAAGGGGCTTCGTATGAGGATCAAAAGGGTGCGGCCGATTAAATTTGCCATGGTCACCCGCGGCGGGGTGTCGCTAAAAGATATCGACCCGCGCACAATGGAGTCTCGATTAATCAAGGGGCTTTATTTTGCCGGTGAGATGATCGATGTGGATGCTGACACCGGAGGCTTTAATTTGCAGGCAGCATTCTCAACCGGCTACTTGGCCGGCGAAAGCTCCTCAACCTAGGGACGCTTTCCAAACCAATCGAGGGACGTTTTCCAAATCAAAGCGAAGAGTGTCCCCGGATGGGGACACTCTTCCGATTAGGTTGGAACCCGTCCCTATATAAAGATGAGAGAGATATATTTAGCCTCCGATTCCAAGGCACGCAAGCAACTTCTTAATATCTTTGGCTTGAAGTTCAGGGTTTTGCCAAGTAAAGTCAAGGAGGAGAAGGGGGCTAAGGGTTTGTCTTATGTGGGGCTTGTAAAGCGCAATGCCAGAAAAAAGGCCCAAGAGGTCGCAGGCAGGATAAAAAGTGGAGTTGTCATTGGGGCTGATACGATCGTAGTCCAGGACAAGAAAATATTCGGTAAACCGAAAGATTTAAAAGACGCGCGCAGAATGCTTAAGCGTTTGACTGCCAAACCTCAATGGCTCTATACAGGTATAGCCATTGTGGACAAAGACAAGGATAAGACGCTTTTAGATTACGAGAAGACAAAGATCTACATGGATAAGTTGACTGACAAAGAAATCGATAATTATTTTTCGCAGGTCTCGCCTCTTGATAAAGCGGGCAGCTTTGATATCCAGGGCAAAGGCGCCTTTTTTATCCGGCGCATCGAAGGCTGTTTTTATAATGTCGTCGGTTTACCGATGAGAAAGCTCTATCGCATGCTTAAGAAATTAGACGTCAAAGTATTTTTACTTGTGACTTTGTCACTTGTGACTTGCAATTTGCTATCCGGCTGTTCTACCGAATATAATATCGTGACAGGACAGCAGGAGACTTATTTTTACAGCACTGACAGCGAAGAGAAGATGGGCAGGTCTATTGCCAAGCAGATCGACAAAGAATACAAAATGGTGGATGACCCGCTTATCCAAAAGCGCGTAGAGGATATCGGCAAGAAAATTGCCGCTGTCAGCGACAGAAAGGATATTGATTATACCTTTAAGGTCTTAAATGAAGATGAGGTCAATGCTGTTTCTTTGCCCGGAGGCTATGTCTATATATTTAAGGGGCTGGTAGATAAAGTGGAAAATGACGATGAGCTGGCAGGGGTAATCGCTCATGAAGTCGGCCACATCGTCGCAAGGCACAGCATAAAAAAACTGCAGGGACAGCAGGCCTATTCAATTTTACGCATACTTGTCGCTCAGGCGCCCGGTTCCGGCGAGGTTGGGGCTGCTTCTGACGCCGCTTTTACCGAGTTGATCTTGGGTTACTCCCGGGAGGATGAACTGCTTGCCGACCAGCTTGGCGCGCGTTATTCTAAATTAGCAGGGTATAACCCGCACGGAATGATCAGCTTTTTGGAAACACTTGATCAGGTGAATAAGAGGGCGCCCCTGCGCCCGAGATCTTATTTTAAGACTCACCCCTATGTTCCCGACAGGGTAAGGGTGGTGAAACAGGAATTAGGAGAGAAGATAGACTTTGATGACTATATCAATATTGAGCAGGAAAGCCACAATTAAGATTGTTTGCGCGGTTGTCTTTTTATTTACTTTAGCCGCAATGCCGTTAAACTTATTTGCGGAGGATGAAGATATACAGAATCCTTTTGGCGTATTGGAATTCTTGCACTGGAATCACGATTGGAACAATTATAAATATTCCAGCGCAGAAGATTTAGAAAAGGCGCTTATTTTGATGCGCCAGGCTGGGGTCGGCTGGGTACGTATGGATTTTCTCTGGGATGAGATAGAACCTCAAAAAGGGCAATTTGACTTTAAGAAATACGATTGTCTGGCCGAGTTGATAGCTAAACATAAGATTAAGATCTTAGGTATCCTTGATTATAGCGCTACTTGGGCTGCTGCATGCGCAGAATGGAATTGCCCGCCTAAAGATAACCAGCTGTTTGTTGATTACGCCGCAAAGACAATTGAGCATTATAAGGGCAAGGTTGATTATTGGGAGATCTGGAACGAGCCTGATTCGGGAGCCTACTGGTCACAGCAGGATGGCCTGAAGAAATATTGCGATTTGCTTAAATGCGTATATATCGCCGCGAAAAAAGTCAATCCCGATTGCAAGATCCTAAACGGCGGGCTTGCCAACGGCCTGGCAAGCGTTAACCGGCTTTATGATAACGGAGCAAAAGATTATTTTGATATTTTAAACATACATATCTTTGAAAGCCCCGTGCATAAAAAATCAATCAAGGGTTTAATAGCCTATCCGAAGCTGGCTTACAAAGTTATGTCCAGAAATGGCGATGGCCATAAAAAGATCTGGATCACAGAGACCGGTTGTCCCGGAGTAAAGAGGTGGTGTAAGGTAGATAACTGGTGGTTGGGTAATAATCCCACTGAACGCCAGCAGGCGGCCTGGGTAAAAGAGGTGTATGATAACCTGCTTAAAGACCCTAATGTGGAAAAAATATTCTGGGCTTTTTTCCGCGACACCAAAGGGCATTGGGATACCGGGGTGGATTATTTCGGGCTGGTGCGCTGGGATTTTTCAAAAAAACCTTCTTATAAGGCATATAAAGAGTGTTATGACCGTTGGAAGAGATCAAAAAGATGATTAAGAAGCGAATTATAATCGAATCAATAATCCTTTTAATGCTCTTAGCTTTTATCGGGTTTAATTTTAAGCAGGGCCAAAAGGGCTTTTTGACTAAGTCAAAATCATTGATGGATCTTCGCCTGCAAGTGAAGAATCTTGTTGCTAAAGGAAAATACAAGGAGGCGCAGGATCTCTCAAAGAAGCTATTGCGCCGTTTGAAGGTTGTCATTAAGCAAGATGACGGCCGCACTCCTTCAAGCAGGGCTTATTTCTTGACAGGTTGGATCCTTGAAGACCTAAGGGGTAGGCTTCCTCCGGACTTCCTGCATGAGCCGGGCCTGCCGAGTAATTATGTGAACTGGACTAAATACAAGTTGGCCGCTATTTATTATAAGCAGGGAGAATATAGCAAGGCGCTGAACTATTTGAATTTTATTCTTAAGAGCGCTCCGGATTATAAGGGTAATGACAGGGTACTGGCTTTATCAGCGCGGATTTATGAAGTAAAGGGTGATTTGCTAAAAGAGCAGAGTTTGTTAACGCAACTGATAGCGCGCTATCCAAAAAGCTGGTCGGCGAGCTTTGCCCATCTTAGGCTTGGGTTTATGTATGAGAGGAAGGGGGATTACTCGCGCGCTTTTAAGGAATATACTAATTCTAAGATTTTGCCGGTAATAACAATCCTGAATTTTATGATCATGCTTTTGTTCTCTGCTTTTGTCTTTGGGATAGTTTTTCTGATCTCCCGTTTATTTTTCAGGAAGAGGTTGATCGAAGCAAGGGCAGGCCCTTTTAGAAAGGTCGATCTCTTTGTTGTTTTTGCCCTGCTTTTTACCGCGCCTCCACTAATGTCTTTATTTTTGCTTTCCCTGAATTATTATTTCAGGAATTTTTTCCTCTGGCTGCATTTGGAACCGACGGTCTTTTCCTTATTTTTAAGCGACATGCTGCTTTTGGGGATCTGTCTTTTATATCTGAAGAAAAAATATAAATTAGATAATCTTAGCCTTGGATTTTTCTCCCGGGGCATCCAGTACAATGTTATTTTGCCGATATTTCTGACTTCGGCGGGTATCATGATCGCGATCATATTCTTTTCTATCATCTCTTTGACCTCGGTTAAGATCCCGGAATCTCCGATAGATGCGATCGCGCAGAATACTTTCTTGCAGGGAAACCCGATAAAAATATTTCTCCTATTTTTTATGGTTACCGTTGCCGGACCGATAGCCGAAGAGATAGTATTCCGCGTTTTTTTGATAAAGTCCTTTGCTAAATACACAAATACTACGTTCGCGGTCATTTTTAGTTCTTTGCTTTTTGGATTTTTCCACCAGAGGCTGATCTTAGTGCCATATTTTACGGTTCTTGGTTTGATATTCGCTATTACTTATACTAAGACAAAGACGATCATCCCAAGTATTGTGACCCATAGTTTATACAATTTTCTGCTTTTTGGGCTTGGGTTTTTATTCATGAATAATCATTAGAAGGACTTGAGATGCAATACACAAAAGGCAGGGTAGGAAGGGTATTTTTGCTCAAGTTTGAAAACAACGATGTTCTCATCGACGAGATCTCAAGGCTCGCTAAAAAAGAAAAAATCAAGGCAGCGACTATGATCTTTCTTGGGGCGCTTCGAGAAGGCACCCTTGTTACAGGGCCAAAGAAGCCGGTTATCCCGCCAGAGCCAAATAAACTCATTTTTAAAGACGGCTGGGAAGTGATGGGTATTGGGACTATTTTTACAAATAAGCTGGGCCCTCAAATCCACATCCACGGTTCCATGGGAAAGAAGCTAAAGGTTATGACCGGTTGCGTACGCGATAAATCAAAGGTGTTTTTGGTTATTGAGGCAGTAGTGTTTGAATTGGAAGGTGTTAAAGCTACTAAGGAGATCGATCCTAAGACCGGGTTAAATTTGTTGAAGATTTTGTAAGCTCAGAAGTTAATTGCGGGAGGAGTCCCTCCTCCAGAAGTTAATTGCGGGA
The DNA here is from genome assembly GCA_018822885.1 of Candidatus Omnitrophota bacterium. Taxonomy (GTDB): domain Bacteria; phylum Omnitrophota; class Gorgyraeia; order Gygaellales; family Profunditerraquicolaceae; genus JAHJJA01. The sequence goes on from JAHJJA010000022.1 coordinate 8,093, forward strand.
GGAGGGAGTTGAACCCTCATGTCTTGCGACACTGGCTTCTGAGACCAGCGCGTCTGCCATTCCGCCACCCCCGCGTAAGCATAAAGTATATCCTGCCAGCATAAATCTGTCAATTAAAAGAAATTGCCCTAATTTTATTTTATTGATATAATGTTACGTTCTGGAAGGAGTTATGATGTTTTTGGAATCTTTTAAGATCACCGGTGTTGCCGTAGCCCAGATACTTTTGGTCGCGGTGATAGGATATTTTCTTGTTAAAAGAGGGATCCTTGGGCAGGCAGGGCTTGATACATTGAGCAGGCTTGTGGTAGAGGTCACTTTGCCTATACTGATTTTTTGCCAGTTGATGCAGGATTTTCGTTTTGATTTGTATCCTAACTGGTGGGTTTTTCCGTTGTTGAGCCTGGCAATTACTATCGCGGGTTTATTGGCCGGGATATTTTTTGTCGGTTTCATAAAAGGCTCTCATCACAAAGTCCAATTCTTGAGCCTGACTACTTTTCAGAATTCAGGGTATTTGCCGCTTGCCTTGATCGCCGCTATATTGCCTAAGGAAAAAGCCGATACAGCGCTGGTCTATTTGTTTTTATTCCTTTTGGGATTTAACCTGATCGTTTGGTCACTCGGGGTTTATATGCTTTCATTTCATAAAAGCAAAAAGTTTGATTTCGGGACAATTTTCAGTCCTCCGGTCGTCGCTGTTTCCCTTAGCCTTATGATTATATTTCTTGGCTGGCATAAATTTGTGCCTGACGCGCTCATAAAACCGCTTGCGATGGTAGGAGATTGTACGCTTCCTCTGGCAATGATAGTCGTGGGGGGCAGCCTTGCCGCGGTCAGGCTGGTGCATATAAATATTAGGGCTATGTCATTGATGGTTTTGTCGCGGCTGATCATCCTGCCGGCAATAGGGCTCTGGTTGATCTTAGAGTTTAAAATGCCAGAGTTATTGGGTTTTTTAATACTTATAGAACTCGCGGTTCCTTCGGCAACATCATTGACTGTCATAACGCGGCATTACAAGAATGAAGACCTGCTGATCAGCCAGGGGGTGTTCTTTGGCCACTTGGCGAGCCTGGTTACTTTGCCCTTATTTTTAAGTATCTATTTGGCATTGGTGATGGCAAAATGAAAATAATCGCAACCAACCGCAAGGCTTTCAGGGATTACGATGTGTTTGAATCTTTTGAATGCGGGATCGAATTAAAAGGGAGCGAAGTAAAGTCATTAAGAGATGGCAAGATCGTCCTGAATGACAGCTTCGCCCGTATTGAAAAGAATGAAGTTATAGTGTATAATACACATATAAGTCCTTACGAGCAAGCAAGTTACCTGAATGTCGAGCCGACAAGGCAGCGCAAACTGCTTTTGCATAGAAGCCAGATCAGGAAGATCACCGGGCAGCTTACCCAAAAAGGCCTGACTTTAATCCCATTAAAAGTTTATTTTAATGACCGAGGTTTTGCCAAGATCGAGCTTGCTCTTTGCCGGGGCAAGAAGTTTTACGATAAACGGGAAGATATAAAGCGCAGGGAACAGAATCTGGAGATGCGAAGGATCATGAAACACAGAAGGAATCGTTAATCGGTTGCGTAACTCGAAACGTTATGCGTTAAACGTAAGACGTTTCGCAAGGCGCAACCGCATAACGTATAACGATAATCATCGGGGGTGAAAGGGCTCGACTTAGGTAGATCGGGTAAGAGCAGCATGCCGCGGACGTAAGGTTTGCCGCGTTAACAATCCTTGCACAATATAAACGCAAACGTATACAC
>JAHJJA010000023.1 GCA_018822885.1 Candidatus Omnitrophota bacterium
AAGTGATTATGGGAGCGGTTTGTTCCCCCCGGAGTTCTATGAAGCAGAAATGGATATCTTGCAAAGATGCATTCCCGATGGTTCAGTGGGGCTTCAAAGTAAGAATAGTTTGTTCCCGCCGCTTCTGTTAAATATTAATAAGATTGTGAATATTTTTTCTAAGATTTTTTCTTCTGATTTTTATAATAGGACTAGGATATTGCGATTAGATAGAGTTGAGCCAGAGGTTGAATCAGTTTTGCCTCCGGGAAAATGCAATTGTTTTGAAGCCAGGATTTTTGTTAATCAGAAGCAGGTATTGCCAGAATATCCGAAAGACATTCTTCAAAAACAAAAATTGAAGTTACTTTTTGATAAAGGGGCGGGAAGGATATTTTGGGAAGGAGTAGAGTTGACTAAGAAGCTGGGATTTTATACATCCATACGCCTGGGTGGCCGCTGGCATGATTCCTTCTCTTCGGCTTTATGGAAAATATTGCATAATGATGAAAGGTCAATCAAGGCTTTGGGAAAATGGTTGCATTTACCGATAAGCCAATCGTGGCAGATAAGCCTCGAGGGCACAAATTGTTTTGATGTTTATATCAGCATGATCGCCGAAGAAGACATTGAAATAGAGCGCCTTCAGGCTAATTTGATGATCTCTGAACGCTATCCCCATTGGGAAAGCGGCAATGCAAAAGGTGATTTTCCTTCTTTCAGGAGTGATATTGGAGATGATTGGGATTGTGTTGTTTCTGCGGGTCGAGAAAGCAGTTCTATAGGAGCGTCGTTTAATGCTGGTCATGATAACGCTTTACCATCAGTTTCTCTTTCTTTTAAGGGGAGTAGTTTACAGGGCTCGCTTAACGTTTTGAATTCCGATCTTTTTCATCGGGCAAGACTTTTACAATACCTGGTTGCAGAGAGGACAAAGATCCAACCCGGAGAATATCTGTGTTTTCATGGCAGGATAGCCGTTTTATGATAGGAAGATTATTATTTAACCCTTTTATTTTTAAGCTCAACTCCCATCAGGATTAATAAGAATATTCGGTAGAATATCGTAGAATGTTGGTAATATGGAAGAAAACAAATCAATTGAGTTATCGGTTATAATCCCGGCGTATAACAGAAGAGAATCTCTTAGGGAATGCCTGGTGTCTTTTGAGAAACAGGATTATCCGGCGGATAGATTTGAGATAATCGTGATTGACGATGGTTCCCAAGATGGCACTGCTGAGATGGTGCGTGGTTTAATGCGGGAAAATAATAACCTGCTTTATTTCCAGCAATCCCATAAGGGCCCTGCGGCAGCAAGAAATTTTGGAGTTGAGAAATCCAAAGGAAGCGTAGTCAGTTTTACTGATACAGATTGTGTCCCTGAGAGTAACTGGGTGAAGAAAATAATAGAGGCTCACTGCAAGAACCAGGGCGCGGTAGTTATCGGGGGGTTAACAGAAGTACAAAGAGGAAATATAAAAGCCTCGGTAAGCCAATCCTTAAGCAATGGGGCAATGTCCGTATCCATCAACAGGGAACGCGAGTTCATATTTTTCCCTACCTGCAATGTCTCGTTTAAGAAAGATAAAATAGAAGAAAAATTTGATGAATTATTTCCATTTCCTGCCGGAGAAGACTTAGAGTTCTTCTGGAGGATCTTTAAAAGAAAGAAGAAATTAATATTTGACCCCGATATTAAGATTATGCATAATTGCCATTCCAATCTCAAGTCATTCATAAAGCAGGCATATTTATACGGAAGGGGAAATTATCATGTTAAGTATTTTCATAATGATCACCCATTATTAGAAGAGCTGAAGTGCGGAAATATCTTTACCTTTCTTTTGGGTACTTTAATCAATTTTATAAAGATTCCCCGTTTTTCTTATTTATTGGGAAAGCGGTTGATTGTTTCTGCGCCAGTGTATACTATAGCTGATAAATTACAGGTTTATGTTTACTTTGGTTTGCATAAGGCCGCCTATCTTATCGGCAATATTGTCGAGTATAAAAGAATGGTCTCGGTTACTAAAATGGCGGAGCAAAAAAACCAGAAAAGACATGAAAGCAGGGAGAAGCCGGATTTTATAATATTAGATATAACCCACAGATGCAATCTCAACTGTAACATTTGCGAGATCAGAAAAGACCCTCCGGCACCGGAATTTACTTCTGAAGAAGTAAAGAGGCTTATTTTCCAGGCCAAAGAGTGGGGGGTAAGTGATTTTGTTTTATCCGGGGGAGAGCCTTTTGTGAGGGATGACATTTTTGAGATATTGGATTTTGCGAAAAATAACAATTATCGTATTGGTATCTTGACAAACGGTATTTTGCTAGAGCAAAAGTTTATTAGTAGGCTGTTGCCTTATTTTTTAAGCAATGCGCTTTCATTAAGCATCTCTTTAGATGCTCTTAGCCCTGAAATTCATGATGGGATCAGGGGCCTTAAAGGAAGTTTTAACAAAACGTTCAATGGTTTAAAGGCCCTTTCTGAATTAAAGAGTAGCTATAGGAGCGTTAATTTTAATACTATAACGATAGTCCTTAACGAGAACCTGGAAGAGCTTTTATTGTTGGCTGATCTCTTAAAGTCTCTAGATGTAGATTCGATCCAATTCCAGCCATTACTCGAGAATAACTTGATAATGAAAGAAAGGTCGGGAGGGGCTAAATACTGGGTTCCTTCTGAAAGACTGCCTTTATTGGATAAGGTGGTTGATGATTTGGTCGCATTTAAAATTAGAAATCCCGGTCTTGTCAGGAATTCGGGGAAAAACTTGGTTTTGATTAAGAAGTATTTCCGAGGTTTTCTAGCTAGCGAGGAAATCAAATGTCGCTACGCGGATAAGACAATGTTGGTTTCTAGCTGCGCGGATGTCACAACATGTTTTGATTGCTATGGCAACGCAAGAGAGGGGTCTCTTAAGGAGATCTACTATTCTAAAAAGGCGGAGGCAGCGAGAAAGAAAGTGCTAAATTGTAGAAAGCCCTGTCTCTTGCCTTGTTTTACAGATTATTAACTAAGAAGAAGATGAAGATAGTGCTTGTTCAGTGTCCGATGTTTAATGTGCGTATGCCCCAGCTTGGCCCGGCATATTTAAAGAGCATTCTGGAGATCAACGGAAATGAGGTCGAACAGTTTGATTATAATATAGCTTTGTATAATAGCCTCGGTCAGGAGCATAGGAAATATTGGGATTATGCGTTTGAGTCAAAATGGGCCAAGAACACGATTTATGTTGAAAGTAAGGATAATAGCGCTACAGAGGAAATCCCCTTTTTGACAGAAGCCCTTATCGAGGATTGGGCAAAGAAAATATTGTCAACTAACCCGGGATTAATCGGTTTTACAGTTTTCTTCACTTCTTTATATGTGAGTTTTCGCTTGGCAAGGAAGATAAAGGAATTAGACAAATCCAGTAAGATTATTTTTGGGGGTCCTTTTATCATGTCTCTTTTGGAGATATCCCAAGATAAAATAATAGACTTCGAACCGGTTGTCGGCGACCTTCTGAATACAATTGATTTTATCGCAGTAAGCGAAGGAGAAGAGACTATTTTAGAAGTTGTTGAAAGACTGGAGCATAGAAATTCTATGTACGGTTGCGAAGGTATAATCTTAAAGGATAAAGGCATCTCAGTTATTAATGACCTGAGACCGCTTTTGAAAGACATAGACACGCTTCCCTTTCCTGATTTTTCAGTTCTCCGTTCACAGCAATTTACGGATAAGAATTTTCTGCCGATTTTAACAAGCCGGGGATGTCCTAACAGGTGCACGTTTTGCGATTTTCCTTATTTAGATAGGTTTAGGTTGAGATGCAGGGAACCTCAAAATGTACTCATGGAGTTAAAGTCTCAAATAAAGAAATACAATACTGAACTTTTCCATTTTAATGATGCTACAATTAACGCCGATCCGAGAATATTAGCTAAACTTTGTGATTTGATTATCAGCGAGAGGATATTTATAAGATGGGGCGCAAGCGCCTCAATAAGTGAAAATATGGATAGGGCTCTTTTTACTAAGTTAAGGCAGTCTGGTTGCGAATACCTTAGTTTTGGAATAGAAAGCGCTTCTCCCAAAGTTCTTATGGACATGAAAAAGCCCTTTACTGTTGAGACTGCGAAAAAGAATGTAGTAGATTGCCACAATTCCGGGATTTCCGTGTGCACAAACTGGATTTTGGGGTATTTTACAGAAACTGAAGAAGATTTTGGGAGGACCATCGATTTCATCAATGAAAACACGGAGCATATTGACGAAATGGACGCGGCGTTATTTTTTGTAAAACCGCATACTTATGTGTATGATAACCGGGAAAGATTAGGGGTATCCTTAGACAACAACTTTATGTGGTCCACAGCTGACGATGGGAATAGCTATGAGATAAGATTGAAGCGCTTGGAAAGATTCAGGGAGAACCAAAGGAGATTAGGGGCTAATATTAATGAGCGTATCGGAGGATTGAGGGAATAGTTATTATGAAAATAGCTTTAGTGCAGTGTCCAGCTTTTGGGATCGACAGGCCTCCGCTTGCCTTGGGTTATTTGGCTGCTTATCTTAGAGTTAATAATTACCAAACCGATATATTTGATTTCAATATAGATCTATACTCTAGATCAAATGATGATGAAAAGAAGTTTTGGGATTTTCAGTATGTTTTTCAATGGCTGGATAAAGATTATTTTAGTAATCAGGGGTTTCTGCCGGAAGAATATTTTAGGGATTGGGCGAAGCAAATAACAGAATCGGGTTGCCGTATTGCAGGATTCTCGGTTCAAAGTTCTTCTCTTAGGGCAAGCATTAAGCTGGCCAGTGAATTAAAGAGGATTGCTCCGGAAACAGTTATTATTTTTGGCGGACCGTTACATTTAAGCTATAGCATAGGCCATGCTTATCATTTATTACAGCTGGAGCAGCCTTGCGGAAAAAAGACTGTTGATATCGTAGCGATGGGAGAAGGGGAGCAAGTTTTAGTGGAGATCTTAAACAGGATCAAGAGCGGGTCTTCTTTAGATGGCTGCCAGGGGACAGTGCTGCGGGAAAATGGAAGAATTGTAAATAATGGGCTTTGTCCATTGATCCATGATCTCGATTGTCTCCCCTTCCCTGATTTTAGCCGATTCCCCCTGGGCAGGTATAAACATAAGAATAGATTGCCGATTTTAGGGAGCAGGGGATGCATTTTTAGATGTTTATTTTGCGATGATTCGCGTATGTGGAGGACGTATAGATCCAGAACAGCGGAAAATATCATCAATGAAATAAGAATAAGAAAAGAAGAAGGGGTAGAATTTCTTGAATTTAACG
>JAHJJA010000024.1 GCA_018822885.1 Candidatus Omnitrophota bacterium
GCCTGGTGGGGGAATACGCCGCAACAAAGAAGATCAACCTGTTTCTTGAAGCCAGCGGTTGGATGGCGCCGAAAAGCAAATTTAGCGGAGGAGGCAAGATCCCTTACACCGATTATTTTAGGGCAGAAGTGATCCCGGGAGTGCAGTATAAAGCGACAAAAAATATGACCTTAGAGTTTTGCCTTAAAGTTCCGGTAAAAAAAGACACGGATTTTGATTTCAATATCGCTCCAGAAATAGGGGCGGTATTTTCGTTTTAGGGTTAGGCCAGTTGTTTGTACTATTATTGCATCGAAGGATATCAGGTTATGAAAAATATAATTATTAAAACACCTTCAAAAGGCGAAGTAGTTATTTATCGAACGAAGGATAAGAAAATCCGGCTTGAAGTTAAACTGGAACAAGAAACAGTTTGGCTTACTCAGAAGCAAATTAGCGATTTGTTCAGTAAGGACGTCCGGACGATTAACGAACATATACAGAATATATTCAAAGAGAAGGAGTTAAAAAAGAATTCAGTTATCCGGAATTTCCGGATAACTGCCGCTGACGGGAAAAGTTACGAAACAAATTTTTACAATCTTGACGTGATTATTTCCGTCGGTTACCGTATTAAATCTCAGAACGGCACACGGTTCCGCATTTGGGCTACAAATGTGCTAAGAAAATATCTAATCGATGGCTATACCATTAATGAGCAGCGCTTAAAAAAGCAAACTATAAAACTTCAGGCGTTACAGCGTACAGTAAAACTTATCTGTAGCATGAAAGAGCGAAAACAACTCGGATATCAAGAGGCTATGGGATTACTTGAGGTTATTAGTGATTATAATTATGCGCTTGTTCTTCTCGATGATTATGATTATAAGCGGCTCAAGGTGTCGCATACTTCTAAAGAGGAGAAATTTAAATTAAGCAAAGAAGCTGCGTTGGATGCGGTAGGAAAACTAAAAGAAAAATTTGGGGATTCCGAACTTTTTGGCGCTACGCGAGATAAATCATTCGAAAGCTCAATATCTGTAATTTACCAGACGTTCAGCGGAAGAGACTTATACCCAAGCGTTGAAGAAAAAGCAGCCCATCTCTTGTATTTCATTGTCAAAAACCATTCTTTTATTGATGGCAATAAGCGGATCGCCGCTTCAATTTTTTTATGGTTTCTAGAGAAGAATGGTATCTTGTATAATAAAGATGGCTCAAAGCGTATTGCCGATAATGCTTTAGTCGCCTTGACTTTAATGATCGCAGAAAGTAAGCCTGGCGAACGAGATATTATCACCACGTTGGTTGTGAATTTAATAAATAAGAAAAATTAATTTAATATACTGAAGCGATTAGGCATATTAATCGCTTCAGGAGTTTGGATATGCTTCACAAAAAGGTTCTTCGTCAATTATCCGGCAAAGGCCGCAGCGTTTATTATGATATAGTCTGGCCAAATCAGGGAAGTCGGTAAAGAGGGACACAGTTCCTGCGTAACTGGAATGGGGCCAAAGGGATAAAAGTAAACGGTCCTGTGAGGAGAAATTCCGCTGGAGGGCTTTAAAGATGGAAGATAAAAACAAAAAGCATGGACCAAAGATCGAAGCGCTCTTAGAGTATGCCAATAGCATCATTGCTACGCTAAGGGAGCCGTTTTTGGTTTTAGATAAAAGATTGCAAATTATTTCCGCAAACCAGTCCTTCTATGAAACCTTTAAGGTCACAGAAAAAGACACGATAGGCCAGTTGCTTCCTGATTTAGGCAACAAGCAGTGGAATATTCCTGCTTTGCTTACGCTGTTAAAAGAAATCATACCGGGTAAAAAAGTTGTGCAAGATTATGAGGTCGAGCATAAGTTTGAGCAAATCGGACAGCGAGTGATGTCCCTGAATGCCTGCCAGTTGCGTGTTCCCAGGGAAATAGCGGCGATAATATCAGCAGGGGCTATAGAAGAAGAAGAAGAAGAAGAACTAATTTTACTGGCCATTGAAGATATTACCGAGCGCAAGCGCCTGCAAGAGGACTTGAAAAATTCCGAGGAGCGTTTTCGTAAGACTTTTGAAACATCAAAGGATGGGCTTTTGCTTATTCATAAAGCCGAAGGCGACATTCTTAATTCTAATAAATCTGCCCAGGAATTGTTGGGTTATTCCCAGGATGAGTTTTTAAAAAAGAAACTTTGGGATATCGGCATGGTCAAGGATAATAGCGAATTTCAGCAGGCTGCGTTAAAATTGGAAAAGGACGGAATTATCAATTACCCGGACTTGCAAGTCAGGACCAAAGAAGGCTTAAATATTGCCGCCGATGCCTTTTTAGTTGACAGGGCAAAAGTCATCCAGTGCAACATCCGCGAAATAACCGAGCGCAAGAAGGCGGAAAAGGAGCTGCGCGAGAGTGAAGAGAGGTATCGAATATTATTTGACGCGGCACCGATCACCATCTCCATTACGACCCCGGAAGGCAAGTTGCTCATAATCAACCGTGCCATCGAAGATATGCTTGGTTACAGTCCGCAGGAGTTCGAAAAGATTAATATGAACGATATATATGTTGAACCCGGTGAGCGCAGCCGCATGATGGCTTTACTGCAAAAAGATGGCAAGGTCCGCAATTATGAAGCACAGGTCAGGAGAAAAGACGGCTGTATATCTATACTCCTTCTTAATGCCATTTGGGTTGAATTCGGCGGGAAGAAACTGGTCTTAAGTATCGGCCGCGACATCACCGAGCGCAAGAAGGCAGAAGAGGGACTGAAACAAGAAAGGGATTTTTCGCAATCACTAATTGATACCGCGCAAGCCATTATACTCGTACTTGGCACAAATGGAGCCATTATTAGTTTTAACAAATACATGGAAGACCTTTCAGGGTATAAACTTGAGGAAGTGCGGGGTAAAGATTGGTTTTCAACATTTATACCGGAAATTGATAGGGATAGGATAAGAGAATTATTTCAGAAAGCGGTAGGCGGTATTCAAACGCGGGGCAATGACAATCCTATTACGGCTAAAGACGGCCGCCTGATCGATATTGAATGGTATGATAAAATACTCAAAGATGAAAGTGGCAAAATAGTGGGCCTGCTTTCAATCGGCCAGGATGTCACCGGGCGTAAGAAGATGGAGAGCGAAATAGTAAGCCTTTCAAAATTTCCATCAGAAAATCCTAACCCTGTCCTGCGCATAGCCGAGGACGGTACAATTCTATATAGTAATGGAAGCGGTATGGACTTGCTTGCCAAGTGGGGTGTTGAGATTGGCGGCAAGGCGCCAGAGAGATGGCGCCGCCTAATACAGGAAAGGCTTGATGCTGGGAAGGTTGGGGAAGCAGCAGCAGCAGAAGAAGAAGAAGAAGAAGGGAAGTTCTTTTCAGTTGTAATCGCGCCTATCAAAGAGGCAGGATACGCAAATCTATATTTTAGAGATATCACTGATCGCAAGAGGGCGCAGGATAGACAGCGTTTTGCGGTGAAGGTGCTGGAATTGCTTAATAATCCAAGTGAAAGTATTGATATAGTTCGTGAGATTCTTGGTTTGGCTAAGAAGTTCACCGGTTTTGATGCGATTGGGCTCCGTTTGAAAGAAGGAGGAGATTATCCGTATTATTTTACCAATGGATTTGCGAATGACTTTGTAGAGGCAGAGCGCTACCTTTGCGCAAGAGACCAAAAAGGAGAATTTATACGGGACTCCCAGGGTAACCCTTATCTTGAGTGCATGTGCGGGAATATCATTTGCGGCAGGACCGATCCGACTAAGCCGTTTTTTACCGAAGGCGGGAGTTTCTGGAGCAACTGCACAAGCGAGCTCCTTGCAACGACTACGGAAAAAGACCGTATGGCGCGCACGCGAAACCGCTGTAACAGTGAAGGCTATGAATCCGTTGCGCTTATCCCGCTTCGTTCAGGTGACAAAATCATCGGGCTTATACAATTCAATGACAAGCGTAAAGGAATCTTTACTTTGGATTTGATAAAGTTCTTTGAGGGGATAGGTGCCAGCATCGGAGTAGCTATTAGCCGCAAGCAGGCAAGAGTAGCGTTAACACTGGAAAAAGAAAAGGCGCAGAAATATTTTGAAGTTGTCGCGGTAATTATGATGGTTCTTGATAATGAGGGAATAGTCAGCCAGATCAACGAAAAAGGCTGCGAGATCCTTGGCTATAAAAAAGAGGAGATAGTAGGTAAAAATTGGTTCGATGATTTTATTCCGGAAAGGCTGCGCCAGGAAGTCGGATTAGAGTTTCACAGGTTGATCAATGGAGAGGAAGGCCTCTTTGGCTATTACGAGAATCTTGTTATCGCTAAC
>JAHJJA010000025.1 GCA_018822885.1 Candidatus Omnitrophota bacterium
TATATCACTAGCGGCGGGGTAAGCAATATGACTTTGGCCAGCTACGGAATATTTTTCAGGGATATGCTTGAGAATCAGGCCGTGCCAGGGGAAGAGCTGACTAATCAGGTATCTGATTTGATAGAATTGCTCGGGAATCTCGTCGAGAAATTAAAGGCTGAAGCCGAATCAAGAGATATCGACACTGATCAGGTTTTTAAGTTGCTGGATGATTTTGCTCCCGGGCATCTAAAGCTTCTTGAAGGGAAAAAGTTTGAAATTAAGGAAACTGGCGGTGCCAAAGAAGAAACCAGAGTAGATTCTAACACCGGCACCGAGATAACCATAACGCAGTGGTTGCCATATTCAGACCCTCAGAGGCTTCTGATGCAGGTGGCCGCAGAGATTTATGAACGATTGGTAGTGTCTAAGGGATTAGAAGTAAAATGGATAGAAGCGGCAAGAAAAAATCTAATCTCCGTTTACAATAAAGAAGGATCTTTGGAAGGCGATCAGGATGCACGCCGGGAGGCCTTTGAGTTATTTTGCGAGGATTATCAGGCGTTGGTGCTTACGCATGGCGTTGCCTCTCATCATTGGAATAACAGGAGAGGTTTTGCGCCTTTAGAAACTATACGCGCAAGGCGTAAGTTTTTCCAGGAGCATGTTTTTAAGGATACAGAGTTGCCGCAGCCAGTTTCGCTTAAAGATTTAGAGAGCGCGCTCGATGGATTAGAAGGTGCTCTTGTTACAACCCCGGAAAGAGATTGGAAGCCTGTAGAGCCCCTTATTCCTTCTGACAGCAAAGATAAATTAAAGATTTCTCCGGCCCCGCAATCCAACCCCCTTTCCCGTAATGAACAAACCTTTGGCTATGAATTAAACGGCCAACTTAATATTGATCCGGTCAAAGCAAGAGAGCTTTTTGCCCAGGAGTTCAGTGATTTAGCAGTTGCTTTGAGCGAGGTTTTTGCCAAAGCTAAAGGTAAGAGAGTAGAAGAACTAACCGAACAGGAGCAAAAAGATTTACAAAAGGAGATCGCCAATAAATTCACCGGTTTTATCCATGCCCATGAAATATTCCACCAGCTCTTAGGTAAACTTAACCTAACTACAAAGAACAAAGAAGACCTGGCCAATATCTTTGCCAAGATACTCTTTGGTATTGCAAGTGATGCAGAAATCGCAACAATACAGACTTTTATCAATTCTCTTTCTGATGTTGCATTACGCAATCAACTCTCTACTCTTATCAACACTCGCTATGATGATGCTACTCCTGAAAAGAGCTTCCTTCTTGCTCTGCATGAGCTGGGCATAGAATTCAGCGAGAACATCAACACCGCCACTATCAAAGGCAATAAAATCCCCGAAGGCGCAAATCCGATGGAGCGCGCAGGCAATGCAGCAGTAGTAGCTGTCGGCAATGTTTCCAGCGCGCTTCAGATGGCAGAGCTTACTGCTAAAAGGCCGGATATAATATCTTTACCTTTTAATGTTCAGGAAGCTGTGCAGAAAGCGAAACAGGAGGTCGCTCAGATAAATAAAAGAATTAAACAGCTTGCCGGTCAAGATAAATTCAGTGAAGCACGGGAGGTTGTTAAACACTATTATCCTAATCCTGCGAAAGCGTTGGAAGGTTATCTTAAGCAGGAGCATAATCAAGATAAAGTTGATCCTAAAACGGTAGTAAAGGAGTTTATTAATGAGCTGATTGCAATTGGGCCGCAGGATGGGCTTCAGCCGTTTGGGTTGCTGGGGGAGAGATTTAGACTCTTAACAAAACAACATATTCTATCAATAAATCTTCCTTTTGCCAACGCGCCATCTATAGCTTTGACTTCTGCAGAGGAAAGAAATATCGAAATGCTAACGAGCGCATTACATCGCCTCGTTCAAATACACAATGATGATCCAATTGTTAAGATGCTCTTAACCAGTACCGAGTCTGTTTCTGTTTTTATCGGAGCGCGGCCAGCTGCTTGGCTTGATTATGCGATATCGGAGGATATTATAGAACAGTTAAATGCGATGACAGGCAAGAGATTTGTGTTTACTGATAAAAGATATTTATATGAAGAGGAGGCAGCAAGAGCTATGCTGCGTAGAGGTCACGCCGCAGGAATTATTAGCGATAATGAGTTATCCCAAGCACAAACTCAAGAAGGGTTAGAACAGTTAGTTAATAATTTGGGTGATAGACAGGGTATTCTATTGGGGTATGGATTGAACAACACTTCAGGATTCATCAACGCAGAAAGTGTTATGCAAGGGATCATCAGAAAAGGTTTTGATTTAGGAATTATATCTCGAGATGATGAGATTTATTATAGCATTTTACTTTTGGCAGAGTATTTTCATCAGCACCCTCAAGCATTAACTCCGGAGGAAAGAGAAGCCCTTAGACGAAAACAGCTAGAAGAACTGTTTTCTATGCAAGGAAAAGAGTTTAGAGGATTTAATGGCGGGCTTGAGGGTAGAGGAGAAATTGGGTTTTCTACGTTTGATGTGGAAGAAACACAACTATTGATTAGCAGGTATACAGCGTTTTTTGAATATGCTTCTTCTATCTGGTCAACTCTTGAAGCAGTTGACCCGGCTACCATGGCCAAGCTTGCTAGCAAGGCAGTTAATAATGCCGAAGGTGTTCAAAGAGTGGCAATAGGACAAAATCTTATAGCTCTTATTAATGAAGCTCAACTCATCTCTCCTGAAGTCTTAACCGGAGCCCAAGTATTCATAGTGGATGACGCTGCATTAGATGAGCTAAGCTTAACAGGAGATGCCTATGGCTATGAGGATAAAATATTCATTAGAGGCTCAAAAGCTGGCAATCAATCTCTGGTTAACAAGGAGACTAACTCAATAACCGATTTTGCAAGACTCCTCATCCATGAACTAGTAGCCAGACACCTTGGCCAAAGACAAACCATAGCAGAGAACCAAGGTGATGTGCACCACTGGGCTGCAAGAAACATCGAACAACAGATAGAAGAAACCATTCTCCTTAGATCCAACATAGACATCACCCAACGTCACCAGGAAAACCAACAGGAATTGCAAACAATAGAATCCGAAATAGCCAACAAACAACAACAAAACATCCCCCAACCCATAGAAGATATGGCGATGGAAGGCTCGGCGCAGGACAAAGCCTCACAAACCTCCGGCCAGGGCTTTAACCAAAAAGAGCTCGAGAAGATCCAGTCCTTGCAGGAAGAGTTTCACCGGTTGTCCGTAGCTTTAGAGAGGCAGGAATGGGATAATGTGGAAAGCATAGGCTGGAAAGTAATAGGGCTTCTTCGAGACGAATCAGCAAGCCCTAATTTAGATAAGTTCTTTGGGCAGTTTAGGTCTAAAGATATGCATGGCGGGATTAATCTGGATATGCCTAATCTTATTGGAGGAGTTTTTGGTTTTATTCAACTTAAGGATAATGGAAGTCCTTTGGGAGAATCTGAAGATTCTAAAGAAGCAGAGGCAAATCTTTATCTTGCTATTACCCAGGCGCAAAAGATAATTGAAGAGAGGCTAAGTAAACAGGAACAGCGGGAGAATCCGTCGCCTGCGGTTGGTTCGTTACAGCCTGACCAAGACTTCGTTGAAACTATTGAGATTGCGCAGGAGGATTGGTTTAGGTATTATCAGGCTGAGCCGATGGTTTTAAATCCTATAGTTTTAGGGGGCCGAAGGGCCAGAAATCCGGAGGCTGATACCGGTAATGAGACGGTTGTTTCAACGCCTGCGCCTGCCGGAACCACGTCTCTTGTGTTCTCCGACGGCAGGGCAATCAGCATGGACCTTGGGCCGTGTATCGGAGTCATCATTCATAACCCGCGCACAAAAAAGACTTATGTAGGCCATTCTTCCGGTTCTTTTATCAAGCCGGTGCTGGATACCATTGAGTATGCAAAAGGCGATATCAGCCCGGATGAGATTGATGATTTCGAAGTTATTATTGCCGGCGGCGGAGAGGATTTGCAAAGAAGTGATGATAGAAGCGATGAGAATTTATTAATTTCAGCGCAGCGCAAGGTGGATAACCGTCAGGAGGTTCTTAGGGCGCTTGCGGGAGACGGCGGTCGCGGATTCAAAAAAGAAAAGTTGCATCAGGTTTTTCCGGCGCAGCTAAGCGTCAGCATAGACTTGACATTTAATTCCACTGACAGCAGATGTGCTGCGAAGTTACTCGTCCCCAGCCTTGGTGTCAATCCTTCTGCAAAGACAATAAAACAGCATATCGAGGAATTAAGAAAGAAATTAGGCGCGGCCAAAAGCGATTCTTTAGAACGGCCTTTGGACGGGGCAGATGAGGAGTTTGAATCTGTTTCGGAATTTAACGCGCAAGAAGTGCGGGGGCTCGATGAAGAAGCAAGGTTCGAATATATTTTTACAAAAGCAAACCGGGTTAGGAACGATATTGTCGATTGGCTCAATAAACGAGGGCTCTCTGGAGCCAAATCGTTATTTAGCGTTGATGAACCGGGTACTGAAGCCGGTCTTTCGGAAGTGATTGTTAATGCCTTTGAAGCAATCAGCTCTTCTGATAGCGGCAGAGGGAAGGTTGTAGTGAAAGCCAAACAGAAAGACGGCAAGGTGATTTTAGAGGTTTTTGATGAAGGGGACGGCTTGACGCAAGAGGCCTGGGATAACCTGTTTGTGAGAGCATATAGTTCTAAAGAGTATGGCGTAGGCAGGGGCTTGCTTGCTCTTGGGCAAAGGCTGGTGCAAGGCCATTTAGCAACGATAGAGGTCTCGAGCAGGCGAAATGGCCTGTTGCGCGGAATTATCTATGATCAAAACGGCAGAAGAAACAAGCCCAATGATCAGTTGAGAAAAGATCTGGAAAACTATGTTACGAGGTTCGCTGTTATATTGCCAATACCTGGAAATGCGTCGGAAGGGCAAAAACCCGGTGACTCCAAGGCTCCCGGTGGCATCAACTCTCCTGCAGGAACTCCCGGGGGAATTGACTTCCGAGGCATGCCCATTATGACACAGCCGGTTCCTTCTTTAGGGACAGTCCCCTTGGCTCGCCCTGATATAGCCATGAGGGGGACAGTCCCTATGAGTGCTGAACTAAAAGAGATCCAAGCTATGATCGATGCAGGTATTACCCCTTCCGCAGAAAGAATTAGAGAATACCTCTTATCCTGCTGTTCAAAAGAAAGTTTTGCTCAAGAAGCTGGCAATGTCTTAAGCTGTATCTCTGACATTCTAAGATTAGAGGAAGAAAAGTGTTGCGCAACTGACAGCTCTATAAAAGAATTCCTGGTCTTACTTGAATCAGATAAACCAGCTGAAGAACTAAAACTGGCTCTTGCTAACATAGACATAGCTCCACAGGAACCGGAACTTGTAATGCAATAAGTTCGGTAGGGCACATTTAAATGTGCCCTACCTTTACAATAATAGAAACTCCCTTTTCTACCTTACACACCTACGAGGTGTGTAAATGGTCATGAGAAAATGACCTTGAAAATGCGCTATATATAAGGTATACTTTATTGCTTTATTACAGAGATGTAAGTGCATGTCGTTCTTGATCATGGAGGTGATCAAGAACCTGTTCTACCGGATTGACAAAAGGGTCGGTCCGGATTTTTTTATGCCAAAAAAGGGAGAAATATGAAAAAGCTAATTACACTATTGACCATTTTGTTGACCTCAACAATATGCTACGCCCAGTTGAGCGTTATCCAGGAGGACATGGTAGACACGAAAATCATTTCAGCAGACGGAGCTACGATAACGACAAAATCCGTTGTTGAGGTTACGCCGAAAACCGTCACGCTGTCAGCCCAGCAGATACAGGCGAACATTATCAATATAGAGCGAGCGATTGCCCGGATGGAAGCGCAGATAGCGCAGGCGCAGGATGGTATCCCTAAACTACAGGCGGCAAAAACGTATTATGAAGATATGCTTCTTGATGTTGAAATAGAGATCGAGAAGAAAGAAGCACTAGAAAAACTTGCACCTAATGAATAGGGGGTGATATGGCAACAAATGGAAACGGTCTAATAATAAAAGTCATTAGTGTGATAATCTCTATATGTGGTCTAATGGCTGGAATATGTTTTTATTTCGGCGGCAGGATAGCTACGGCTGAGACGAAAGCCTCGGACGACAGGACGATAATCAGGGCAGAGTTCCGGGCGGCAGATGAGAAACTATATGACCGGATAGACGCTCGTCAAATCCGCATGGAGAACAAGCTAGACAAAATCTATTTGGAGCTTAAAAAATGAGTGTCCTGAATGTAAAAATCGACTATATCAAATTGGCGCAATGGGTCAAAAGTGCGAAGTGGTGTATAAAGGCGCATAAAGATGTAGAAGCATTAGATTGTTTAGGGAGAATAGAAAAACACTTAGACAAGGCGGTGCAGGATGGCAAAAGACCTAAAAAACGAGTGGCTTAAACCGCAGACAGTATATACTACA
>JAHJJA010000026.1 GCA_018822885.1 Candidatus Omnitrophota bacterium
CTCAAAGAGAAAGCTTTAGGATACTTTATAAAATAACTCATAAGATTAAAACTGTTATCGGTTTTATATTGTTCTTTTCCTGTAATAGAAGTTTTGGCTATCTCGATTTCCTCCTCTGATTTGCTAACATCCATATTCAGCCAAATACCTGCATTAGGAGAAAGAGAAACAGTGCCCGTATGCCTATATGTAAAATAAAAATACGGTGAGGCAATTGCTACAAACGCGAATAGGCAAACAAAAATGTTCTTAGCCGCATGAATAAAATTGATTCTTTTAATAAGAAAAAATGTTATGAGCCATAAGATTATAATAAAGAAATAGATGAGTCCTACGGCTCTCGTCAAATAACACAATCCAAGTAAGGCTCCGACATAAACAAAATACACCCAATCCCTATCTTTCTTATTTAAAGCTTTCCAAAAATAATATACTAACCATGCTAACAAAAACGAATAAAGAGAATCGCTGCCTACTTGAGTAGAGATATTGATCAGGCCTGGATAAAATACGCTAAATACTGAAGTCAAAACAGCTATTTTAGTATCGCGCATCGTTTTGGCAATCAAATACACGGGGAGGATTAATAAACTTCCGAATAAAACAGAAACTAATCTTCCTGATAACTCAAGATTATTTGTTATTAGATAAAAAACGCCTATAATAAATGAAGCTAACGGAGCAAAGGTTAGATGCGCAGATCCATCCATATTCACAAACCCCTTGCCCTCTATTAGATTCTTGCCGCAAGTAAGATAAAAATAAGAGTCTGTGCCGATTGCCTGTTTAAATTGCAGGAAAAATAATCTAATCCCAAAAGCAAGAACGATTAAACTCAAAACCACTATTACCTCTTTAAATAGTGACTGCCTTGTTTTATTCATCTGTATCTCCCAAGCAAAAGATCAATTCCTGCACTGAAGGATTATATTAGTATAAGGAACTCGCAATAAATCATGGCGTTTGCACAATCTGATTTCCTTGAATAAATTTGAGGCCAAAGAAACATACGCCTCTTCAGACCGAATGAACTTACCGCGGTCATTTGAGAACAGATAACGCGCCAACACAGATTGCTTATCAGCATAACATGGATCAATAGTAACCATGATGCCATTGGGCTTTAATACACTCTTGGCAAACTTAAACAGATCTAAAACCTCATCATCTTCAAGGTGATGCAATATCCCTATTGCCATAACAATATCAAAATGCTGCTTCTGCTCCAAAATCAAGCTACCGATCGCGCCGCAAAAGAAATGACCTTTATCTCCATAACGCTTTATAGCGGCATCAATATATCTTTTATTCATATCAAATCCAGAGTAATCAACTTCAGGTAAATAATCTAAGATATCCCCATATCCACAGCCAATATCTAAAATCCTATCTCCATTTTTAGGCTTAACGTATTCGCTAATAAAAGCCGCATAATACTTTCCTATTACTAAAGACTTAAAGATCTTAAATGCAATCGGTAATGCTAAAATTGAATTATCCTGTTTATCCATCTTCTTGGCGCCAACTCCCATTATTTGATTTTCCGCCCCTTTATAATTAATAATCCTCCGAAGTCTCTAAACAAAAATCTCCTTCCAAAAAGCGAATCAGTAACGGACAAAATAACCTTGCCCAATCTATAGCTAATAAGATTAAAAATATGCGGGGGAAGAAAGACGCTAGTCCGTATATCTGGACACAGGCCGCTTACTTCAAGCAAATCTTTTATCTCTTTGATTCTGAATAAAGGATGGCTACCGGCCTCTTCATTCCAAAGTTTGTTTGCTTTCATTAGCAGATCAAATAAAGGCCTGGCTAATGAAGCGTGATTCTCATGAGAATAGAAACATCCTCCCGGTTTTAGCAATCGCGCTATATTTTTTACAACGGAGCACGGATCAACAAGATGATGCAAAACTCCTGAAGACATGACCGCAGAAAAACAATCCCGATTTAATGGAAGATCCTCAACGTCTGAAAGGAAATACGTGATTCCACCAGCTCCAAAATCATAACTTTTTTTTATGGCTTTTCTTATCATGCCCATAGAGATATCCGTTGCAATAACTCGCCTGCCACTGTTATAAATCGGGATCGCTGATTTTCCTGTACCGCAGCCTAAATCAAGAACCACCCCTTCTCGAGGCATTTCTTTGAGCCATTCATCAATAATATTACTATCGCTTGCCTTCCAGAAGCTACAATCAGTCACAAGCGCATCATATAATTCAGCATCGACATCATAAAAATTCAATTGTTTCAGTTTTTCAGAACCGATTTTTCTATTAAGAA
>JAHJJA010000027.1 GCA_018822885.1 Candidatus Omnitrophota bacterium
AGACTAACAATTGCAAGGAGTTAAAATTAAAATGGAATGCGCATACCAATAGAAGCAGCTGCCTCATCTTTTGAATCTTTTAACTTCAAAAATACCTCGGCATCCAACTGCTTGAGAAACTTATGAGTAAAGACCGCGTCCACCCCTAAAGGCTTGCCCTCTTTAGTTTTTAAAGCGAGGGATACCTGGTTTGCCTTATTCAAAGCCGCATCCACCCCAAATTCTGCGGCCACCACCTTTTCTTCTTGATAATCAATCTCAAAAGAAAGCCCGAGCCTTTTACTGAATTTCCAGGCGCCATAAAGTGAGATTGTTTTTTGCGCCTTAGGGCTTGTCTTTTTGGCTCCCGCTCCTAATAAGAATTTAATCGCCCCCTCCTGCGGATAGATCGTCGGTGACTGGATCTGCGCGCGGAATTCAAACCTGGAATCAGGGCTTCCTTTTAAGATATAAACAAGCTTTTTTGAGTCGGCTATCTGCCAAAACCCCTCAAAAACAAGCGTATTTTTTAGCTTAGTCTTTCTTTTTAGCTCCTGCCTCTCATAGGTGTAAGTCAACTTTTGATTCTTATCCAGTAACCATTCGCCCTGAAGGACAACGATATCCGAAGCGCGTTTTTTCGCGCTGAAGCATAATCGGTTAACCTCATCCGCAGACCATCTGACCCCCAATTCAAGCATCTGTAGATGTAATAGGCCGTTCTGATCGATGCTTTTTGCCTCGAATACAATCGTATCGGAGCCTGCTTTTATAATATTGCCCCTGATCGTCAGGGTATCGCTCTTAAATTGGCTCCTATTCTCTTCAAGAGTCAATTCCAGGTTATGATTACGATCGAGCCCCCATTTCCCTTCGAAGATCATTTTAGAAGGAAGCTTGTATTTCCTTTTCCACTCGCAAGGCTCGTTAAGAAGATAAATAAGTTTATTGTTTTTATCTATCTTAAAGCGGCCGCGCGCAGGCACAGCGCGCTTTGAGCCCGGGACCTTTAGGGAGAGACTGTTATTTTGATCTACCGAATATCGGTATTTCATTATTCACTGCAGGTAGAACCCTGCTTTTTGTGGAAATCAAAGATATGCCCAAAGACTTTTTTAGAGGCGCGAAGGTAATAATTCAGGTCGTCAATATCGCGGATAGAAAAGACCTTTCTTAAGAGGAATTCCGGCTGAAAGGAAACTCCGTACATCCCCTGTACAAGCTTTAACAGCTGCTCGTCGGCGATATCCGAGCGCATAACCGGATTTTTCATATCGTAATCATCCCAATCAAAAGTTTTAAGCCACCCTTTAGATTTGCACTCCGTAAAAAGAGGCGAGCCCGGATAAGGGATGACTATTGTCGCCTGCATCGTATAGGCGTAGCCTTTTTTTAACAGCCAGCTTCCAAGTTTTAATGTTTTCGAAGCATCCTCAAAACTCTCCCAGGGATAACCGAACATTATGGTGATATGAGGAAACAACCCTGCTTTTGTAGCCGCCTTGCAATCTTCTATCACCCTTTCAACTTTTAAGTTTTTATTGATCCTGTCCATGGTCTTCTGATTCGCAGACTCTAAACCAAAAAGAAGCAGGCGGAAATTGGCTTTTTTCATTAATTTGAATTCCTCAAAGGTGAGCGCTCCGAAACGCATGTTGCAGTCAAAATATGCCTTCTTATTGATCCCTCGGGAAACCATGCCGCGGCAGAACTCCTTAAGCCATTCTCCGACGGGAAAACAACCGGTGTCATCCATTATTTCTCGGATATGGTAATTGCTTATAAGGAACTCTAATTCATCAAGGACATTTCTTGCGCTTCGTGCCCTAAATTTAGGATAAAGCGTAGGCCAGGAACAAAAAGTACATTTACCCCACCAGCAATCGCGTCCGCTCATGACATAAGTCCCGGGGGTACGCTTGAAATTGCCGTTCTTATAGGCATACTGGCGCCACTTAGTCAGATCCCTGTCAATAAAAGGAAGCGAATCCAAGTCATGATTCAATAAGAAACTTCCGGTATTTACAATGCGGCCGTCTTGGCGGTAATAAATCCCTTTCTCCAAAGAAACGGGGTTCTCGGATGGTTTTACCCCGAGAGAATGTCCGAGGTAATCGCATAAGTTTAAAAGTAAAAAATCGTAATCCCCGCCCGTAAGGATAAAGTCTACCTGCGAATTTGCAAAAGATTCTTCCGGAAGCGCTGTCACATGATCTCCGAATAGGGCTACTCTTGGCACAGCCCCCGATGACCAGAGAGAATTCCCCAAAGAAGGCGTATGGCCCTTTACCTCATTGACTATCGACCAGATCTGTTTTATAACCGGGGTCTTTGTCTCAAAGGCTATTAGATCAGGTTTTTCAGTTTTAATAAATCTTAAGAAATCATCGTGAGAGACTCCCTCTGCAAGACAATCTAACCATGTGACCTGATGCCCTCCCTTCTTAAGCAAAGACGCCGCAGTCGCAGGGACAACAGGATAAATATAGGTCGGCTCCTTAAAATATTGAAACTGGCGGTTTTGTCCAAGCGTAGGACACCCTTTTTCGTTTTTTAAAGGAGGGTAGGCGAGCAATATTTTCATCTTACTTTTCTTCCTTAAGCTTATTAAGCAATAACCCTTTTAAGAAATAAATACCGTATATAAAATGGGTGCTGATTATCCCGAGAAATACCAGCGGCGTTAAAGAAAGATCCCGTGAGAAACTAAAAATAAAAACTAACAAAAGATATAAAGATAGAGTGAAACCATAGAGCGCGCCTAACTGTATAGAAAATATTGATAAGAAAGCCCCTGCAGCAACAAACAAAACAAGAAATGAAGGCAAAAAGTAAGGCAGGCGCAGGGATGTTTGCGGAAATCTCTTAGCAAAATAACCGCGATGCAAGCCGTAGCTGGCGATCTGCTTTAAGTGCGCGCCAAACAATGTCCTGCGATGATGATATACTAAAACCTTGGGGTCATAAATTATTTTCTTATTAAGAACCTTTGTAATATCAAGGCAGAGTTTTGTATCCTCTCCGGGCCAGAAACTTGTATTAAAACCCCCCAGCTCAAGCATAACACTTTTTCGCACGATAAAATTACAGCTCGGAAAATCATCCACCTCCATTCTCTTGCCGGGGATATACCTATATGTGTAATTCCCTCCGACTAAAAATGAAGCGTAAACCGCTCCGCTTGCCTTTTGCGTAAGAGAATCTGAATCAGGAGTCACTGCCGGTCCGCCGACAGCTGCAACCCCGGGATCGCTAAAATTAATTACGGCATTCTTTAGCCAATCCGGTTCAGGGTAAGCATCGTCATCAATAAAAGCAATTATTTCTCCTTTAGCGTGCTTTAAAGCCATATCCCTTTTTGCCGCCGGGTTAATCGGGCCGCTGGGAATTACAAAAACAGGGACAGTCCCCTTCGGGGACAGTCCCTGTTTTTGCTGTCCCTTAACGTCAAAGTCCGGCAAAACGATTATCTCGAAATCAGGATAATCAAGTTGTGCGCACTTAGCGACGCATTCTTCTAAATTCTTTTGCCAGGTTTTTACGGCGATGATAATGGATACGGTCATAATATTTTAATATGTTCATGCGATAAAAAATCGCGGCGGTGTCCCAAAATGTGGCAAAAACCGCTTGGGAACCTATCCTGTCAAAGTGCCTTTGCGGGCTAAGCACTATAGGAGCCTCGGTGATCTTAAATCCAAGATGATGCGCGTTTACTAAGACCTCGAGGTCAAAAGCAAACTTTTTTACCAGCACTCTGGGAAAAACCTTCTCGACGACATCGGCTTTAAATAATTTAAGCCCTGTCTGGGTATCATGACAAGGAAGGTCGAAGAGCATTCTGATCAAAAGATAATATCCATAACTTATTATCTTGCGTTGAAGCGGATAATTAACTATAGAATTAGGATGGAGTTTTGAACCAATGACAATATCTGCCTTATCAAGGCGCATAATATCAAAAAGGGTCTGCACCTGAAGAGGATGCAGGTCCATATCAGCGTCTAGAAAGACCACGTAATCTCCGCTTATGTAATGGACTGCCCTCTTAAGGGCCCGCCCCTTGCCCATGTTAAATGAATTCTTTTTGACTATAAGGCGGCCGGGATATTTGCTTAAAAGAGTCCTCGCCTTTTCAAAGGTGCCGTCGGTCGAGCCGTCATCCATCACGATCAACTCCCAAGGGCAACCAAACTCATCGAAAGTCCTGGCAGTCTCTTCTATGCTTGATGCGATATGCCCTGCCTCGTTATAGGCAGGCATTATAATGGATACCTTTTCTTTAATGTCTTTCATATTTAAAAGCTAAAATTAAATGTATTACAAAAAGCAGGACTGCGTTCACGCAAAGGACTAGTTGCACTTGCAGGATGTTTCCGTGCAAAATGAAAAGCGCCAACACCTGCAAGGCCGTGAATATTACCAGGTATTTAATAAAACGAAAATCCTTTATAGAGAGAAAATAAGTTATCAAAAGGAAAAGCAGCGCGAAGAAACTCATAGAAAACCCGAATAACCTGCCAAGCATTATGGAGTCAGGGTAGATCTTCCCGGTCAAGGCCTTCATCACAAAATCAGGAAAAATATTATAAAACAGAAACGCGCTGCAGCACAAAATAGAAACGTATGCCAGGGACTTTTTTAGCGTCGGAAGGGCGCTCATATTTTTCGCGCTTATGCCGCTTGTCCTTGGGAACATCACAAGGCTCACCGCCGCAGGAAGAAACAAAAAGATCTTACCTACTACCTGGCCTAAGGCGTAGAGGCCGGAGTCAAAAGCGCTAAAAAAATACCTTACTAAAAGCATATCGGAATTTACGAGCGCCATAAAACAAAGATTGCTTGAGGCTAAAGGTAGCAGATAGACCAAGACCTCTTTGTATTTAATCTCCTCCTTGATCTTATGCCAGATAAATAATTTCTTTAAAGGGATGTAAAAAATTATTATGCCGCATAAAGACGAAAGCAACAAGGCCCCTATTGTCCCGGCGATCCCAAAGCCAAGCCCGATAAATATAAAGGCAAGGGTCAGCTTCATCGCCCCGCCTGCGACAGTCGAAGTAGTGAGCCAACCAAAAAGCTCAAGGCCCTGGCAGGCGCCGGTAAAAAGCGGAGCAAGCCACGAAACAGCTATCAGTCCGGAAAGTATGTAACTGCAGGAAACTGAACTTATTTTAAGCTTTTCAAGCAAGGGGAAAGAAAAAACCAGAAATATCAAAGAGGTGACGATAGAAAACAAAATCAATCTTCGCAAGAAACCGGAGAGAAAAAATCGCAGCTTCATCTCCTCCCCCCTCGCGCTGAATCCCGAACTGTATTTTGCCACGGCAAGCTGCAAGGTCGAAAGCGGGGTGGATAAAATCACAAAGATTGAAAGCATGGCGTTGAAGGCCGCGAAATCAGCGGCTGCGAGGCGATGGGCGATTAAAAGCTGGAAAAGAAGGCCGAAGATATTGGCCAGGGAAGTGCCGGCAAAAACGATTATTATATTTCTGGTAAAGCTATCGAATTTTTTGAGCATCCTAAATAATAACGATCTTAAGGAATCTGCGGCTTCCTACTTTCATGATTCCCGCTTCAGAAAGAGAAAACTCATCGTTTTCTATTTTTGAATCGTTAAAAGATACAGCACCTTCTTTTAACAGGCGGCGTGCCTCATTCCCGCTTTTAACCAGCCCGCTATCAAGCAAAATAGCGATTATACCGGCTCCTGATTTAATTTTATACTCAGGGATACCCTGCGGGATCTCCTTATTGGCGAACACGCGCTCAAATTCCTCCCTCGCCTTTAAGGCCTGCTCATTCGAATGATATTGAGAAACTATTATCTGGGCAAGGCTAACCTTTGCTTCTTTAGGATGCATTGATTTGACCTTTGCGAGGTCCTCATCAGTCAGCAATTCGTAATATTTATACATCAGCTCGTCGGAAATGGACATGACCTTGCCAAAGATGTCTTTTGCGCTCTCATTAATACCTATGTAATTAGCGTAGGACTTGCTCATTTTCTGCACGCCGTCGGTACCCTCCAAGAGCGGCATGGTAATGACGACCTGCTGCGGCTGTCCGTAGTCTTTCTGGATATCTCTTCCGACAAGCAGATTAAATATCTGGTCGGTCCCTCCCAGCTCTATATCCGCCTCGAGCTTAACAGAATCATAACCCTGCAAAAGCGGGTACATAAATTCAAGAAAAGAAATATCCTCATTTTTAGCCAGCCTCTTCTTGAAATCAGCGCGAGCGAGCATCTGAGACACGGTCGCGTGCGTAGTAAGATTCAAAATATCCAAAACCGACATCTTCTCAAACCACTCGCTGTTAAAAACGATTCTGACCTTATCGATATCAAGGATCTTAGCAACTTGCTTCTTATAGGTTGCCGCGTTTTCGACAACCTGCTCCTTAGTGAGCTGTTTGCGGATCTCTGAGCGCCCGGAGGGATCTCCGATGCGCCCGGTAAAATCCCCGATCAAGAAATACACCTCATGCCCGAGGTCCTGGAACTGGCGCAATTTACGAAGGAGCACTGTATGCCCAAGGTGGATATCCGGAGCTGTCGGATCAAAGCCCGCTTTTATCTTAAGGGGCTTATTTGTTTTTATGCTCTCCTCAAGCTTCTTTTTTAGCTCCTCTTCAGAGATGATCTCGACTGCGCCGCGCCTAATTACTTCTAATTGCTTTTCTAAACTTAAACCTTGCATACCTGCCTCTGTTATTTACAATCAAGGGACACTCTTTCCTTTGATTTGGAAAGCGTCCCCTGATTGGTTTGGAAAACGTCCCTAGATTTTGGAGCTAAGCCCGATCTTGGCCTGTTCGGTATCGACCTTGATCACCTTAGCCTTAATCCTGTCTCCGGGCTTAATGGCTTGAGCCGCTTCCTTATCTATTTCGCTGGCGTAAATCAATCCTTCCAGCTCCTCATCTATCTTTACAAACACCCCAAAGTCAGTAACACTTACTACTTCGGTCTCCAACTCCGTGTCTAACGGATATTTATTCGCTATTTCCGGCCATGGGTTTGGTTGAAGCTGCTTTAGCCCTAAAGAAATACGCCTATTAGAGCTGTCCACAGAAAGCACCTCCACATCCACTTTCTGCCCCTTCTTTAAAACATCTTGAGGATGAGCCACTCTTTTTGTCCACGACATATCCGAGACGTGGATCATACCCTCAAGGTTTGAGTCTAATTCGACAAATGCCCCGTAGTCAGTGAAGCCGCGGATTTTTCCGCTGACCTTAGAGCCAACCGGATACTTTGTCTCGGCGTCAAGCCAGGGATTCTGTTCCAATTGTTTCAAGCTTAACGATATCCTGCGGGCATCTTTATCCACGTTTAAAACTTGAGTCTCCACTATATCCCCGACCGCGAACATCTCGCTTGGATTATTCACCCTTTTTGTCCATGAGATCTCTGATACATGGATCAGGCCCTCTATGCCCTTATCAAGTTCGACAAATACCCCGTAAGGGACAATATTGACTACCTTGCCCTTGATCTTTGTGCCGACAGAAAATTTGTTTTCAATATCCTGCCATGGATCAGGAAGCCTCTGTTTAAGGCCGAGAGAGATCTTTCCTGATTCCCTGTCCATATTCAGAACCATAACCTCGATCCTATCTCCAATGGCGACGATTTCAGAGGGATGGCTGATCTTTGACCAGGACATATCAGTGATGTGCAAAAGCCCGTCGACTCCACCCATATCGACAAACGCGCCGAAATCAGTGATCGCCTTGACAGTGCCCGGGTGGATGCCGCCTATTTTTATCTCCAGCCAAAGTTTTTCCTTAGCGGCATCTTTTTCCAGCTGCATCGCCTCGCGGCGGCTCAAGATTATACTGCGCCTTAAGTTGTTAACCTTGACGATCTTGAACTTAAAGCTTTTCATCAGGATATCCTTATCAGTCACGCCCTTAAAAGCTGACAGCGATAAAGGCAGGAACCCTTCCACCCCGAGACAGTCGACTAAAAATCCCCCTTTTACTTTTTTAGTGATTCTCCCGTCTACGAGCGTGCCATCCTGCGAATATTTTATAATCTTGTCCCAACCCTGCATACGCATCGCCTTTTCGCGTGAAAGGGCAATGACCCCGGCGTCGTTCTCGATTGATTCCACCAAAAACTCAAGCTCTCTACCCACTTCGAGTTCGTTCTGCGCAAACTCGATGATCGGGACAATGCCTTCCGATTTAAAACCGACATCGACCAAAACCTCTTTGCTCTTTAGGCAGACTATCTTTCCGGTTGTGACCTGCCCTTCATGGATTATCTTTATACTCTCATTGTACAACTGCTCTAATTCATCTCTTGTGCTACTCATTTTATTTCTCCTTTATTTTAGATTTTTAGACTTTTGATTTTTAATTTTTGGTTTTTAAAAACACCTCCTCTTCAAGGAAATTTTTGCTCCCCAGATGCCTTATACTGCCCATGACCTGCCGGGCAATATCCTGATAAGGCATCCTCCTTTCTACTGAAATCTGCTCACCAAAATAAACGTTGATCTGATGCGCAGCGATCTTCTTGGCGCCTTTGGGCCATACCTTATCTGTACCCTTCACAAAAACAGGGATCACAGGCACTTGCAGTTTAGAGATCAAAAAACCTACTCCCGGTTCCGGCTCAACAGACGCAGTTGTATCGGTAATTCTGCGCCCCTCGGGAAACAAAAGCAGGCCTCCTCCGGACTTTACTCTTTTTATCGCCTCTTTTAACGCCGAAAGATCGGCGGTGTCCCTTTTTACGGGAAAGGCACCAGAATTCCTGATCACCCAAGCGAAGAAACTGTTATTAAAAAGATCGTGCCTTGCCATATAATTTAATGGGCGCGGACAACTTACCCCCACTGCCATGGGATCAAAATAACTCATGTGATTACTCACCAGCAAAAAACCCCCTGTTTTAGGGATATTCTCCCTGCCAAAGGCCCTGATATTTCCGTAAAATTTCAAAATAAGAAAACTCAAAAATCTGAAGAAATAATGCAGCATTATTCTACGCCGATTACTTTCCTGCCTAAAGCCAAAAGCTTTTTGGCCCTCGTCAAGTTTTTGGACTCCGCGTAAAGGCGCATTAAAGGCTCTGTGCCTGAACCGCGAAACATCAGCCAGCTTCCGTCGTCGCAGATAAGCTTAAAGCCGTCATAGGCCTTGACTTCGACTACCGGCCTGCCCAATAATTCATTAGGCAAGTCTTCTTTCCTTAATTCCACTTTATTAGCCAAGTGCAGGTCATCGCGCACATAATAATATTTTCCGAATTGTTTCTCCATTTCATTGTAGATCTTTAAAATATTCTTATGGCGATACACCATCATTTCTAAAAGAAGTAAACCCGCCACTGTGCCGTCACGCTCCGGAATATAATTCTTTACCCCCATACCTCCGGCTTCCTCACCTCCGCAGACGATATCTTTTGTTTCCATAAGATTAGAAATATATTTAAAACCAACAGGAGTCTCGTAAAGCTCAACACCCAAATATTCGGCGATCGCATCCATCATATTCGTGCCGCAAAGAGTCTTTACAATGCCTCCGGACCAGCGCCTGTCCTCGCTAAGGTGCAAAGCCAAGAGCCCTAAAATCTTCTGCGGGTGGATAAAGACCCCTCCCGGAGCAACAGCAGCCAAGCGATCAGCATCTCCGTCAAGGGCGATCCCTAGATCAAACTTCCCTTCTTTAACGCGTCGCTTTAATTCCTTAAGATTATCCTCAACAGGCTCCGGCCTGCCGCCTTCAAAAGAAGGATTAATGGTATTACGCATAAATTCAAGCCTTATCCCGGTGCCTTTGAGGATATCCGCAAATAACGTATCGCCTGAACCGTACATCGCGTCTATTAAAACCTTAAATTTCTTATTCTTGATCTTCTTAAAATCAATATAGGAGCGGATAAACTTGATGTAGTCAGTAGTGATATCTTCCGTTTTAATTTTTTCTTCTAGTGACTTGTCGCTTGCGACTTGCGACTTATTTAACAACTCTTCTACCTTTGCGGTCACTTCAGGTCCTGCGCCGCCGCCGGTAGAAGTCTTTATTTTAAAACCATTGTACTCCGAAGGATTATGCGAGGCAGTGATCATCACCCCCAAATCAAACTTTCTCTGTTTTACCGCAAAACTTAATGTGGGCGTCGGGGTAGGCCTGTCAGAAAGAAGCACCTCTATGCCGTTACTTACTAGCACCTCGGCACATGTGCGGGCGAATTTTCCCGACATAAAGCGCGTGTCATATCCGATAGCTACCTTCTTACCCTGACCCAAATAATCGGCTACCGCCTGTGAAACAATCCTGACATTCTTAAAAGTATAATTATCGCCGATAATACCTCTCCACCCGTCAGTCCCAAACTTGATCTCTGGCATCTTAC
Source organism: Candidatus Omnitrophota bacterium (assembly GCA_018822885.1). Taxonomy (GTDB): domain Bacteria; phylum Omnitrophota; class Gorgyraeia; order Gygaellales; family Profunditerraquicolaceae; genus JAHJJA01. Next base: position 10,352 of record JAHJJA010000027.1, read on the forward strand.
TCTCCTCTGATGTTCTTAATCGCTGCTTTCGGATCCTTTGCCCCAAAAACATACGAGCCAGCAGCCAAGATATTGGCTCCGGCCTCAACTACCAATGCCGCGGTCTCGCCATTTATACCTCCGTCAACCGCAATATCGCC
>JAHJJA010000002.1 GCA_018822885.1 Candidatus Omnitrophota bacterium
AGTGGTAGAACATATGCGAGAGTAGTTCAGTGGTAGAACATGTGCTTCCCAAGCATAAAATGGGGGTTCGATTCCCCTCTCTCGCTTTTGATCTAATGCTTATTAAAAAATTAAAAACTTTCGTATCCTTAATCATAGCTTTACCCTTTGTGCTTTACCTTTTGACTTTAGCCGGCTGCGTGAGCGCTCCGTATGAACAGCCGACAGGAAAAGTGTTTAAGCCTGCTGTTTCCGGGACATATCACTGCGTGCAAAAAGGTCAGACCTTGTGGCGAATATCAAAGATCTACGATGTAGACCTTGATGAGCTCACGAGGATCAATAACCTTTCAGAATCAAGTACGATCGAAATAGGCCAAAAAATACTGATACCCGGTAAAAAGTCCGTTCGTCAGGCAAGCGCAAACTCTTTTGATGATTTCATCTGGCCGATAAAAGGGCAAGTAGTCGGTTCCTTTGGACAGACATCCAGCAATATGGTCAATAAAGGCCTTAATATCAAACCATACTCCGATAACAATGTAATCGCATCTCGCTCAGGCAAAGTCGTCTTTTACTCCGATTCTTTCGGTGTTTACGGAAAAACTGTCATAATCGACCACGGAGACGGATTCTCATCAGTCTACGCCAGAAACTCAGAAGTATATATTAAACCAGGAGACGCGATAGAAAAGGGTATCGTAATCGCAAAGGCCGGCTCCGCAGGCAGGGATACCAATATTTACCTACACTTTGAGATTAGGAAAGGGTCAAACCCTCAAAATCCTTATTATTATTTATCTGATTAGGCAATGGATAATCTTTTCGATAGAAAAAACTACTTGGAATTATTAAAGAAACGAGTAAGCTCGCTAAAAGACGGATACCGGCAGAATATCGCTATTGTAGGTGACGAATTCGTAGGAAAGACCTCAATTATATACAAATTCCTAAGCCAGTATTACGACACCCGCACCGTTATCCTGTATCTTGACATAAGGCTCGAATCAGTAGCATCATTTACAAAAAGATTTATCGCGGTTTTGCTCTATAATTTTCTGGCTAACAGCGACACCGCCTTAAAAGAAGACCTTGATTTCCTTATCTTAAGGTCCGAGAAATATATCCCTAAGACAATCGAGAGGGTCAGGGCTATTTTAAATGCCGCCGCCAAAAGAAAAAAGAACAACATTTTGACGGAACTCTTATCATTGTGCGACACAATAAACCAGGAAACAGGAAAATCCTGCGTAGTGATCTTTGACGAATTTCACAATCTTGAACTTTTAGGCATAAAGGGAATCTACAGGGAATGGTCAAAATTGCTTATCTCGCAGAAAAACACGATGTATATAATTACAAGCTCCGCAAAATACAGAACTAAAGAGATACTTTCAAAAGAATTAGCCCTTTTATTCGGTAACTTTGAATTAGTGACGGTAGAGCCTTTTGATATCAAAACATCAAAAGAATATCTTACTGAAAAGATAGGCTCGCTTAATCTTGATCCCGGGCTTTTTGATTTTATAATCCACTTCACCGGAGGCTTTCCTTTATATTTAAAAATAATAACAGAGACCCTTATAAAATCTCCTAAAACGGGACTGACAGAGATACTAGAAAACCTGCTCTTTGACGCATCTGGTATCCTTAATCAAAGGTTCTCAAACTATATCAAACGCTTTACCGACCTGCCGAAACATAATGATTATCTATCTACGCTTTATCTGATCGCAAGCGGAAAAAACAAAATCAAAGAGATCGCCCATATTTTAAAGAAACCGATAAAATTAATTAACCAGAAGGTCGCGCGCCTGCTCGAATTAGATACAATAACTAGAAACGGCGATTTCCTGAAGATCAATGACAGGGTGTTTGCCTTTTGGCTTCGCTTCGTATACCAGGAGAAGATCCACTCACTCACTTTTGACACAAAAGACAAACAGCAGAAATTCATGAATAATATAAAGGAGGCAATACAGGAATTTCTTACTAATTCTCAAAAATCTGTGATAGAAAGAATAGAGGAGCTCTTAAGACTCTTTGAGGATGACACGATCCAGATAGAAAGAAAAAAACTAAGGCTAAATCATTTCAGGGAAATAAAACCGCTTGAATTTAACCGCGGCTGCCTTAAAACCGGGCTGCTTGGCCGTTCAGCGGAGAGCCTCTGGATCATGGGTTATAAATTCGACTCGCTTACCGAAGAGGATGTCTCTGAATTCTCCAAAGAGTGTAAAAAATACCACCATAAACTACAAAGAAAGATAATCTTTACCCTTAATGAGATCGACTCGAATACGCGGCTTAAAGCGCTTGAAGAAAAGGTTTTAGCCTGGGATATAAACCATATAAACTCGATGCTCGACTTATACTCAAAGCCATGGCTGATAAAATGAAGATCGGCGTCATATCAGACACGCATATCCCGGACGGGGCAGAAGTTATCCCTGAGAAGATAATCAATGAATTCAAAAAAGTGGATATGATAATCCACGCCGGAGACCTGGTCGATTTAAAAGTCCTGGAACAACTAAAGAATCTCTGCAAGGATGTGCGGGCAGTCTGGGGCAACATGGACCCCCAGACAGTAAGGAAGTACCTGCCTGAAAAACAGATTATAGAAGTCGGTAAACACAGGATCGGCCTGATGCATGGATACGGCGCTCCGGTAAACCTGATAGAGATTTTGACAAAGAGTTTCAAAAATGATAAAGTAGATGTGATCATATTCGGGCATTCCCACGCGCCGGTAAACGAAAAAAAACAGGATATTTTGTTCTTTAACCCCGGAAGCGCGACCGATAAAATATTCGCAAAGTTTAATTCATTCGGAATACTCGAGATCAATGA
>JAHJJA010000003.1 GCA_018822885.1 Candidatus Omnitrophota bacterium
CCCTGCCAATAACATAAACAGGGGCACAAACAAGCAAAGAGCGCCTTTTGCGCTGAATGGCCCTGCCAAGCCCCTTTTGTTTCCGATCACAGGAAGCATTCTATAGGAGCTCAAGGAATCAAGCCCGATCACCAGAAACTGTTTATGCCAGTCTTTTATCCTTAAGTTATCCCGGAAAATACTTCCCTGCCAATAATAAAACGGGCTTACCTCAAGCCCTGCTATTACCTGCATCTGCGGGTGGGCCTTTTGCGCGCATTCAATTTCATTAAGATAACGTTTGATCCCGTATCCGGAAACCGAATTATTTTCAACCGTCTTCTTAAGCACATTCCTAAATGGCCAGAGCCCATACTGCCAGCGCATTGAAAAACTGTCCGTTAATACCAATACCTTTATATTGTTCCTTGAAGCGATATTGGAGATCTCTAAGATAGAGTATTTGCCGTCGCTGACATTGCTGTCAATGCCTATCGCGGCATCGGCCTGCATATATTCACCGGCCAATGTCGCGCTGGCAGAAATAAAAAAAACAAAGAAAAATAATAAAGCTTTGTTAAATCTTATCTTCATCTGGTTTTAGCAGTTAGCAGTTCAGAATACAGCCCCGCGAAACTATTTACCATATCGCTCACCCTGAACTTGCCGCAAACGAACCCCTTACCGGCTTCAGACATGCTTTTTCTTCTTGCTCCATCTTCTAACAGGCAGATAAGCGCCTCGGCTAACTTTTGGGCGTTTTTAGCCGGGACAAGTATTCCTGTCAGGCCGTCCTCAAGCACTTCAGGGATGCCTCCGACTTTACTCGCAACCACAGGGATCCCCATTGCCTGCGCCTCTATTAAAATCATTCCCACCGCTTCATTTAATGAAGGCAAAACAAGCAGGTCAAACGCCGGCAATATGCCGTAAACATCATCCTGCCAGCCGCGAAAAATAAAATCCCGCCTTAATCCCCCGGAATCAACTTTAGACAATAATCTTTCCCTCATGCTCCCTTCACCGGTAAGGATGAATTTCACTCCCGGGATTTTTTTAGAAACGATCCGGGCTGAATCAATAAAATATTGCGGCCCCTTTATAGGCTCAAGCCTAGCGATCATCCCGACAACCAGGGTATTCTTTTCTATGCCAAGCGCGCTTTTGATTTCATTTTTCTTTTCAATATAAGAAATCGGTTTATCCAACTCGATACCCTGATAAATAACCTTAAGCTTCTCTTCTTGCGCCGCCTTATATTTTAAAAAATCATTTTTTTCAAGTTGAGTAAAAGGTATTATCTTATCGGTAAACTTTGCGGAGAATCTTTCTAAAAGCACAATAAGCCCGCTTAAAAATGGGTTAAAATATCCGTAAAAGTTATGTCCGTGAGGCGAGTGCACGATGACACTAGTCTTTGCGAACCGCGCGGCCATCCTTCCTAAAAAACCTGCCTTGGCAGTATGCGTATGCACTATATCAAATTTCTCCTTGCGAAATATAATGTTCAATTGTAACAACGCCCAGAGATCAAGGATAGGATTGATATTTCTCTTTAGCGACGGCAAGACAATCAGCCTGCTTCCCAAACCGTTCATAAACTGCTTTGTTTTAAGGCTCGCGTTTTTAGTGGGGCCGCTTATAAGCCAGACATCGAAGACTTTCGGGTCAAGCCCTAAACAAAGGGTCCTTACAATATCAGGAGACCCTCCCCAATCCATCCTCGTGATAACTTGAGCAATTTTTATTTTTTTTGAATCCATTATCAATACCTATATAATTCAGTACAACGAACGCAAGCCGGAAAAAGCCTGTTTTTTTTCAACAGCTTCCTATACTGGATCGCCCTTTTACTATTCCAGATATCAAGGAATCTGTCCTCTCGTATATTTCCAAAAGAATAACTGCAATTTAAACAAGGCCTGACTTCTCCATCCGGAAAAATATACGCTACAATCCACGGGCTTAAGCAGCGCGAAGGAGATTCCTTAGGACTAAAGGCAGCATTCTCATAATAGCTTGCCAGGCCTCTGCGGGAGAAATTTGGATAGAAATCAACACTAAAATCCACTTTCGCAGAAAGTATCTCCCGCATCTTATCAAATAAAGCCGCTGGGTCTATCCCCGGATCAAAATCAAACCCCTCCCAATCCGCGGATGAGCAATTTAATAGCCTGTCAATATCCTTCTGTTTATCCAAAATCTCCTTGTTCGTAAAGATCAGGTTATGGAAAGTCAGGGATTCTGCTTTGGCCTCTGCCGCAACTTCCAGCATCTGCTCCAGAGAGCGGTAATTGAATTTAGTAACTGTGCATTGCAGGTTGATCAAAGGCCTGTTTTTATGGGCCAGGGACTTGAAATGATCCACCTGTTTTAGCCCGCGCATGATCTTATCAAACAGACCCGGCATCCCGCGGATCTCATCGTGCAGCGACCCGGAGCCGTCTAATGAAACATTCAGCTCATCAAGTCCGCTCTCTACAAGCTCCTTTGCCATTTCCTCGAGCAGAAAGCCATTGGTGATAATCAGGCAATGCATGCCTTTTTGTTTAATCTGTCTTATCAAATCTACGCAACCACGAAATAAAAGCGGCTCTCCGCCGAAAAGAGTAATATTAGGCCTAAAGCCTGAAAGATCATCAATCAAGGAACTGATCTCTGCCTGGCCTAATTCTTTCTGTATAAATTGGGCGCTCTGCTTTTTAGTCACTCCCCCCTCTCCCCATTGTCCGCACATCTTACAATGGAGATTACAGCGGTGCGTCAAAAATAACGTGACGGATTCAGGGGGCGAGGATCTTCCTTGCGCAAAATCATGATATAAATAAGCAAGCAGCCTTTTCTTAAATACCCTTAAAGCGTAAGCAGGCTGAATAAGCGCTTTGGAATAAAATCTCCTGAAATTCCGGTAAAGTATCATTGAATACTCTTTCTGATTGATTCGGCCATTCTTTCCAAATCAATAACTTTTAAATTTGTATGCGTAGGGAGAGTAAGAAGCCTATCTGCTAAATATGAGGCATTGGGAAAATCATAATTTTGATAGCCCAGCTCAAACATCTTATGCAACGGTTTTAGATACATCCTTGAACTTTCAATGCCGATACGCGCGAGTTCTTTTTCTGCTCTTTCCAAAGCCGGCATCTCTTTAAAGACTAAAGGAAAACGATTAAAGGCCGTCCTTGAACCCTGGGTAATCGAAGGGATCATTATCCCCTGCGCATCCTTTAACGCGTTTGCCAGAAACAACCCGTTTTTATGCCGCGCGTTAAAGAATTCATCCGCTTTTCTTAAAAGCGTAACCCCTAATGCCGCTTCAAAATCATTGATCTCGGTTACAGCAAAATCCTTCGCGGGTTTTGTTTCTTTAAAAAGCCGGCCAAAAGGAAAAGCTAATCCATATATAAAAGGATCGGATAACAACCTGAAGACGCGTGTTTTTAACAAGGCCCCCTGGTTATTGCCGGCCTTGCCTGTCAGTGTTATTTGCTTATCCTGATCTTTGATTTCCCTTCCCAGGCCATGGTTATTTGTGGCGATAGCTCCTCCTCCGCAAAGAGGAAGATTCTTACCCCGGTTAAAACTAAAAAAACTTGCTCCGGAAAATCCTCCTACCGGGATATCCTTGACACAGCTTCCCATTGCTTGAGCGCAATCTTCAATAAGCAAAGTTTCTCCCGGGATATTTTCCTTTAAGCCGATTATCCCGCTCATGCCTATCCCAAATATATGCACACAGACAACCGCCAGAGTATTTTTGGATATAGTATTAAGCATTGATGAAACATCGGCGTTAAAATCATCCAAAGAAATATCGCATAACACAGGCCTTAAGCCTGCTTTTTTTACTGCCACTACAAGGCTGCCCGCGGTATAAGCAGGCAAAACCACTTCGTTACGCGCCGAATCCTTCTTAATGGCCTCTAAAAGGATGTAAAAAGCCGCGATCCCTGAATTAGCCAACTTTACGCTCTCGCTCTTAAATAGCGCCTCTAAGCTTTCGTTAAAGCGGCTTTTGACTCCTCTATTTTTTAAGAGCTCCAAAGCGGCGGATATATCTGATTTTTGTACGGGCGAACTTATGATTGGTATCATCTTTTTTTAGCCTCGATTACGATTACAGGGGCAAAAATTTTAAATAAGAATGCCGAGATAAATTCACTGCGAAGTATCTCAAAACCCGATTCCGCCAACGCGTTTTCAATCACTGCCGGAGAGTAAGTCTTTAACGGCAGGCCCTTGATAGTAGGATCATAAAACCGCGCTAAGGAGAATTTCAGAAGGAGCAAGGGATTAAGGGAATTGCGGAAATCAAATACGAGCTTCCCGTCTTTTTTTAAAACACGCCTTGCCTGAAGCAAGGTCTCCTTTATAATTGACAATGATGGCATATTAAAAAATACATTAACGCAGGCCACAGCGTCGAACTTTCCTTCCTCGAAATCAATACGCGGGGCCTCCTGGCAGGATAAATGGATATTATTCAAACCTTCTTTATTTATTTTTTCCTCTGCCTGTTTCAGCCGCTCCCGGCTAAAATCAATTCCGAATATTTGGGCCTGCGGATTCTCTCTTGATAGCTCAAGCAGAAAAAGCCCTTCCCCGCAGCCGATCTCAAGGATATTCCCCTGTTGGCCGCGCAAAAAGCCGACTGCCGACCTCCTGACTTTCTCCTGCCAGAAACCAGCCGAATACTCTCCCTCTTGATCCGGAGATGATGTTTTTCTGTGAAACCAGGAATAAATCTTATTAAACATGTTTTTTTAATAATCCTGACACTGCTGAAACAATCTCATCAGGGTTGATCTTGACAAAGCAGCTCATATGATTACAGCTATATTTATAACAAGGAGAGCATTTCTCTTTATTGTAAAGCACGATCGCATTATTGGAGATAACCCGCGGGTCATAACGCGACAGGTCCCCCGGACCAAATATCGCTACTAACGGAGTTTTTAATACCGCGGCTATATGCATCGGGCCGGTGTCATTACTTATAAAACAATCGCATCTCTTTATCAAAGCGAAAAGATCCATTATGCTTAACTTTTCCGAAAGATCTATTAATTTCGCCTTACATGACCTTTGCAATCTCAAAGAAAGAATGGCCTCGTCTTTATCAGCCGTTACGACAAATTTCGCGCCCGTCTTCTTAGATAACTCATCTATCGCCGCCGCGAGTTTTTCTATTGGCAGCCTGTGGCTGGGCATGCCTCCGGGATGAACACCGATCAAAACATCATCAGCAAAAAGACCGGTACTCTTTAATATTGAGTCCACCCTCTGTTGACAATCCTGCCTTACATTTAACTCAAATATTTTGTCAACCTTATCCGTCCCGAGAGCCCTTACCGTATCGCAATCATACTCCATTTCCGACTTTTTTCCGACAAGCGTTTCCGGGACCTTGAGATCGAAAAAACCGCCCAATCCATCCGTGTCCCTTCCCATTGTAAACCTTGGCCTGATCCTGTCCATCAGGAACTTTATTTTTAGCGCCCCCTTTTTAGAAACGATCGTGCGCATATTTATCGCCAGATCAAACTTTTTATTTTGCAGCTCAGTAAAAGTCCTTAAATTCTTTATCGCTCCCCTCAAAAATGACCCGTCTCTTTTATTTACATATAGAAAAAACGCCTTTTTAATAAAGGGGATCGCCTTTGTAAGTTCTTCCACACGCTTAGCAGCCAGCATATCCACCTCGGCATCAGGAAAATGCCTGGTCAGCGCTTTTATGGCAGGCAAACAGAGAAGCAGGTCCCCGATACCCCCCAGATTAATGATCAATATCTTTTTAAGTTCTTCCTCGCGCATAAGTTGACTTTACTGCCTCCAGCATATCTCCGACGGTAATTAAACGCAGGCAACCGTTATCAGCGCAAACAGGGCGGCTGCAGGGGCTGCAGGGCAGTGATTTTGTGACTACAATATTATTGTCTCCCTCCGGCCTCCATAGATATGGATCAGTGGGCCCAAGAGTAGAAACTGTAGGAACATTTAGACAACAAGCGATATGCAGCAGCCCTGAATTATTGCCGATGAAAAGCTTGGCTTGAGAGATCAAACCGGCTGTTTTATCAAGGGGCAGTCCAATGGCTTGCGCGGGCCCTTGCTTCATCAATGAAGCAATCCGCTTAATCAAGGGCTCATCATCCTTACTGCCGATAAAGATGACCCTGGCCTTATAATCGGCTATCAAAATGTCGGCCAATCTCGCAAAGCTTTCCGCGGGCCAGCGCTGCGAAGGGAATTTTCCTCCCGGATGCATACAAACAATAAATTCGGAAAGAGTGATTCCATTTTCCTTAAGCGTATTTATAGCAAAACTCCTGTTCTCATCAGAAATATCAAGAGGGCGATACACTGCCTCCTGCGTCAATGAACCACCGGTACGCGCAGCCGCAATAAAGTTTATCAAATCAAAAATATGCCTGCTCATATGCGACTTGACCGCGCGAGGCTTAAATCGCAGGCTAAAGAGGATCCCCCTGCCGCCGATATCAAAGCCGGCCCTAAATCTACTCCTTATAAAAGCTGTTAAAAGCGCTGTCTTAAGCGTGTAATCCATCATAAGGTCAACGGCTAAATCAAAACCTTTTTTTTGCAGCTTAGCAGAAGTCTTAAATAAGCCTTCGTAAACCAATACTTCATCGACATAAGGGACGCACTTTGCCAGGGATTCATTTTGCCGGCTAACAAGCAGAGAGATCCTGGCTTCAGGAAAAACCTGCTTTAACGCTTTTAAAGCCGGCATAGAAACAATGATATCCCCGATCCTGTCAATGCGGATTGCCACGATCTTTAAGATCCGCGCGCCAGAAAATTCACTCTTTTTGCCGGAAGGCAAGAAAATAGCCAGGATACATAGAGGTATCCGCCTAAAAATAAAATAAATACTTTTAATTATCTCTTTTACGCTATTTTCCATTTCTAATCTGCAATTCCCACAATTTGACATAAGTCAGGAATAATACTGTCGCAGTAAAAGCGCTGATCAAGAATCCGTTTCTTCCGTCGAGAATCCCCAGCATGAAAAAGTATTTACGGATAAATATCAGGATTGGTTTTAAAAATAAGAGCCAGGCAAAGTTGATAGGATTTAAACGTATCCCTATCTTGAATAATTCCCTGGCCTCAAAAGAGCTGTAAATATTTATCTTTTCCACATGCTGGGCAATGCTAGTATA
>JAHJJA010000028.1 GCA_018822885.1 Candidatus Omnitrophota bacterium
AAGCCTATGTACCGGAATTTAAAGACATAAAGGAAGCCGTAAAAGAAAAACTCATCCAGGATGAAACAAAAAGGACCGCAAAACAAAAAACAGAAGAATGCCTTAAAGCACTAAAGGAGGCCTATAAACAAAACGCCAATCCAGCTGATTTTGATAAAGAGGCCAAAGTATTCGGGCTCAAATCCGGAGAAACCAAACCCTTTAAATTCGGCAGTTACATCGAAGGGATCGGTTCTTCGGATAATTTCTGGATGGCCGCAAATCAATTAAAAGAAAACCAACCCAGCGATATTATCACTGAACCCTCCGGCTTCTATATCGTCAGGCTAAAAAGCCGCGCACCTATTGATGAAGACAAATTCCAAAAAGAAAAGCAGCAGTTTAGTCAACTGCTGCTCTCTCAGAAAAAAGAGGAAACTTTTGCCAAGTTCCTCGAGGATCTAAAGAAACAGTCCTCCGGGAATTAGCTTACTTTAATCGCGTTCACCGGGCACTGCTCTGCTACTTCCTGCAAATTATGCGTTGCGCAAGTATGGGCCTTTACGTGAGCAAGCCCATCACCCTGCACCTCAAAAACCTCCGGGCAATTCTGTTCGCACAAACCGCAACCTACGCATGTTGAAACATCAACTGTAACCTTAGCCATCTTTGACTACCTCCGTTTTTATTATCTTTCCATCAGATTCTCAAACATCTCCTCATGATCTACCTCTTCAGAGAGGATGTGCGTAACCAATTGATAGGTGACATGATCCTTACCTAATGTCTTCTTCGCGATTTTGCTGTAGACCTCAATTGCCCCTGACTCTGCCTCTGTGACAATACGAATAATTCTATTAATATCGGCGGTATTCTTCGGAGGCATAAGAAAAGGAGCATTAGCGTTTTTCTCTAATTCCATCGGGTTTGCAATCGGAGAATCTCCCAATTTGATGATTAAATCCGCGATCTCTGTAGCATGCTCTAGCTCATCTTTTGCCAACTTTTCCAACATCTCCTTGATGTCTTCGTAGGCGCGGCCGGAAACAATCTGTGCCATATACCAATAAAGATAATACGCCAACCATTCGTCACAATACGCTTTTTGCAAATCCTTTACCAATTCTTTTAAACTTAAATCCACTATTGCCCTTGCGGTCTTTCCCATTTGTGCCCCCTTTGTTAAACCTGCTGCTGTGCCTCTGCTTTTAATCCGTATTTCTTTATATTATTATCCGCGACCTCCTGCACCAACTTTAGCTGGTCGGGATTATTTAAAAGGTGCTTAAACCTTCCTTGAAGCTTCAGATATTCCTGCACCGGCTTAGGTGCTATCTGCCTCTTGGAAATAAGCACTCCGTTTTCGTATTCAAATAAGGGATAAAGCCCTGTCTCAACCGCCATACGGGCGACTGTAACAGTTGCTCCCGGCTCATGGCGCCAGCCTAACGGACAAGGCACATGGATCTGCATATACTTTGGGCCTTTGGTAGCAATTGCTTTTTTTACCTTGCGTTGTAAATCAGGGATAAAAGCAACTGAAGCGGTAGCCACATAGGGGATCCCATGCGCATTAGCTATTTCAGGCATGGGTTTTTTCGGACGCTGATTGCCGGTAGATTTTGTGCCGATAGGGCTGGTTGTAGTATTGGTATCAAAAGGCGTCAAACCGCTTCTCTGTACGCCGGTGTTCATGTAAGCTTCGTTATCATAACAGACATACAAAATATCATGGCCGCGCTCAAGCATCCCGGATAAAGCCTGAAGGCCGATATCAGCTGTGCCGCCGTCACCTGCCTGCGCAATCACATTAGTAGTTTCTTTTTTCCCTAAATATTTAAGCGCTGATTCTACTCCCGAAGCTACTGCCGCGGCATTCTCAAAAAGCGAATGAATCCACGGGACATTCCAAGCTGTCTCCGGGAAAGCGGTTGTAAAAACCTCAAGGCAACCTGTGTTGTTAACCACTATTGTATTTGCTCCCGCTGCCTCTATTACTAATTTGGCCGCGATTGCCTGGCCGCAGCCAGCGCAAGCGGTGTGGCCCGGTTTAAGTAAAATATTATTCTCCATATTGCTCCTTAAGAAGTTCTGGCTTAAGATCAATAAAATCCAGGCAAACCTCTCTTTGATTTAATCTTCTTAACACCTCTCTGACCGACTCAAGCGTGATATCTCTCCCGCCAAGCCCGGCGACAAAACTGCTGATCACCTTAGGCATCTTCTTTTTGCCGCAAAACGCTGTCTTTATCTCGGTGGCAATAGGCGCGTGAGCTCCGAGCGAGACCGATTTATCCAAGACAGCCACCTTCGGGACATTCTTCAACGCCTCATAAACTCTTTCGTAAGGAAACGGCCGAAAGGAAATTATCTTAAGCAACCCCACCTTCTTTCCTTTTGCCCTCTGCTCATCTATGACTTCCTTAATCGTGCCGCAGACCGAACCCATGGCAACGATCACCTTCTCGGCATCCTTGGTCATATACTCCTCGACCAGTAGATCCTTATAATCCCGGCCAAAAACCCCTTTGAACTCCGCGCTGATCTTAGGAAGCATATCAAGGACCTTATCCATTGTTTCCTGGATCGCATAGCGCGTTTCCATATAATAATCCGGGCCTGCCAATAAACCCAAACTCATAGGCTCTGCCGTATCTAATTTATAAAGCGGCTTATAGGCGGGAAGGAATTTATCCACCTTCTCCTGCTCCGGCATATCAACTACTTCCAAACCATGTGTTAAAATAAAACCATCCATACACACCATCACCGGAAGCATTATGTTTTTATCTTCACCTAAACGGTAGGCGATAAAATGGAAATCCACTGACTCCTGATTATTCTCCGCGTAAAGCTGGATCCATCCGGCATCCCTAAGCGCGATTGAATCTTGCTGATCATTCCAGATGTTGATCGGTGCTGAAATCGAGCGGTTTGCGTCGGTCAAAACTACAGGCAGGCGCATCCCGGCGATGTTAAAAATCACCTCTCCCATAAGAAGCAGGCCTTGGGAACTAGAAGCGGTGTAAGAACGCACCCCTGCGGCCTCGCCTCCTAAAACTACTGATGCCGCGGAATGCTCGCTTTCGACATTGACAAACTGCGCATCCAGCTCTGCGTTGGCTACTATCTGGGCTAATTCCTCTACGATATGCGTCTGGGGAGTAATCGGATAAGCCGAAATCACTCCGGGCTTGCACAACTTTACCGCTTCAGCAACCGCTCTTGAACCTTCTAATAATTCTTTCATTTTTGAGATCCCTCTTCGATCATTTCAATATCTTTTTTCGGGCAGACAAACGCGCAAAGCCCGCAGCCTTTACAATAGGTATAATCAGGCATAAATGTATTCTTTTCCTTGCCGCTGATGCAATTTTCAGGGCAGATCTGCACGCAAAGCCTGCAGGCAATGCAATCCTTCTGCAGGTATTTCGGCCTCATGTGCACTCTCCAGGCGCCTGTTTTATCGCCCTTACTTTTACTCGGTTTTACAGTCAATGGTCCAAACATTTTTAAACCCCTTTATACATTCGCCGCTTAAAAATCCCGCCCTTCAACGCTGGGATGATGGCGGCTCAGTATCAACCTATAACGGACCACGGTCTTTAGACCGGGGCAGCCGTAGGTTGATTTTTAATAAAATCGTAACCCTGTTTCACAGCTTCCAAATTTCCCTCGAGCGCCTTACCGGAAAATCTCTTCTTCACAACCTCAAACACAGAATTTAGATCCAGCTCTCCGGTTGCCGCCGCAAATGCCCCGATCAAAGTGGTATTGCCCAAAGGCCTGCCAATGGTTTTCATCGCTATATCATTTGCCGGAACCACAAATGCCTTTTGTTTCGCCTTTAGCTTAGGCAGCTCCAGATCCGCTTTACCGCTAATTATAGCCACTCCATTGTCTTTTAGCCCTGAAAAACAATTATATCCACGCAGAAGCGTAGGATCTACGATCAAAACATAATCCGGCTCATAGATCTGGCTGCGCAGGCGCACCGGTTTTGAATCCACGCGCACAAAGGCATTCATCGGAGCGCCCATTCTGGCCGCGCCGAAGTGGGGAAAGGCGTAAAGATACATCCCCTTTAGAAAATAGGCATAACCTAGCAAAGCCGCAGTCGTGATTGCGCCCTGGCCTGCGCGGGCGTGAATACGTATCTCCTTCATTTATTTAAGCTCCTTATTTTTTCCTAGATAGTTTCAGGAAGGGTTTTATAAAAAATGCTTTTCTATAATATAACTTTTGCCCTGCTTTGTCAAATAGTTTATTTTAAATGGTTTTTTGCAGGTATTGCGAAGTCTGTGAAAGCGCCTTCAGGATAAGCTCCGCGTTTTCCGGCTCAAGTGAACCTAAACCGCAAGCCGGGCTGATCAGAAGCTGGCCTAAAAGCTGTTTTCTGTCAATTCCCTTCTTTACCAGGGTATCAATGCCCCCCATTACCTTTGCCGAGAGCATTTCTGCGTCAAATTTAAGACTAAATTCCTGTGTCGGCACCACTCCCCAACAGATGATCCCGCCCTTTCCTAGAAAACTTTTAAGATTATCCGCATAAAGCACGAATTTCTCCTGATAATCAAAGGCGTCAAAATTGATGATATCTATGTCTGCTACATCAGTG
>JAHJJA010000029.1 GCA_018822885.1 Candidatus Omnitrophota bacterium
AGGAATAATTACTGCAGGGAACTCCAATCCCTTTGCCTTATGGATGGTCAGGGCCTTTACCGCATTAGTTTCCGCAAAATAAATATAAAGGTCCTCCGCAGGAGCGTTTTCAAAATATTCGAGAAACGACTGGATATCCTGGTTCTCTTCCTCCTGCTCCTTTATCAATTCCAAAAGCTTCATAAAAAATCCCTGGTAAGAAGGAAAGTTCTGCATAACGCTGAATTTTTCGAGGATAGTTATCGCAAGCTCATAGAGCGGCACAAATCCGCTGGTTTTAAAAAACTCATCCAGAAGGCCCTGCCATTCTTTAGGAAAGGCCTTTTGGAACTCCCGGTATAAAAAAGCCGGCTTTTCCAGCCGCAAGACGCGAAAGAGAAAGCTAGCGGCCTCTTCTTTTTTTATTGCGCTTTTAGCGCTAAAGATATCTCCGAGGATGAAGGCGGCAAAAGAGATATTGTCAATCGGGGAATCGAGAAATTTCAAGAAACCGATCAGCTCCTTGATCAAATGATTCTCACTGATGTTCAAGGTCTTCTCTGATGCAACGGGAATCTTATTTTCTACAAGCCAGGAGCTGATTGCTTCGACTTCCCTGTTTGAGCGGCAGAGTATAGCAATATCATCATAAGAAAACCTAAGGCCTAATTCTGCGATCACGCCTAAAAGCCTGTCTTTGACCAGGCTGTCCGTATCATCTTCGTTATCCGATTCAATATCCTCTATCTCTACATAACCAAATGCATTTTGCGGCAGATACTCCTGGGTAGAGGCGTGGAAAATATCTGTGATCTCCAAAATATCATCGTTAGAGAACTCGAGGCAAGGCTTCTGCAACTCTTTTCTTTCCGAGATAAACCTCAAAAGGTTATCGCGGGAAAAAACGCGGTTATTAAATTCGACGATGGCTTTTTGGCTGCGATAATTCTTCGTGAGCGCTTGCGGGATCACATTAAACGCCGAAAGCTCCTCCTTGACTGCATCAACCAATAACACGTCTCCACCGCGGAAACGATAAATCGCCTGTTTCCTGTCACCGACATAAAAAAGAGAGCCCCCGCGCGACAAGGCATCCTCGACCATAGGAAAGATATTCTTCCACTGCAGGCGGCTTGTGTCCTGGAATTCGTCTATAAGAAAATGCTGGAGCTTCACGGCAAGGCGGTAGTAAAGCTCGGGGACGGTGACATAGCCTTCCTCAAAAAGTTTTTTCGCCTCAAGGTTTAGCTGTGACAAAAACAGGATATCCTCTTTTTTTGAGATATCGCGCAGGTTCTGGCTCACGCCTTGAAAGATATCAATATAGCAGTTGAACAGCGAGAAGGACTTGGACTCATAATAGCCTCTGATCATCTCTTTAATCTCTTCCCAAAGTTCAAGCGCTTCTCTTGCGGCGCTAAAACCTGAACGCATGCCAAACACCTCTTTAGAAAACGGCTTGAAAAAATCCTCCAAAGAATTCAACTGCGTCTCTTCGGAGAATTTTTCAATAAAACTCCTCCAGGTAGTCAGATTAGAGCCCTCCGGCATATTCTTTTTTAATTCCAGCATCAGCAAACGTATCTTGGCGAGAGTTTCTCTTATCTGGCCGGCCTCTTTTTCAAACCTGACAAAATCCATGGCGGCAATATTTGACGCGTCAAAAAGGGAGCTCATTACGGAAAGTATATCTTTTTTCGGCAACCAGCTTTTTTTATTTTCAAGGTAAAGGTAATTTTCCAGGAAGTCATTAAAATGCTTGCGTATAAGCGGGTTGCCAAGTGACTGATCAATAAATAAATCAAGGCTGTAGGCAAGGTGCTCTTTATAGTCTGGTTTTATTTTAAAATTAGCGGATAACCCCAGCTTAAAGGCGCAGCCGGAGAGAATAGTATTGATAAAACTGTCTATGGTCTGCACCTGGAAGAAATTGTAATTACGTATGACCTGTTCCATCACCAGAAAAGATTTCCGGCGGGCGCTTTCCTCATCCATAGAGAGAATAGAAAGCATGGCGTCCTTTTCCTCCTGGTTCTTAAATTTATCGAGGGCGATCCGTTTCAGGAAATCAAGTATCCTTGCCTTCATCTGCCAGGCGGATTTATTGGTAAAGGTTACGGCGAGAATTCTTTCGAGAGGCACCTCTTCCGGTTTTAATGCGGGGCTAATAAGCAGGCTGAGGTAGCGGGAGGCTAGGCAATAGGTTTTACCGGAACCAGCCGAGGCCTCAACAACGCGGACCTGTGGAAATATTGACAAATCTGGGGCGATCACTTCATTCTATTGA
Organism: Candidatus Omnitrophota bacterium; assembly: GCA_018822885.1. Taxonomy (GTDB): domain Bacteria; phylum Omnitrophota; class Gorgyraeia; order Gygaellales; family Profunditerraquicolaceae; genus JAHJJA01. The sequence continues at coordinate 2,267 of JAHJJA010000029.1, forward strand.
TTAATTGCTGGTAAGCGCGGGTTAATTCTTCTGTCCTGCGGGCCGCAAAATCTTTTAACTCCTTGTTCAGGTACGCAGTCCTGGAGGGGTGGTAATGCAATATGCGCCTTTTATACGCAGAATCGATTTCTTCCGCGGAAGCGCCAAAAGGAACGTCTAATACTTCGTTAGGGCTCCTCTCGCTCTGTTCCCGGTCGATATAAAACCTTGACTTCATTTCGGTTTCTAACTCAGCGCGCATAGCTTCTATTTGCACTTGCGACATGGAGACCTTGGGAGACATAAGGGTATCGATAAAATCAGAGAACGCGGAAACCCTCTCGAAATCAAACAGGAAACGCAACCCTATTAACAGGGGCATCAGGTATCCAAAGATGATCCTGCCAAAAACCACGCAGGCCAGGTAAAAAATATTGACCTCCCCGAATTTATTATTCTCTATACTCATGGTCAAACTGTATCCAAGCATCCCAAGAAGCGCTGCCGCAATCAGCACCAGCTGTAGTTGCCCCTGGAAAAACAACCCTGCTATCAAAATAGAAAAAGGAGCAAAACTTATCCACAGGTCTCTGTAATTCGCGAAAAATATGACATCCCCGACGTAAGCCTTGTACGCTCCGACAAGAGAAAGAACAAAAGATAAAAGCAGTAAAAAGATCCCGGTATAGAATATAGTCTCTTGCATGTCAGGCATAAGGCTCCTGGCTTCTGCGAATACCCCCCTGCCGTAACGCTCCAGCATACCTGCCGAGGCATCCTTATATTTTGACCCCGGGGCCTTATATTCCTTTTGCCTTGACTCATATTCTTTGATCCTCTGCTGTTGCCTGGCGGCATCTATCTGTCTATCGCGCTCTAATTGCTGCTGGCGTTCTATCTGCAGCTTGAGATTCTGCTCCTGCTCATACTGTTGATCTTGGATCTGCTGTTGCTGTTTGTCAAGCTGCTCCTGCTGGCGTATAAAATAATCAGAATCAACCACACCTGTCAAGCCAATACTCCTGTCGAAATCATCGAGGCCGGCGTAACAAAGGCCGCAAGATATTATCATGGCGATAACTAAGGCTGTCTTTTTCATATTGGATAACGTTTTTGTTTTATTAACGAAGCCGCTGCAGCTCCCGCATAGCCTCATTAAGCTTTTTGTGGGCGCTCTTTAAAAGCTCCTGCTGGGCTTTCTCGAAAATGCGCCTTGCCTGAAGAGAATCTTTATCTATTTTTTCTAAGATATAACCGGATAAAACAAGAGCCCCTTCGTAATCCTTGGACTGGTAGAACAATCTTGCCTGGCTCAACAGGTAATTTGTCTTCTCTGAAACGCTGGGAATTACTTGCGATGACTCAATCGCCTCATCAACCGAGGCAGCTTTAGTCATATAAGCCTGCCTCTGAGAGCAGGCTGATAAAAAAAGTATTGCCCCAAAACAGGCTGCTATTCTCAAGATTAGGCTAGGCTTCATGCTGCTTCCTTAAAATAATCCTGAAGCACACTATGAATAGCGTGCTTCATGTTGCTCCTTTAAAATACTCCTGAAGCACGCTATTCATATTTAAAGTGAGCACCTGCGCGAAGATCTGCGTTTTTACATAAGCGTTCATAAAGGCATCGCTATCGCACATAAGATTAAGTCTTTTGACACAGCTTGAGGTTGTCTGGGTTATATCAGAAACCATCTTTCTCGCTGCGCTGTTTACTTTCTCCCTGTCCCCTGCGTTTAGCCAATAGATATTCAGGAAAGTTATGGCTGCCGCCTCATTAAGCCCCATAAACGGCATAACGCTTCGGAAATATAAGCGGAATTGCTTTGCGTTTTCACAGTATTCAAAAATCGACATATTCGTGACATATTGCAAAGCGTCCTGCATTGCTGTTTCGGCTACATGTATAAGGCCTTCGTGCCTGACATATACCGCGGTCACCCTATCAAAAGAAGAAAACTTTTCCATTTTGTCTAAAAATGGTAAAAGCGGCTTCATCGCCGAACAAAAAACATCCTGGCCCTTATAAGGGCAGACTGTGCAAGTCTTAAAATACTCGTTTTCCCTTACTCTAGGAGGGAGTTTTGAAGGGTCGTTCCAATATTCATCGGCAAGCTTTTGAATGTTTTCCCTGGAGAAATCGAAGAAGTCTCCGTCGGCTAAATGTAAATACATGCCTTCGCGCTTATAGGCATCTGTTTTTATCTCCATAGCCCCATACCCCTTATTACAAAATAGGTCAAAGATTATATTTCTGTTGATCCAAGGCGTTTACCGAGCTGGTGACATCAAAATGAAGCACCCTGCTCTCACCCGTAGCCATTAACTGGACCCCTAAGTCATCATAATATTTATCGTCATCAAAGACATAGGCGTCTACTTCATCGAATCCAACCACATCCCAGTCTTTGCCTCTTACGCCATAATTATCCGCGGCATATTTTAACTCCTGACTAAAGACAGTCTCGCTAAAAACTTTATCCAGGCAATCAACCGTCTTACATCCGCTGTAATCGCACTCATCATTCAAGACTACCGCCTGTTCAAAACTGCTGCCGTCAGTATCGTTATTGATAAAATTAGTGAATGCGGAATCACCCGGCGCAGCTGCAAATACCCGGCTTAAAGCAAAAAACAGGATCATTAAAATCAGGGTTCTCGGAAACATCCTATTCATCTATTCTCCCATGTTCTAAGCTCACTCCTTTTAATATTATACCACTTCCTGTTCAAAAATGGAACGCGAATTCGAAGGGATAAACACAAAAATCCCCGCAGGTATCTACGGGGACTAATGTTACTGGCGGGCCCGACGAGATTTGAACTCGCGGTCTTCAGATCGACAATCTGACGTGCTGAACCAGGCTGCACCACGGGCCCTCAAATTGCAAGATGTTGATTTTAACCTAAAAAGGTTACCTTTGCAACAACTTTTTGGCCCCTCGACAAGCTCGGGGTCATTCAACCTGCATGATCTACCATGAGCGAGGCGAAAAGCGCCGAGTCGAATGGTGGGCGATAGAGGACTTGAACCCCTGACCTTCTGAATGTAAGTCAGACGCTCTAACCAACTGAGCTAATCGCCCGAAAGAAATCTATATTTTAAAACTTACCTAGGATACCGAGGGTAAAGGCCATCACAAAAAGGGCGACTGTCTCAACGATGCCAAGTACAACGATGTAATTACCAAACCCTTTTCCTGTCTCCCCCATGGCATCAGAAGCTGCTGCAGCGCATTTTCCCTGCCAGTAGGCCGAAGCCCCTATGGCAAGCCCCGCGCAGGCCCCAAGCCCCCACAGATATTGCCCTTTTCCGGCGATCTCCATTATTTTATTCATAACGATCATGCCGTAAACCGTCTGGGTAAGGGGAGCACCCACAAATGCCACCAGCATAAATGAAGCGGCCTTATTCTGCGAGAAGCTTTTCTTCCATGCACCTATCGCGGCCATCCCCGCCACTCCGGCTCCAAGGGCAGAGCCTATTGCCGAAAACGCCAGCGCCATTATCGCGCCAAAATCCTTGAATTGCCCCATCAATCCTATTTCCATCTGCCTTCTCCTGTCTAAATTTTAATCTTCCTTGAACGGCTTATACGCCCTGCCGCTCCAACTTATCCCGACGTGCCCGCAAAACTCAAGCACATTAAGCCTGACCCCGTGGACCAAAACAGACATCGGCCCAAGCAGTAAATTCAACATATGCCCGGCAAAAAGAATAACCAGAGCAAGCAATAAATTAAAAATCCCGCCTTTAGCTACTCCTGCCGCCATAGAGTTAAAGGCATCGGCGATCGCGACTCCCGCAAGCCCTACCGCAAAAAGCCTGACATAAGAAACCACGTCGGTAAAATTGTTCATCAGATTCAAAGCTACGGCCCCAAGGCCGGAGCCTGTCGTCTTTAAGATATTCTTCTGCGGGTTGCTGAATAAGATAACCAGAGAAACGCCTGCCAAAAGCAGCCATTTAGCAAATCCCGGAAAGCTATCTCCCAGGATCAAAGTCTTAGCCAGGAAGAATACAGTCCATAAAACAAGGATCCATCCAACTTCTGCCAGGGCTCTCAATGAAGGCAGCTTCAAGGCCGCCTTCCAGGAATGAGCGATAGATAGATGCAATGCTCCGAGAAAAAAACAGAATGCCTCTATATTCTTGGCATCTTTTAACACCGGTAATAGCGGCTTCCAGCCTAAACCGGCTAACCAGGACTGCCCAAAGAAAACACCGGTCAATAGCCCCCATATAATAGCGCAAAAACTTAAAACATAAAAGAGAAAAAAAACGGACTTCTTCTTTACCTTTTTCCCAAATTTACGCTGGGCAAAAAAAGTAACCGCGAAATATACCATGCCGTAACCCGCATCTCCTATGAGCATGCCGAAGAAAATAGATAAAAATATCAAAAAAGGCAGGCTTATATCCAATTCTTTATACCCGGGCACGATTTCTATTAACTTAAAAACAGGTTCGATTATAGAGACCAATCTGGAGTTACGGATAAGCGTCGGAACAGAATCCTCTTCGGAAGGTTCACTTAGCATTAACCCCCATTGCTCGATATCAGCCATTTCTCTTAAATCCGCTTCCCTGTCAAAGGGAAGATAGCCTACTAAATAGGTAAGCCCACCTAGCTGGCCCATACCGTTTAAGACACGGTAAAACTCAAGCTCCTTTTCCAACTCCGCCTTCATTTTGGTAAATTGGGGAAGGTGGCAAAAAAATGAGCGAAGCTCATCCCTAAGCGACTCGATAACCCTTCTGTCCTCGGCAAGGCGCTTTTGCATCTGGGATATACCCATCTTCGGAAGTTCAAATTCTTTAAATTCGATTTCAAGCGGCTTATCAGAAATCACCGCGCAATAGGCGATGTTAGCTTTTACAAAAATCTCTCTGGCCACTACCTGAGAAGGTAAGCTTTTTACCTCTTTAACCGGCACCTGGCAGAGTTTTATAAAGATCCCTTTTTGGGCAAGCTGATGGATATTTTCCGGGTCAAAATCACCCCACTCTTTCCACTCTTCCATCTTGAGCAATAACCCGCGGGAGTACTCTTCCAGCTGATCCCATCTTTTCCAAAGATCCAATATATGACGGCAAGTCAGCCTCCAATCCGTGAAATCCTTTCGCAGGAGGCTTCCCTCACAGCCGGTGGCAAATTCCGCCTCCTGCAATGCCTCTATCGTCTGACTGATCAAAGTGAGGTCGTCTGCCAAAAGAGAGATATCCTTGCCTTTTGGCTCCTGCTGTTCTTCAATATGCAGGACTCCGAATGCGCGCAGCTTCTTAATCGCGGCTTGCGCGTCCTTGGACTGCAAGATGATAGCGATCTTTTTCATCGGCACGATCATGCCGCTACCTCCTCAAGAACCATCTCTTCGATCTTTCGCTTAGCGATCTTGCTTCTTCCGACCGCGTTAGCCATCTGGTCACCGATATAGATTCTGATCAGGCGTATTGCCTCGCGCGCCTGCGGAATCTTGACTTTTTCAAAAAGATTCACCCGTTGAGTAGTAATACGCAATTCATGCCTTAATATATGTACGCCTTCTTCGATGGTGGCGACCTCTTTTTCCAAAGAGACCAAAACCCTTAATGCCTCGATCGCTGCGTCGACCCACAACGGGGTACTGAACAAATCGTATTCCGCGGATACAAATTGCGCCTTTACAAAAACAGGAATATCTACTCCGGCGATATTCTTTAGCTGGGTGGCGACATCCTTAGGCTTAATCCACTGCGAAATATCCGTTCCCGGATCTGCTAAAACTGCAATCCAAGGCCTGATTGCATCCCTCTTTTTACTCTCGAGGTGCTTTCTTTCCGTAAGGATAGTTATCTGAAAGAGTATTTCAAGCTGCAGCTGCTGTTTTTTTAGTTGTAAGGTGGGAAGGTATCGCTCGTATTGACGAAGGGCATCCCGCTGTCTTTTTAGCTCTCCCTTGGTAAGCTTTATCTTTGCCATCTCTAAAGGTTACTAATCCCTGGCTTAACCGGCCAGTATTTTTCAATCAAGGATTTTTTAATTCCCGTCTCCTCCGGGGTAAAGCTTTCGGCAAGTATCTTCCAACCTAAATCCAGCGCCTCTTCAAGCGGGATATTCACTTTAAGAGACATGACCCTGTTCTCAAAAGACCTCCCGTAATGCAGGAGTTTTTTATCCCAGGAGCTCATCTGAAAACCCATTGCCTGCTTCTCAAGGGCCTGGCGATAGCTGGCAAACAACTGGATCATGGTATCCATGATCGTGCGGTGATCATCGCGCGTCTTGCCGTTGACCTGCTGTTTTAAGCGGCTCAAAGAACCAAACGGCTCGATCACTCCGTTCTTTAGATATAATTGGCCCTCGGTAATATAGCCGGTATTATCCGGGACAGGGTGAGTGACATCGTCTCCGGGCATAGTGGTAACCGCAAGGATCGTAATGGAACCTGCGCCCTCAAAATCCACCGCCCTCTCGTAACGGCTGGCAAGCTGGCTGTAAAGATCTCCGGGGTAGCCGCGGTTTGAAGGGACCTGTTCCATAGTGATAGCGATCTCCTTAAGCGCGTCGCTGAAATTTGTCATATCGCTAAGTAAAACTAAAACGCGTTTCCCCTGCAGGGCAAACTGCTCGGCAACAGCCAGGCTTATATCCGGAACAAGTAAACATTCGACTACAGGGTCTGAAGCAGTGTGTATAAAAAGAATGGAGCGCGAGATCGCCCCATGCTCCTCGAGGATGTCGCGGAAGTAAAGATAGTCATCGTATTTTAAACCCATCCCGCCTAAAATAATGATATCTACCTCCGCCTGAATAGCGATCCTTGCCAGAAGCTCATTGTAAGACTCTCCGGCAATAGAAAAAATAGGCAGTTTCTGGGATTCTACCAGTGAATTAAAAACATCGATCATAGGGATGCCGGTGCGGATCATTTTGCGCGGGATGATCCTTTTAGCCGGATTGACAGGAGGGCCTCCGATTTCAATCAATGAATCAGTCAAAGCCGGCCCCTTATCCAATGGAAGTCCGCTTCCGTTAAAAACCCTGCCCAAAAGATCCGGCCCGCTTGCAACGCGCATTGCATGCCCAAGGAACTTTACCTTGTCTCCGGTTGAAACACCCCTGCTGCCGGCAAATATCTGCAAAGATACCCGTTTTCCCTCGATGCGAATGACCTGTGCCAAGGAAACTCCCCTTCGGGTAAAGACCTGAGCGATCTCTAGATAGCCTATGCCTTCGGCTTCGACGGTAATAACGTCTCCTGAAATCTGTATGATATTGGTATAAACCTTATGCATTTACTTTTTCCTTCTCTATCTTTTCATCGAGCAACAAAGAGATATCCTGCTCGCTATTTTTAAATTCTTCGCTCTGCCAGACGCATGAATTCCAGCCGTTAAATAGCTGGCGCAGCTTCTGAAAATAATGCAACGCCTCATCCTTATCGCTAAAAGAGAAAACCGACTCTAAGATATTATAAATAAAACCAAATATATAGATCTGCCTTTCTTTGGAAGTAGCCTCATCCACTTTATCAAAGGCATTCTGCTGTAAATATACAAAATCCAGGAATTCACCTTTGAGATAAACGATATAATCTTCCAAAGAGGTGCCCTCCTCCCCGATCACCTTCATCATCTGTGCTATCTCATTGCTCTTATGCAGGATCTCATGGCCGCGCTTGACCTGCTTCTCTTCGATAAAACTGCTGTATTTACTCCAGCTGATCAGGGGATCGACTGCCGGGTACCTTCTGGCGTCGGAGCGCTCGCGCGAAAGCCCGTGAAACGCGCCTACGACTTTTAATGTCGCCTGCGTAACCGGCTCTTCGAAATTGCCTCCCGCAGGGCTTACTGCTCCTCCGATAGTGACTGACCCCATGCTGCCGTCGTAGAGCCTCACTAATCCGGCGCGCTCATAAAAAGAAGCAATGCGCGACTCTAAGTAGGCGGGAAACGCCTCCTCTCCGGGGATCTCCTCCAGGCGGCCGGACATCTCGCGCATAGCCTGCGCCCAGCGCGAAGTAGAATCAGCCAGCAATAAAACATTCAGGCCCATCTGGCGGTAATATTCCGCGATTGTCACGGCTGTATAAACACTTGATTCTCGCGCAGCAACCGGCATGGAACTTGTATTGCAGATAATAATAGTCCTGTCGATCAAAGGCTTATCTGTTCGAGGGTCGATCAATTCCGGGAATGTCTTTAAAGTCTCTACCACTTCCCCTGCGCGCTCGCCGCAAGCAGCGATCACAACTACATCCACTTGCGCGTGGCGGCTGGTCAACTGCTGGAGAACAGTTTTACCGGCGCCAAATGGCCCGGGCAGGCAATAAGTCCCGCCTAGGGCAACAGGAAAAAGAGAATCAATTATCCTCATCCTGGTCACCAGAGGCTTTGAAGGTTTTAGTTTCTCCGAGTAAGCGCGAATAGGGATCTTTACCGGCCATGGCTGGCTTAAAAAAACCTCTGATTCTTTGCCATTAGAATCCTTTACCAAAGCAATGCGCTGTTTGATATTATATTTTCCAAAGGGCACTATCTCAAGCACCTCTAAGACTCCGTGCAAAGAAAAAGGCGCCATGATATAATGCTTAAATATTTTTTCCTGGACAAAACCTAAACTCTGACCTGCCTGTATTCTATCCTTAGGCTTGACTAGAGGAGTGAATTCCCACATTTCTTCTTTTGATAAGGCATTTAAATAAAACCCTCGCTTTAGAAAAAAGCCGCATTTTTCCGCTAATAAAGGAAGCGGGTTTTGCAGCCCGTCGAAGATCTGGCCCAAGAGCCCGGGGCCCAACTCAACCGATAACAACTCTTCACTGAACTCAACCTCTTCTCCCACTTTTAATCCGGAGGTACTTTCATATACCTGCATCTCTGCATTGTTGCCGCGCACACGGATAACCTCGGATTTTAGATGTTCGTTACCATGCATAATAAAAGCAACTTCGTTCTGGACCACAAACGTATCGAAACTTGCGGTGACCATGTTTGCGTTTATTTGCGTAATAACCCCGCGTCTCTTTGCGCTCATACAGACCTCAATAAGGCTTCCCTGTCAGCGGTATTGATCTTTTCCCAACGCTCCAGGATCAAAAGTTTATAGGCGTAAATAATGACTGAATCTAAATCAAAGTAGTGGCCAAAGGAGAGCTCTTCTAAAAAATTCCATCTGGCCATATCCAACATCCTTTCCCCCTCCAGAGGAGATGGATTTCTGTGCGCTGCCAAAGCCAGATGATAAACACTGGGCTCGGCATATCCGTCGGAACGTAAATAATCCTCCGCGCGCGCGCTTTTTCTGGCACAGCGAACTTTTACCAGTTCATTCTTAAGAGTGGTATTGAACCCAAGCCACTTTTTTATAATCGGGCTTAAGGCCTGCGAAGTCTCTTCAACGGACAGGCCCTTTAAAACCCTAAGGTCTTCTTCAGAAATAATCCCAGAGCACCTTTCAATAAATTCAGCAAAACTAAAAGGCAGAGGCGCGCCAAATGATAACATGGGAAGGCTTGAGATCAGATAAGGATAAAGGTTAGCCATTTACTATTGTAAAATCTCCCTTAATTTAGGTTTTAGGTACGTCGAGATATATTCAGTAATGGCCTTGTCGCTAAAATCAAACTGCGACTTGCCTGCGTCAAAACTTATCGTAAAACCTGCGCGGATATCGTCCGCAGGATGCAGGAGAATTTCTCTCTTAGTCTGTTCTTTTAGCTTAGCCAAGAATCCGCCCTCCAGCTTCTCAAGTTCTTCTTTGCTTAACGAAACTATGATAGCGGCGTCGTGCTGTTTAGATATATTCTGGATCAGGCTGCTTAAGATCTTAAAAAGCTCCTCGGTATTAAGCGTCTGGCGGATCTCGGTATTAATAACCTTATCCAGCATTGCATTAAGCTGTCCCTTTAAAACAAGCAGCATATCCCTTCCTGCCTGAACAAGCAAATCCTTTTCTCTCTGGCTATCCTTCTCTATCTCTATCTTAGCCTCAGAGACCAACCTCTGGGCCTCGGCGCGAGCCTTAGTTATGATCTCCTCTGCCTTAAGCCTTGCCTCTTCTTCAATCGTGCGCGCCTTACTTTCAGCGGCGAGAACTCCTTCCCGGTTTATCTTTTCTATCAAGCCTTTTATATCGTCTGCCATAATTCTTAACCTTTGACCTTTCTATCTACTATTGACTATATCTCTTGCCGCTTGCAAAGGGTTATCTGCAGCAAGAATGGGCCTGCCGATAACCAGAAAATCGCTGCCGGATTCAATCGCCTCTTCAACAGTCGCAGTCCTTTTCTGATCATTGGCGCAAACAGCAGCCGGCCGGATCCCGGGAGTAACAATAACAAATTTCTTTTTGATGCTGGCGCGCAACAATTTTGCCTCGCGCGCCGAGCAAACCACTCCGTCTAAACCGCACTCAATACCCAGCCTTGCCAAAGTCAAGACATCGCTTGAGAGGGCCTCTTTGCTGGTTAAAACCGTCACCCCGATCAATAAAGGCCTTTTTAATTTTGACTTAGTTGATTCCTCTTTTGCAGCGGCAAGCGCTGCCTCAAGCATCTCCTGGTCTCCGAGAATGTGCAGGGTAAACATCTTCACCTTCATGCGCACTACCTCTCTTACCGCGTGCGCGACAGTGTTAGGTATATCGAAAAATTTTAAATCCAGAAAGACTTCCCCGCCTTTCTTATTAATATAATCTACAATTTTCTTTCCGCAGGCGGTAAATAGCTGGATCCCTACCTTAAACGTCTTTATTTCCGGATAAAGTAAATTTACGAAATATTTTGCTTTTTCAAAGGTTTCCACATCCAACGCTAAAATAATCTTCTCTCTTTGTGACTTATGACTCTTGGCCCTGCAGGCTTTTCTCATCCCCTAAGCCCTCCGATTAAATTCTTAAGATTCTTTATCTTGTTTTTCGCCATGTAAGCCTTTAATCCTACGACGACCTCCTCTGCGGCTTTGGGATTAACGAAATTTACTGTCCCCAGGCTGATGGCGCTGGAACCGGCAAGCAAGAATTCTATAGCGCTTTCTGTATCTGTTATTCCCCCCATGCCGATAATCGGGATCCTGACTTTATTGTAAACCTCCCAAACCATTCTAAGCGCAATCGGCCTGATAGCCGGGCCGCTTAAACCTCCTGTGGCTGCGGCAATCTTAGGCCTCCTCGTATCAATATCCACACTCATCCCGATGAAAGTATTGACGAGGCAAAGCGCGTCACTGCCGGCCTTTTGGGCGGCAAGCGCTATCTCGGCAATATCCGTAACATTCGGCGAAAGCTTGGTTATCAGGGTTTTCTTAGTTGCTTTGCGGACCGCCTTGACAACTTCGTAGGTGGCGTTAAAGTCCTGGGAAATCAACCTTGAGACTTTTGATATCTGACTTTGCGGCCTGATATTCGGGCACGATATATTCAACTCTATCGCGGCGACTTCTTTGATCTCATCTAAAATTTTGGCAAGCAGAATAAATTCGCGGGGGTTTGCTTCAGAGCTGACGCTGACGATTATGGGAACCCCGGACTTTTTTAATACAGGAAGTTTCTCTTTGACGAATTTATCAATACCTGGGTTCTCAAGTCCTATTGAATTAAGCATTCCCGCCGGAGTTTCGCATGTCCTGGGCACACGATTGCCCGGCCGGCACTCTAAAGTTACGGTCTTTGAAACAATCGCCCCGAGCTTCTTTAAATCGATAAAATCTTCGAACTCCTCGGCGTAACCAAAAGTCCCGGAGGCAACCATCACAGGATTCTTAAGTTTGAGCCTGCCAATATTTATGCTTAGATCCACCATCTATTTACCTATGATCATTTTGATCGCCACAATACCCAAAAGGCATCCAAAGGCCCTACGCAGCCACAGCTCATTGGCACCTTGAATAAAACTAGCACCGACCAATCCCCCGATAAAGAATCCCAGGCAGATAAAACCCGCGGTTCCAAGTTTGACATTTCCTGATTGCCAATAACGCCAAGCAGCTAATAATCCAATAGGAGGGACCATCGCGGCTAAAGTGGTCCCCTGGGCTTGAAGCTGCGTCAGGCCAAACAAAAAAACCAACGCGGGGACAAGAATCATACCGCCACCGATCCCGAACAACCCGCTCAAAACTCCGGCTGTCAATCCCAAGACCACAAACAATATCTGGTTCACAATTACCTCCTTGAGCACAAGCTCATCCCAATTTATCCAATTAAATTGGGGATTATGAACTTAGATAACCTCTCTTTTGTGCGCTCCTTACCCAGGTAATAAATCACTTCAAAGAGCCCGGGGCCTATAGTCTTGCCGGTAAGCGCGACGCGCACAGGATGTATCAATACCTTGGCTTCGATGCCCAACTCTTTGACTAATTCGCGGAAGGCCGTTTCAATACTCTCGATCTTAAAATCATCCAGCGCGTCCAGCCTTTGGATAAAAAGCGAGAATTCTTTTGATAGATCCCTGGAGAGGTGCTTTTCTTTTGCCGCCGGATCAATAGGTATATCTTTAAGAAAAAAGAAGTCGGCCCAATCAACAAAATCATTGACTACCGAAAGCCTTGCTTGAAATAATTGTACTAAAGTTTTCACATAATTTCTATCAAAATTATCCTTATCTATATACTTCTTTTCTTCAAGCATTGGGATGATCAAGCCCAAGAGCATCTCTGTATCTGCGTTCTTTAAATATTGGTTATTTATCCAGTTGAGTTTATTGATATCAAAAGTAGCCGCGGTCTTATTGACCTGCTTTATATCAAAAATCTTTATTGCTTCCTTTATGTCGATGAGCTCCCTGTTGTCCCCGGGGGCCCAACTCAATAACAATAAGTAATTTACCAACGCCTCGGCAAGATACCCAAAAGCCCTGAACTCGCTGATCGCGGTTGCTCCTGTCCTCTTTGAGAGCCTGCCGCCTTCAGCGCCTAATATCAAAGGCAGGTGCGCGAATTCGGGTGTCTTGTACCCGAGCGCCTGATAGATCAGTATCTGTTTTGGCGTATTAGAAATATGGTCGTCTCCGCGGATAATATGGGTGATATCCATAAGGGCATCATCCACCACGCAGGCAAAATTATAAGTAGGGGTACCGTCGGATTTAATAAGCACCTGATTCTTTATCGTCTGGGAATCAAATTCGATCTCTCCGCGTATCAGGTCATTCACCTTTATCTTCTGCGGCTCCACCTTAAATATGATCGCCTCGCCCGGCTTATCCGGCAGCTTTTCGGTGTAGGCCTTGCCTTCTTTTAAAAGCCTCTGCGCCTCCCTAGTGTAAATATCGAATCTCTGGCTCTGGTAGTAGATCTCATCCCAGTTAAACCCGAGCCAGGAAAGGCTCCCCAGTATTTCATCGACAAATTCTTTTTTGGAACGCTCTTTATCCGTATCCTCTATCCTTAAAACAAACTTGCCGTTCTTGGCGCGGGCATAAAGCCAGTTAAAAAGCGCGGTGCGGCCTCCGCCAATATGCAAATTACCGGTCGGAGATGGGGCAAAGCGGACTCTGATCATTTTAATCTTATTCCTTCCTTTAAAGCGCTTATATTGATCTCTATTAATTCCTTCTTTACGCTTGAAGCGGTCTCCTTCATTACTTCAATACAGCTCTTTTCTTTTAGGATATTCCTATGCGCGATCAAAGCCCCCAACGCTACCATATTGGCTGTTTTTATATTGCCGCAGGCTTGGGCGATCTCCGTAAAAGGATAAGATTTTGCCTTGGCAGTTTTAATCTGCGCATGAACCAGAGAACTATTTATAAGCAGAAACCCACCTTTAGCAAGCCTTCCCTCGAATTTTGCTAAAGAGGGGGAATTCATAATAATAACGCTATCTGCCTTATCGACATAAGGGGAACCAATACCTTTATTCGAGACAATGACCATGCAATAAGCTGTGCCGCCACGCACCTCGGCGCCGTAGCAGGGAAGCCAGGTGACAAATTTATTTTCTTTCATTGCCGCTTCAGCGATTACCTTGCCAAGCAGCATCACCCCCTGCCCGCCGCTGCCGGCTATGATTATTTTTTCCGTCATTTTATTCTTCCCAATGGAAATTCTTTTACCATGACATCCCTGATCCAATCAAGCGACTTCTTAGGCGTCAAGCCCCAATAAGTAGGACAGGGAGAAAGTATCTCGACCAGAGAAAAACCTATATTGCCTATTTGATTTTGAAAGGCCTGCTTTATTGCCTTTTTTGCTTTTAGAACCTCCTGTGGGGAATGAAGAGAAACCCTTTCGACATATTTTACTCCCGGAAGAGGACCTAACATCTCTGAAATCTTTAACGGATGCCCATGCTCTTGTGCGGCTCTGCCGCGCTGGGTGGTCGCTGTCTTCTGACCCACCAGGGTCGTCGGGGCCATCTGGCCTCCGGTCATACCGTAAATCGCATTATTGATAAAAATAACGCTAAGGTTCTCTCCTCTGTTTGCCGCGTGGATGGTTTCATTTGCGCCTATGGCCGCCAGATCACCGTCACCCTGATAAGTAAAAACTATATTTTTCGGGCGCACGCGTTTTATCGCGGTAGCCACTGCAAGCGCCCTTCCGTGAGCGGCTTCTGAACAGTCAAAATTCCAGTAATCATAGGCGACTACCGCGCAGCCTACGGGGGCAACAGCAATAACCCTCTCTCTGATCTTTAATTCATCGATTACTTCCGCTACCAGCCGGTGGGCAATACCATGACCGCAACCGGAGCAGTAATGCGTGGATATATCGCGTAGGGATTCTGGTCGTGAGAAAATCTTCTTCATCTTTAGACTTTAACGGCTCAATAAACTCAATGTCCTTTTTATGATCTCGTCTTCCGTAGGGATCCCACCACCTGCGCGTCCGAGGAATTCAACTGGATACTTACAATTAAGCGCAAGCTTCACATCATTTAGCATCTGCCCGTAAGACATCTCTATTACCAGGAATTTTAAACGTCCGCCCGGATGGACGCGGATTTGCCCAAACGCCTTTTTGGGAAACGGCCAGAGGCTCACCGGACGAAGTAAACCTACTTTCTTACCTTTTTCTCTTAATCTCTGCACAGCCCCCTTGGCTATGCGGCTCATCGAACCATAACTGACCAAGACGATCTCGGCGTCATCCAGAAACAACCCCTCATGACGCTGTTCTTGCGCTTCGATTGTTTTATATTTCTCCTGCAAATGCAGGTTAAATTTTTCAAGATCTCCCTCTTGCATATAAAAAGACTTTACGATATTGGGCTTTCTTCCTCTACATCCAGTCAAAGCCCACGGCCTTGCATATTTTTGATTCTTGATTCTTGATTTTTTAATGTTTATAGGTTCCATCATCTGCGCGAGCATGCCATCCCCTAAAATCATCGCCGGATTCCTATATTTTTCCGCAAGACTAAACCCGAGAGACATGAAATCGTATGCCTCCTGGACAGTAGCAGGAGCAAGCACGATCAAACGATAATCTCCGTGGCCTCCTCCGTGGGTGGCCTGAAAATAATCCGACTGCGAGGGCGCGATATTCCCCAATCCTGGCCCGCCGCGCATTATATTTACGATGACAGCCGGAAGCTCTGCCCCCGCGATATAAGAAATGCCTTCCTGCTTAAGGCTGACCCCAGGGCTTGAAGAAGAAGTCATAGAGCGTACCCCTGTTGCCGAAGCCCCATAGACCATATTTATCGCTGCCAACTCCGATTCTGCCTGGATAAAAACCCCACCTGCCTGCGGCATATGCACTGACATATAAGCGGGGATCTCATTCTGTGGCGTAATCGGATAGCCTGCGTAAAAGCTGCAGCCAGCCTGTATAGCTCCCTCGGCAATCGCCTCATTTCCCGATATCAATACTTTCACTTATACACCTCAATACAGCAATCCGGACAGATTAGCGCGCACATCGCGCACCCTAAACACTGAGCGCCTTTTTTAAATTTAACCGGTTTAACGCCGCGCTTGTTCAGTTTTTCATCAACGATAATCGCTTGCCTAGGACAAAAGGAAATGCACAGCAGGCAACCTTTACATTTATCTTTATTAATCTTGATCTTTGCCATAAACTGATTTTATTCTTTTTGCAATCCCCTGCGCAGTCAGGCCATACTTTTCTAAAATGGCAGAGCGCCTGCCTTGGGGGATAAATTCACAAGGTAAGCCTATCCGAGTCACAGGCTTATTAATCGCCTCACTCACAGCGCTTCCAAAACCCCCATCAAGCACGCCTTCTTCTACAGTAAAAATATATTCTTTATCCAAGCATAGATTTTTTAATAATTGGATGTCTAAGGGTTTTACGAAACGGGCATTGATCAGAGTACCGGAGACGCCTTCCTTCTTTAACAAATCTAGCGCCTCTTCTGCCGGGCCGACCATCGAGCCTAAAGCAATGACAATAAAATCCTTTCCTTCTTTTAAGAGTTGCGCCTTTGCTAACTCTACTCTAACTACGGGCTGGCTTAATACCGGACAAACTCCTCGAGGATACCTGATAGCTACCGGCTTGTTTAGCCCCAAAGCGAACTCAAGCATAGATTCAAGTTCCTCATCATCTTTTGGTGCCATGAATACCAGGTTGGGGATATTCCTTAAGAAACTGATATCGAAAATACCCTGATGGGTCATCCCGTCTTCTCCGACGATCCCTGCCCGGTCTACGGCAAAAACAACCGGAGCGCGCTGAAGAGCGACATCTTCAATGATCTGGTCATAAGCCCTTTGTAGAAACGTAGAATATAGCGCGACTACCGGTTTAAAACCCGCACGGGCAAGGCCTCCGGCAAAAGAAACAGCGTGCCCCTCTGCGATGCCGACATCAAAGAACCTATCCGGGAACAAAGCCGCGAACTTATCTAGACCCGTTCCTTCAGGCATGGCAGCTGTAATAGCCAAGATCTTCTTGTCTACTCTAGCTAAGCTGACTAATTTCTCACTAAAGACATCAGTATAGCTTTTGCGCTCTTTTGAGACCGAGGCAAATCCAGTTTTAAGATCAAAGGGGCCTGTGCCGTGAAATCTGACCGGATTATTCTCCGCAGGAAAATACCCCTTACCCTTTTTAGTGACTACATGCAAAATCCTCGGGCCTTTGATGTTTAATATATTTCTTAATGCCGGGATCAATTTAGGCAGGTTATGTCCGTCATAGGGCCCAAAGTAACGAAACCCCAGCTCTTCAAAGAATATACCCGGCAGAAAAAGTCCTTTTAATTCCTCTTCAAATTTATTAGCAAGCCTAAGTATCCGGCTCTGCGTAGGAATACGTGTCTTGACAAATGATTCCAACTGCTCCCTAAAGCGGTTATATATAGGTAAAGAAATGAGCTTATTAAGGTATGTGCTCAAGGCTCCGACATTGGGGGCTATACTTAATTCGTTTGTATTTAAAATGACCAAAATATCCTTTTTGAGATGCCCCGCGTTATTAAGCCCTTCAAAACTCAAACCACCGCTTAAAGAACCGTCTCCGACTACCGCGACTACTTTTGACTTTCCTCCGGAAGAATTACAATCGCGTCCGCAAACCAGGCCCAAGGCAATCGATATAGCATTAGAGGAATGGCCCGTAGTGAAAATATCGTATTCGGATTCTTCCCTGCAGGGAAAACCGCTTAAGCCGCCGCATTGCCTTAACTTATCAAAAGCCTTGTTTCTTCCGGTAAGCATCTTATGCGCGTATGCCTGATGCCCGACATCAAAAACTAACTTGTCGCGCGGGGTGTCTAAACAATAGTGCAGGGCGATAATCAATTCAACTGCCCCGAGGCTGGAGGCCAGATGACCGCCGGTCTTAGAGACGACCTCAACCATCCTGCCCCTTACTTCAGAAGCCAACTGCGGCAATTGATCTAAGGACAATCTTTTTAAATCGAGCGGACTATTTATATTTTCTAAAAGCATTTTCCCTTGCTAAGCCTAACAATCAGTGGTTACTCTTCTGTCTTTGCCTCATCAAGCGGCTTTAGTTCAAACTCGCCCTTCTTATTTTTTGTAAGCAGGTCTATCTTTTTCTTGGCGTTATCAAGCCTTTGAGAACACACCCTGGACAATTCAATACCTTCTTGATATTTCTTTAAGGCTTCATCCAAAGACAGGTCTCCGCGTTCCAATTCTTCTACAATCTTCTCAAGCTTTTTTAACGCGTCCTCAAATTTTACTTCAGCCATTTTACATAATCTCCTTTACTTCGCTTATGATTTCTCCGTTATGCAGCCTGGACTTAATGATATCTCCGGAATGCAACCCGGCCGCCTCTTTGATGATCTCTCCTTGCGGCATCTTGAAAGTAATGCTATAGCCGCGCGCAAGGATGTTTAAAGGGCTTAAGTTCCCTAATTGCTCTGCCGCCTGACGGAATTCAGCGCCCCTTAAAGATAAGAAATGCTGCATGCTCACCTGGATTTGCCTTGCCATATCCAGGACCTTATTCTTATGCTGCTGGATGGATAAAGCAGGGTTTAATAAAGCCAATTTCTTGCGGGTCGATTCCAGCTCGCTTGCGCTTAACCTGACAACATTTTCCAATCCCAAAGCAAACCGATGACGCAGGCCATCAAGCTCTTCTTTAAGGTTTTTACTTGTGTCTAAAAGCGCGCTCCTTAATTCCAGACACAGGCCGGAAAGCTTCTCCTGTAATTCTTCTTTCTTAGGAATAACCATCTCGGCAGCTACCGACGGCGTAGCCGCGCGGACATCGCTTACCAGGTCAGCTATCGTCCAATCGCGCTCATGCCCTACCGCGGAAACAACCGGGATCTCTGAATTATATATTGCGCGGGCAACTACCTCTTCATTAAACGCCCACAGGTCTTCTATGCTGCCTCCGCCGCGGCCGACGATTAAAACCTCTATTTTTTCTCCAGCGTCTAAAGTCTTATTGTAGCGATTAAGGTCTTCGATGCCTTGGGCGATCTCTTCCTTAGCGCCTTCCCCTTGAACACGCACAGAATCAAGGATTATATGTACATCCTTAAAACGCGAACCCACGACCTTAAGCATATCTTTTATAGCAGCGCCCTGGCCGGACGTTACTATCCCTATCTTTGAGGGCAGATAAGGGATCTTACGTTTATGCTCTAGCGCAAACAAGCCTTCTTTCTCTAATCTCTTTTTTAACTGCTCGAGGGCAAGCGCAAGGCTGCCGATCCCCTTTGGTTCGATCCTTTCCACAATGATCTGATATTTTCCGTGCGGGGCGTAAGAGCTGATCTTGCCGAAACAAAGGATCTTGATCCCGTTTTCAAGCTTGAACTTCACTTCTTTGTTGGCGCGGGCAAACATGACCGCGGGCAAAAGCGCTGCATCATCTTTAAGACTGAAATAAAAGTGCCCGGAGACATGCGGCTGAAAGTTAGAGACTTCCCCCTCGATCCAGACCTCACCAAAAGTAGCCTCCAAGACTATTTTGATGTCCTGAGTGATTTCAGAAACAGTAAAAACCCGGCGGTTCTTTTCTATTTCTTTTCCGAAGAGTTCTGGTTGGCTTTGAGGCATGCCTCGACTACCCTTTCTATCCTTAAGCGGTCACTTTCGGTCAAATTAAGGAATTCCATCCCTGTGTCAAAAGCATCCTGGCTCTTTACTAACCACACCACCCGCGCTTCGCACGTAAGCGGGGGCTTGCCGTCATTAAGCTCTACTGCCAGGTCAACGGAATGGAATTTTGATAATTCCTTTGATAGCTTAACGCAGACTCCGCCGACTCCTATATTTTCTGTTTGAGCGGGGATGTTCTCCTTTTGTCCCTTTATATAGACAGTAACTTCACAGGGATAATTTACGCGGGGGAACTTGCGCTTATCTACACCTTGCCACATATTTTCCTCCTTTCCCCATAAGGGGACCCCAATCTAACCGATAAGATTGGGGACTTACTTTCCGGTCATATTACTTGCCGGCTTTCCAGCCGCATCGCCGGGAATTGCCTTTTCTTCCATGGGCTTCTTCTTAAGCACGATCATTTGCACGGAATAAGCAGGCAGACTTAGGACCTCCTGAAAGACAGCAGAACCAGATTCCTTTTCTTCAACCGGAAGGAATTTACAGTCAGCCCCGCATGAGGAGTCCACCACAAACCTCTGATAAGAATACCCTGCGCCTAAGTTACTGACATTTACCTTGATCTGCCTTGGGGACAAAAGCGCCTTTTGCGCTTTGTCATTCAAGCCTTGCGTCTCTTTCAATAAATCCCTTACCTTGTTAGTAAGCCGTAATGTCGTAAGATCGATAGACTTCTTAAGGATCCTTTCCAGCTTATCCGATTTAATAATCTTAAGCAGTGATTTTCTCTCGGCCGCATTTAGAGCCGAGATATTTTTAGATAAATAATTTCTTGCGATCTCCGGGTCTATATAATTATATACTATTAAAATAATCGCCTCATCTTTGCGTGCGGCAATCACCCCGGAGAATTCATCGCTGGCTCCTTTAGCGTACATCTCTCTACCCAAATAAGACAGCATCCTAAAGACATTGTATGTCGCTTTTGGCGAACCCTTGTAATTCTTATGCTCCGAGTCAAAGGAAAATACGCCCAAATTCCTGACAACACCCTCTTTATTATTCTGGAAATCTTCCAAGCAGAAATATACCTGAGAGTCGATGCCGGAAGCAAACATGTTATTCAACCTGCTGGCTATAAAGCTAGCAGTGACATAAGACTGCTCCGCCCTTTCCGGAAGCAAATTCGCCTCGCGGTCAAAATTCCATTCATCGATAATAAGCAGGGTGTCGCGTTCAAAATTAAAATAACCGAGCCAATCACGGATAAGCTCCACAGGGCTCTTTTTATAAATAGTTTTGGACTTCTCCGCGCCCGGGTCAGTAGAAAAACCATGCCAGGTTATAAAATTTAAGGGCAAGTGATGATTGGAGCAGAATTTGATCAATTCATAGATCAGGCTCTTTTCAGGAGTGACGATCGTATTGTAGTCGACATTCTGAAACCACCAGCTTACGCTGGGCCCGCCTACAGGTATATAGATCTTTGTTTCTTCTTTAAGCTCTTTTATAGCCTCCGCGACCAAACGGTATAAATTCAAATACTCCTGCTTGCGCCCAAGAAAAAAACTGTCCAGATCCGGGGCGTTCCAGACCTCGTACCATATATTATATTTCTTCTCGCAGCTTAAATAGCGGACAGTATTTTTTACAAGCGACTTAAACGCCTTGAAGTCGCGGGGAGGGCTTTTTTTATCCAGGACCCTGCCCATACCAAATGGCGTGCCGAATAAATCAAGGATCACTATTCCGCCGGACTGGTTGATGCGCCTGATAACGTCTTCGTAATTAGCGATGAGTTTGGCCTGCGCCTCTTTATCATTAGCAAGCTGGTTAATCTCCCAAAGGTTATACTGCAGGCGGTAAGTTGCCCGGAAACCGATATCTTGGCCCCAAGTATCCAGCACTTCCTTGGCAGCCAACTGCTGTGGCCAGGTGTTCTCGCGGCTAAACCCTCTTCCGCTTAAGTCAATATTGGGCTTAAATATTTTTGGCAGCGGCACAGTAGCCTGATTGGCATCCAAAGAAAATTCCAGATCCACATCTTGGGCAAAACACTGAAATGCAAAATTTAAAACTAAAAGCGCAAAACTAAAGATAAATAACTTTGAATTTCTATTTTTTATCTTTAATTTTTGGTTTTTAATTTCTTTCATAGCTTTCTCTGCACTCTTGTAATCGAGCGCGCCCTGCCCGTCGCCTCATCAATATCAAGCACTGCCCCTTGGAGCTGAATGTTCTCCTCGGCTACCTCAAAACGCACAGGCACTGCAGTAAGGAACCTTTCCAGGACATCCTCGACTCTTCTGCCAATCACCGAGTCGCAAGGCCCGGTCATCCCGGCATCAGTAAGGTAGGCTGTGCCTTCAGGCAGGATCCGCTCGTCGGCAGTCTGTATGTGGGTATGCGTGCCTAAAACAGCGGAGGCCTTTCCATCCAAATACCAACCCAGAGCGACTTTTTCCGAAGTCGCCTCTGCGTGTATATCCACAATAATGACCCTTGTCTCTTTAGCTAATTCCTCGCGGGCTGACAAAACAGACCTAAAAGGGCATTCCAGAGCCTCCATAAAAACCCTGCCATTAACATTAATCACTCCTACCTTGAGGCCTTCTTTCGTCTTAAATACTGAAGCTCCCCTGCCGGGCACGCCACTTGGAAAATTCACCGGCCGCAGTATGCGCTCCTCCTGATTGATGAGCTCAAAAATCTCTCTTTTTTTCCAGATGTGGTCTCCGGATGTCAACACATCGACTCCGGAAGAAAATAGATCCTGGGCTACGCTCGCCGTAATGCCGGAGCCTCCGGCCGCATTCTCCGCGTTAGCTATTACGAAATCAAGGGAGAACTCTTTTTTCAGTTCGGGCAGCAATACCTTTATTGCGTTTCTTCCCGGGGAACCGACGATGTCGCCTATAAATAGGATTTTCATTTCGCGTATTCTATCGCCCTTGTTTCACGGATTACCGTGACCTTGATCTGGCCCGGATACTCCATGCCTTCTTCTATTTTCTTACGGATATCGCGCGCCAGGTTAGTGGCATCGGCATCCGTGATCTTTTCCGGCTGCACAAGTACGCGTATTTCGCGGCCGGCCTGAATAGCAAAAGATCTTTCAACCCCCTTAAAGAGATTTGCAATAGACTCTAACTTTTCAAGGCGCTTTATATAGGTTTCAAGCGTCTCGCGCCGCGCGCCCGGACGGGCCGCGCTGATCGCGTCAGCTGCAATAGCCAAAACCCCGTAATAGCTTTGCGGCTGGGCCTCTTCATGATGCGCCTCAATAGCAGAGACGACTTCCGCAGACTCGTTGTATTTTTTTGCTAAGTCCGCGCCGAGTTTAGCGTGGGTCCCTTCGATCTGGTGGTCTATTGCCTTGCCGATATCATGCAAGAGCCCGATGCGCCTGCCCAATTTAAAATCCAGGCCCAGCTCCGAAGCCATGATCCCCAGAAGAAAAGATACTTCCTTAGAATGCTGCAGGGCGTTTTGGCCGAAACTGGTGCGGTATTTCAGACGGCCAAGAAGCTTAACCAACTCCGGGTGTAATCCGTTAACGCCGGCCTCAAACGCGGCCCGCTCACCCTCTTCTTTAATCTTGTCTTCCATTTCTTTTTTAGTCTTCTCAACTACCTCTTCGATCCTCCCCGGATGGATCCTGCCGTCGGAGATAAGCTTCTCTAAACTCAATCGCGCAATCTCCCTACGCACCGTATCAAAGGCCGATAATGTAACCGCTTCGGGTGTATCATCAATAATCACATCGACGCCGGTTGCCATTTCAAGCGCCCTTATATTGCGGCCCTCTCTTCCAATAACGCGGCCCTTCATCTCATCATTCGGCAGATTCACAACGCTTACCGTTGATTCAACGGTGTGCTCAGCGGCGCAGCGCTGAATCGCTAGGCTCAATATCTCCTTTGCCTTTTTATCCGCGCTGCCACGCAACTCCTCTTCCTCTCTCTTGATCAATACCGCCTTCTCGACATTTAACTCTTCGCTTAAGCGGCTTAATAATATCCTCTTGGCTTCTTCGGCAGACAAAGAGGAGATCTTCTGCAGCCTCTCTTTTTCCTCCGCGATCAAGACATGCAGTTGGGCCTCTTTGGCTTTCAAGGCATCTTCCTGTTTCTTGATATTTTCCTGACGGTTCTCAATGTCCTTTTCTTTTGCCTCTAAAAGATCAAGCCTGCGGTCGATGTTTTCTTCTTTTTGTGCCAGACGCTTTTCAAGATTAAGGATCTCCTGGCGCCTGTCTTTGGTCTCGCGCTCAAAATCCTGGCGCATGCGGTACATTAGATCCTTTGCCTCTAACTCGACTTCTCTTTTTCTATCCTGAGCCTCTTTTCTGGACTGCTCCAGAATCTGCTGCGCTTCTAATTCGGCGGATTTAACCTTCTTTTCCGCGATATGCTTCCTTGAAAAATATCCGGCGAAGGCAGCGGACGCGCCTACTATTAATAATATAATTATACTAATCAACATGATTGGTGTCCTCCCTTTGTCTGTGAAATTTTAAGGATGGCTAAAGGAATAAATCAAGCAAAGAGGACTTTCTTAACGCTTACATCATGCTCTGCGGCGGGTATTTCAGGTAAGATTTGGAAGTCAAATGCCAGCCCTATGGACGGGGTGTCCTTCGGCAGCCTGCTTAAAAAACGGTCATAGTAACCCTTGCCTCGGCCAAGCCGGTTTCCCTTAACATCAAAGGCAACCCCCGGCACAACCACCAGGTCCAGATCCTTAAGGGGTATGATCTTCTCAAAAGCCGGTTCGTGGACTCCGTATGGGCCATTTTTCAAACTGGCATTCTCGTCTAATAAACATGGCCTTAAAGTCAATATGTGCCTTAAACAAACCGGCACAGCCACAATCTTACCTAATTTCCTTGCAACGCTAATCATCTCTTTTGTATTTACCTCGCCGCGAAGAGGCATGTAAAGCATCACCTTCTTCGCTCTTTTGAATTCCTTCGTCCTTAAAAGTTTTTTGGTTATGCTTTGACTTTTTCGGTCTCTGGTATCCTCCTTCTGTAATTTTAGCTTAAGTAGAATTTTACTACGTATTTTTCTCTTTGTCAACGCCAGCATCTCTATCCCTGCCCCACCATTACACACCTACGAGGTGTGCAAATGGTTGGTTAGTGACCGTGTTCGTGTTTATGCTCTGTAATAGTAAAAGGCGGCTCTTTGCCGATCTTCTTATAATAATCCGCCAGGGCAGAGCGCAAAGCCTCTTCCGCAAGCACTGAACAGTGCATTTTGATCGGAGGCAAACCTCCGAGAGCTTCAGCCACTGCCTTATTTGAAATTTTTAAAGCCTCTTCAATACTTTTTCCCTTGACCATTTCGGTGACCATGGAACTTGTGGCCACCGCAGCTCCGCAGCCAAAGGTCTTAAACTTTGCGTCTACAATAATACCATTGTCTATTTTAATAAACATCTTCATCACGTCCCCGCAGATAGGATTACCGACGGTGCCGACGCCGCTTGCATCCGGGATCTCCCCGACGTTGCGTGGATTAGTGAAATGGTCCATTACTTTTTCAGAATAAGGCAGATTATTCATAGCTGGTAGATCTTATGTTTTACTTTCTTCTGTTATTATCAGCTTATGCGGCTTACCTGACTTCTTATAATCCTTTGGCTTCTGGATCTCTTTCATCTTCTCCAACTTATTCTTCTTATCCAGTTCCTTATAGATCAAGGCCCAAACGCAATCTTTATCTTTATCCACCTCGCATTTACCCTTATCCATTCCTCCGCAGGGGCCGTTAAGCAGGCCTTTAGGACAAAGCGTGATCGGACAAATCCCTCCGGTAATATCCAATACACACTCCCCGCAAAGAGAGCATTTTTCGTAAAAATTACCAGCGGCATCCATTACAGCCCCAAACATTGTATTTAACGCTGGGATTACCGGATGTTCCAGGCGGTCATTATCCTTTACTGACTGCACTCCGAGTCCACAGGCCAAAACCAGGATCGCCTCTGCCTCTCGCAAGGCCTTCATATTCTTGGCAAATTCGGTTTTTACCTGAGCAGCCAGGCAAGGGGCTCCGGGGATACACATCCCGACTATAGTCTTTCCCTGGCCTTCCAAGAGCCCTTTTAACTTAACCACTTCAGGCTCTCCGCCTGTCTTACAGGTTGTGGCGCACTCGCCGCAGCCGACAAGGAAAATCTTGTTAAAATCTTTTAAGCTATCTATAATCTGCGCAAATAGTTTCTGCTCTGTTATAATCATAACCAACCCCTCTTATTGCTAATAATTTTAGCACGCTTTCCTATGCCGAACAAGCAAAAACTATACTCTCGCTGCAACATAAAAGCCTTTATGCCTTTGCTTTCGGCACAAGAAATTTTTGCCGTCTGCTTCGGTTTACGGCTCGTTCTCGGATAGCCTCTCCCAACACTGGGGACCTCCACTCGCCGTAATCCCTCGCAGACCTGTTTCTAGCATTAGCGATGGCAAAAAATTAAATATGCCGTAAGCACAAACA
>JAHJJA010000030.1 GCA_018822885.1 Candidatus Omnitrophota bacterium
CGATAAACTATTTCATCCGCATGGCGCGGCAGTTTCACGGTAAATTCATTAAAAGTATGCGAGCTTTTCTTTACCTCAACCCCGCTTACAGAAGAAAAAACGTCTTTTGCAAACTCGGCCTTCTGATAATTATGCTCTGCCAGCTCTTTAAAACCATCTCTTCCTAAAAGAGAACTGAATACTGCCGCCCTTAAAGCGCAGAGCGCTTCATTGGAACAAATATTAGAAGTCGCCTTTTCTCTGCGGATATGCTGTTCGCGCGTCTGTAAGGTCAACACAAACCCCCTTTTTCCGTCTAAATCAAGAGTTGCCCCCACAATCCTTCCGGGCATCTGCCTGACTAATTCTTTCTTGGCGGCCATAAAACCAAGATACGGCCCTCCGAAAGAAAGCGGAATGCCTAAACTCTGCCCCTCGCCGGTAGCAATATCAAAACCCATCTCTCCGGGAGATTTAAGCATACCCAAAGATATCGGATACACCGAAGCTATTACCAAGGCCCCGACCTTATGCGCCTGTTCAACGACATCGCTATAATCATCTACAGCTCCAAAAAAGTTAGGATTCTGCAGGATCACTGCCGCGGTCTTATCATCAAGAAGCTTAAGGACCTCCTCCCTGGAGCTCTTGCCATGCACTACCGGGATCTCGTGGAATTCTACTGAAAGATTTGATGTGTAAGTATAAAGCATAGTGCGATAAATCAGACTCACCCCGCTGTCCATGATTATTTTATTGCGGCCCGTAAGCCTTATCGCCATCATCGCCGCTTCATAAAGGGCAGTGCCTCCGTCGTACAATGAGGCATTAGACACATCAAGGCCGGTAAGCTCGCAGATAACCGTTTGATATTCGTATATCGCCTGAAGCCAACCTTGTGAACACTCTGGTTGGTACGGGGTATAAGCAGTGTAGAATTCCGGACGGTTGACAATAGCATCAACTGCCGCCGGGATATAATGATCGTAGAAACCGGCACCCACGAAATTGACCAGCCCTGTCGCATTCTTGCGGGAAAGTTTCTTTAGGTGATTACTTACTTCAAATTCAGACTTACCTGCTGGGATATTAAAAGACTTTGGCCTAAGTGACTCCGGGATATCCTTAAAAAGATCATCAATACTCGAGGCGCCTATGGCCTTAAGCATTGATTTAATATCTTCTTCTGTGTGCGCAACATAACTCATTTAGAAAGCCCCTCAAGATAAACCGTATAAGCTTTTGCATCCATAAGATTTGTTTTTTCAGATTCATTTGATATTTCCATGACAAAAAAATAACCCTTTTCATAGGGGGATTGATTTACTAATTCAGGATGCGCGGCCAGATCGGAATTGACTAAAATCACCTTGCCCGAAAAAGGAGCGTATACTTCTGAGGCCGCCTTGACCGACTCTACTGTCGCGCAATACTTTGCCTGCTTGAGTTCCTCAGCGATCTTTGGCAGATCCACAAAAGTTATATCGCCTAATGCTGACTGGGCATGATCAGTGATTCCGACGTATACTTTTTTGCCTTCGACGCGCGCCCACTCATGATCCTTGGTATAAAAAAGATTAGCTGGAACATTCATAAGACTTCCTCCGATTATAATGACGTTTTACCGATAAAAGGTTTTTTTACTACTGTCACAGGGATTTCGGTAGCGGCTTCTTTAACCACAAGCTTATCCCCAACACTGCAGTTTCCGGAAACATACCCCATTCCTATTCCAACTCCCAGGCTCGGCGAAAAAGAACCGCTTGTTACTACGCCGATCTGTTTTCCCTGCGCATATATTGCAAAATTATGACGGGGGGAACGGCGTGAATCAGCCTTAAAACAAATTAAATGCTCTTTTGAGCCACTGCTCTTTTCTTCCAGCAAAGCGGCCTTACCAATAAACTCCTTAAAAAAATCTACGTATTTCTCAAAGCCTGCCGCTATCGGCGAATGATCAGCATCTATATCCTGACCGTAAAGAGGATAACCCATTTCAAGACGAAGGGTATCACGACAACCTAATCCGGCAGGTTTTACTCGTGGGTCACTAAGCAATAAATCCCAAAGCTTGACTATCTGTTCATTGGGAGCGTATATTTCATAACCCAATTCTCCGGTATAACCGGTCCTGCTTATTATACAACGAACTTTATCAAAAATGAAGTCTGCAAATGTATAATATTTAAGCTTGGCAATATTTTCTCCAAAGATCCCATTTAATAGCTCTTTTGACTGAAGGCCCTGGACATCGAGCTTTCCGGTAGCGCTTGAGACATTTTCAAAGCGATATTCTCCCCGGAAATTCTCTTTAAGATGAGTCTCATCCTTCCAGATCGTGGCGGCATTCACAACCAGCATCCAGCTATCTTTCTTGATCCGATAAACAACAAGGTCATCGATCCCCCCGCCATGTTTGTTAAGCATAAATCCATAACGACAAGCTCCCTCCGGCATCGAGGTTATATCTTGAGTGACTATCTGATCAAGGCCGATTTTAACAGCATCCCCTTCTATCAAAAACTCACCCATATGACAGATATCAAAAACACATACTCCATTACGCGTATGCGCATGTTCAGCCAAAATACCTTCATATTGAATCGGCATTAACCAGCCGCCAAATGGAGCCATTTTTGCCCCAAGCGCTACATGAGCTTCATAAAGAGGAGTCTTATTCATTATCTTTTTTGCAGGCTAAGCGGTTTTTCAAGACTGCTTGAGCGTAATAATTCGTCATCGCGCAAAATTTCTTGAGTTTTACCGTCGGCAGTGATCCTGCCTTGATGAAGCACGATTGTGCGCTCGCACAAATCTAAAGCCATATCCAAATCATGAGTAGCGATTATTTTTGTGTGCCTGAAGGTCTTAAGCAACTCGATCAATCTTCTGCGCGAACGAGGATCCAAGCTTGAAGTAGGCTCATCCATTACAAGGATATTAGGAGACATAGCCAGCACCGTAGCAATCGAAACCGCGCGCTTCTCCCCCTGCGAAAGCTTATACGGCGGCCGCTTTGCCAAATGCGCCACTCCGACAGTCTCAAGAGCTCCTGCCACCACCCTCTCAACATCAGATTTTTCCAATCCAAGATTTAACGGCCCAAATGCTACATCGTCAAAAGCTGTAGGCATGAACAACTGATCATCAGGATTCTGAAAAACCATGCCCACACTGCGGCGCACAGAGTTTAGATTCTCTTTGGCCAGCGCGCAATCGCCGATGCGTAAAGTCCCATGTGAAGAAGATAGGTATCCATTTAAATGAAGTAAGAGCGTTGATTTACCGGCACCATTTTCTCCGACAAAAGCCACTGACTCTCCATGGGAAATGCGAAAAGACACTCCTTTTAACCCCACCGTTCCGTCGGGATAAACATAATGCAAATCAACTGCCTCCACAATGTGATGGCTCATCTTAGAGATCCCGTGACTAACGCGCCTAGATTTAAGGCGACATTATTAAACCTTAAGAATATAAACAACGCTGACCAGCCAAAGATAAATATGATTTCCGGATAACTTATTTTCATGAACCTGATAATACGTATGGTGCCGTCGAACCCACGGCAACACATAGAACGATAGATCCTCTCGGCGCGATCCAGAGTACGTAATAATAAATTACCGATGAGAGAAATAAAGACCTTAAACTTTACTGAACGCGAACTGAAAGCACGAAATGAAGCGGCGCGAACCATCCTTTCGGCCTCATCAGTCAAAACAAAAATATAGCGGTAGAAAAATAAAAGCTGGGTTATAAAAGGCCTTGGCACGCGGAATTTTGCCAGCGCCGCACAAACAGCATTAAACCCTGTCAAAGATATCAAGATCAGTGCCGCTGTTACTGTTAATAGAAAACGCAAAATAATCGAGAGGAAAGATACCCATCCTCCGGAGATCCCGATCGAGCCGATATGCATCAATATGCGCCTATCAATAATAGGATTAAACATCCCGACCAGTATGGCAAACGGAGAGATTATCAATACTTTTTTCAACAGATAACCCGCTGGCAAGCCCCCCAGAGAAACTAAGATGATTGGATAGATGAAAAACGGGATAAGCG
>JAHJJA010000031.1 GCA_018822885.1 Candidatus Omnitrophota bacterium
ATGCGCCCGACCGAACCGGTGACAAAAGAGGCGGCTGAGGCGTTATTCTATAGATTATTTTTTGATCCTGCCCGTTATGACCTTGAGCGCGTGGGCAGATTTATCCTGAATAGAAAATTGGGGATGGATGTTTCATTAGAAAAAAGGATTCTTGATTCAGCCACTGTAATAAAGGTAATAGAATATCTCATTAACTTAAAGGAAGGCATTGGAAAAATCGACGATATTGATCACCTTGGTAATCGCCGCGTTAAGACTGTCGGAGAGCTTGTGCAGAACCAGGTAAGGATCGGGTTATCGCGAGTGGAGCGTTCCATAAGAGAGAGATTAAGTATAATCGGCGAGCTCGACAACCTGAACGTGCATTACCTTATTAATTCTAAATTGCTGTCGAATCAGATTCGGGATTTCTTCGCGCGATCCCAGCTTTCGCAGTTTATGGACCAGATTAATCCGTTGGCTGAGATGACGCACAAGAGGCGTTTAAGCGCACTAGGGCCCGGTGGCCTTTCACGAGAACGCGCCGGTTTTGAAGTAAGAGATATACACCCGTCGCATTATGGCCGGGTTTGTCCTATTGAAACCCCTGAAGGACCGAATATCGGCCTCATCGCTTCTTTAAGCACTTTTGCCAGAGTCAATCAATTAGGTTTGCTTGAGACTCCGTATAGAAAGGCTGAAGATGGGCGAGTAACCAAAAAGATTGATTATCTTACTGCTGATATAGAAGAAGACAAGGTGATCGCTCAGGCGAATGCCCAGCTTGATGAAAGCGGTAATTTTACTGATCGCGAAGTCTCCTGTCGATTCAAGGATGATTTTCCCAAGGTCGCCGGTAAGCAGGTCCAGTATATGGATGTTTCTCCTAAGCAGCTTGTTTCTGTGGCTGCTTCCCTGATCCCGTTTTTAGAGCATGACGATGCAAACAGAGCACTTATGGGTTCAAATATGCAGAGACAGGCTGTTCCGTTGATGATCACCGAGCCTCCTTTGGTCGGGACCCAGATGGAAGAGAAAGTAGCGCGCGATTCAGGGACAGTGGTTTTGGCTGAAGAATCAGGCAAGGTGACCAGTGTTGATTCGTCTTCGGTAACTATCGGAAAGAAGATTTATCGTCTTAAGAAATTTACCCGCACAAACGCGGACACCTGTTTAAACCAGAGGCCATTAGTCAAGCCGGGCCAGCAGGTAGAAAAAGGTGATGTTTTTGCTGATGGGATCGCGACAAATGGCGGGGAATTGGCTTTAGGAAGAAATGTCTTGGCTGCTTTTATGCCTTGGCGCGGATATAACTTTGAAGACGCTATACTTATCAATGAGAAGATAGTGAGAGAAGATGCCTTTACCTCTATACATATCGAAGAGTTTGAAATAGAAGCAACTGAAACCCGCCTGGGGAATGAAGAGATAACCCGCGATATACCGAATGTCAGCGAGGAAGCGCTGCGTAACCTGGATGAAAACGGTATTATCCGTATCGGAGCCGAAGTCAGTCCTGGAGATATCCTGGTAGGTAAGATCACCCCTAAGACGGATTCTGAACCTACCCCGGAAGAGAGATTGTTGCGCGCGATATTCGGAGAGAAGGCCGGAGATGTGCGCGATACTTCTCTGATCGTTCCTCCCGGAGTAGAGGGCGTAGTCATAGAGGTGCATGTTTTTTCGCGTAAAGACCGCGGAAGAAAATCAAAGGAAGAAAAATCCAAAGAATTCCAGAAAATCAAGGAATTAAAAGCATACTACAAGCAGGAAATAGAGTTTGCTCAGACAGAAAAAACAGCCAGGCTCGCTCAGCTTCTAGGTATAGATAAGAAGAAGGTCGAGAAGATGGATTTTAGCGATAATGAAGAAGCAAAGATATTGTCCGCTTCTTTTGACGAACAGATCCAGGAATTATTAGCTGAGCAGGAGCAGGAAGTGGAGAAGGTTCGCCGCGGAGATGAATTGCCTGCCGGCGTTTTAAAGAGGGTCGTAGTCTACATCGCTACAAAGCGCAAACTTTCGGAAGGCGATAAATTAGCCGGCCGCCACGGAAACAAGGGCGTAGTCGCGCGTATCGTTCCCGAAGAGGATATGCCTTTTATGGCTGACGGGACCCCTGTTGAGATAGTGCTGAATCCGCTCGGTGTTCCTTCGCGTATGAACGTCGGCCAAATCTTAGAGTGCCACCTTGGTTGGGCCGCAAAGGCTTTAGGTATAAGTGTCAGCTGTCCTGTTTTTGACGGGGCAAGCGAATCAGAGATCAAAGAAATGCTAAAAAAGGCCGGGCTTCCCGAAGACGGGAAAGTCAATCTTTACGATGGATACTCAGGAGAGCCTTTTGATCATAAAATTACTGTAGGCTACATGTATATCATGAAACTGATCCACTTGGTCGACGAGAAGATCCATGCGCGTTCAATCGGGCCGTATTCATTGGTTACACAGCAGCCCTTAGGCGGAAAGGCACAGTTTGGCGGCCAGAGGCTGGGCGAAATGGAAGTCTGGGCATTAGAGGCCTACGGCGCGGCGTTTAGTTTGCAGGAAATGCTCACCGTAAAGAGCGATGACGTTTCAGGCAGGACCAGGATCTATGAAGCGATCGTAAAGGGCGAACAGCGTCTGACACACGGGACGCCGGAATCTTTTAACGTTTTGATCAAAGAATTGCAGGGCCTAGGCCTTGACATTCGCACAGAGAAAGCGAAATAGGTAAAAAATGGCAGACCGCGAAAAGACAAAGGTTGATGAGATAGTTTCTTTTGACAGCATCTCGATAAAGATCGCCTCTCCCCAGATTGTTAAATCCTGGTCTAAGGGTGAGATAAAAAAGGCGGAGACTATTAATTACCGCACATTAAAGCCGGAAAAAGACGGGCTTTTCTGCGAAAAGATCTTTGGCCCGGTGCGTGACTGGGAATGTAACTGTGGTAAATATAAAGGTATAAAGTTTAAAGGCATAACCTGCGATCGCTGCGGTGTAACTATTGACCGCTCATCTGTAAGGCGAGAGCGCATGGGTCATATCGATTTAGCTGCTCCTGTTACGCATATCTGGTTTTTTAAGGCAGTGCCTAGCCGTATGAGCGCATTGCTTGATATTGGTTTAAGGGACCTTGAGAAGGTGATTTACTACGAGGAATATGTCGTAGTGGACCCGGGCAACACTCCTTTAAAGAAGAGACAGCTTTTAAGCGAGGAAGAGTATCAGGAGGCTGTCACTAAATATGGATCAAACTTTAAAGCAAGGATTGGCGCAGAGGCGATCAGAGATTTATTAAAGGAGCTTGATCTTGATGTCCAATGCAGAAAGGTCCGCAAGGATCTCGAGAAAACAAAAGATGTTCTTAACAGCCGTAAAGGCTTAAAGTCGCTTAAGATCATTGAAGACTTCAAGAAGTCAGGAAACAGGCCGGAGTGGATGATCATGGAGATCTTACCTGTTATCCCGCCGGATCTAAGGCCTTTAGTGCCGTTAGATGGGGGCAGATTTGCCACAAGCGACCTGAATGATTTATATCGTCGCGTCATTAACCGTAATAATCGTTTAAAGAAATTAATGGAGCTAAGCGCCCCGGAAATTATCATCCGCAATGAAAAGCGCATGCTCCAGGAAGCAGTAGATGCCTTGCTTGATAACGGCAGGCATGGCAAGGCAGTCATGGGTGCCAATAATCGTCCCCTGAAGTCGCTCTCGGATATGCTTAAGGGTAAGCAGGGGCGTTTCCGCCAGAATCTTCTTGGTAAGCGCGTTGATTACTCCGGACGTTCAGTAATCGTTGTCGGTCCCGAGTTAAAACTTCATGAATGCGGCCTGCCTAAGCAGATGGCTTTGGAATTATTTGAGCCGTTTATCATTAAAAAATTAAGAGAAAAAGGGTTTGTGCATACAATAAAAGGCGCACGCAGAATGGTCGAGCGCGGCAAGATCGAGGTTTGGGATATCTTAGATGAAGTTATAAAAGATCATCCGGTGTTATTAAACCGCGCGCCCACATTGCATCGCTTGGGTATCCAGGCGTTCCAACCGTTACTTATCGAAGGTAAATCCATTAAGATCCATCCATTAGTTTGTACTGCGTTTAACGCCGACTTTGACGG
>JAHJJA010000032.1 GCA_018822885.1 Candidatus Omnitrophota bacterium
TGAATAATGAAGCATAGGATGCCTCAATGTTCCTATTGTTGCGCTTACATGGATATTCTCATGGACCAGTCTTGAATCAAACCACCCCTTATCCTTTCTAAACAACCTTAAGATAGCTACGTACCAGTCGCAATGGCGGATCCAACTGCCAAGATAAAAACTTTTGCGCAATATCTTAAAACCGGCATAATCAGAATCGCGGCTCAAAGTGGCCAATATTTCTTTTTGCAACTCAGGGGTCAGGCGCTCATCAGCGTCTAAGACAAGTATCCACTCTCCTTTGGCCCTGTCAACGCCAAACTGCTTTTGTTTAGCGAATCCATCAAGCTCTCTCGTATAAATCTTATCGGTGTACTCCCTGCAGATAGAGACCGTATTATCAATGCTAAAGTCATCGACAATGACTATCTCATCCGCAAACTTCACTGACTCAAGGCATTCTCGGATATTCTCTTCTTCATTCTTCGTAATCACTACCACTGAAAGTTTCATAACTTTTCACGGTTTATTGACCTTATGCTTTCGCTTCCGTCACAAAATTTTTTACCGTCTGCTTCGGTTTACGGCTCGCTCTCGGATAGCCTCTCCTAACATTGGGGACCTGCGCTCGCCGTAATCCCTCGCAGACCTGTTTCTAGTACTATCGATGGCAAAAAATTAAATGTGCCGTCAGCAAAAGCATAAGGTCAACATTAACGGATTAAGCATTTATAAATTTCCTCGATCTTCAAAACATTCAAGGCAATGCTAAAATTTTCTTCCGCTATCTTTCTGCCCTGCTCCCCCATCTGCCTGCGCAGGGATTCATTTGCCGCAAGTTTTTCTATCGCGTTAGCAAGCGAGCGCGCGTCCTTTGGTTTAAACAGTATCCCGCTTTTGCCATCCTGCACAATTTCAGGCGTGCCCCCGGAATTAGTAGCGACAACAGGCTTAGCGCAACTCATCGCCTCTATCAAAACCCTTCCGCAGGGCTCTGCTTCTGAAGCCAAGACAAAAATATCCATAGCCGCGTAAACTTCAGGCATATCTTTTCTTGGGCCGGAGAATATTATCTTATCACTCATCCCCAGATATTGCGCCATTTTTCTTAAATGCGCCTCTCTCCATTTGTCCTGCTTGAATACGGCATCACCGACGATCAGGAATTTGTAATTTCCTAAAAGCCTTGCAGCCCTCAAAAAAACCTCATGCCCTTTGTCTTTGCCGAATCTGGAAGCAATGCCGATCACAATATCCGAATCAGAGATATTAAACTCCTGCCTTAAAGTTTTAGCGCTTAGACAAGGATTGAACCTGGACAAATCCACTCCGTTATAAACTACAGCTACTTTCTCAGGCAGATTCCCGCTTTTATCCTGAAAACGCCTGGCAATAGCCTGTGAATTACAAATTATTTTATCCGCCAGAAAAGAAATCTCCATATCAGGATCGATCAACTCGCTGGTGATCAAATTACGCTGGTGCCAGACGCAAGGCACGCGGCTTTTTTTCGCGGCGATCGCGCCATAAATATGCGTGCGTATACTGTTAGAATGAATAAGGCTTGCGTTCTTCTCTTTAATTATTTTCTTAAGCATACCTATTGCTTTAGAGACTCCGCGCAAACACCTTACTCTCGGGAAATCCATAAAAAGCACCTCTATCCCCAGTTTCCGCAATTCCTCTGACAGCGCCCCATGTCCGGGTAAGACAAATACCGGCTTAAACAGGTCTTTGTTTAAATTCTTGACTAAATTTAAAAGGCTATTCTCGGCGCCGCTTATTTCTGCTGTCTCATGCAGATACAAGATCTTATAGGGCTTGAACTTCGGAGGATGGGAAAATCTTCTAAAAAGTTCATAATCTGAAAACTTTGGAGTCCTGATAAAATCCCTCTTTCTTGACGTCATTAATTCGGGTAATTTACTGACAGCGCGCAGGAACCCAACAGCAAACTCGCTTTTACCGATAAGAATGCTTCCTAATGCCCCCGGAACGGCCAACAGGCAAGCCTTGGCTATCATCCATTTAGGAGAGATATTCTTCCACGTCATAAGCAACCTGTTCTTCCAGTGGATATTAAGGATTTCCTTCGGTGAATAAAGCTTTTTCAATGTGGCCTGGCATTCATGCGCTACTACGCTTCTTGGTTCAATCAGGCTTTTCCAGCCCGTCTTCCAGGCACGCCAGCAGATATCTCCGTCTTCAGCGTAAATAGGGCTAAAAAGCGTATCGAATCCTCTCAATTCTAAAAATTTCTTTTTATCATAAAGGGAGTGGCCTCCGGAAACACAAAATACCTCCATCGCTTCACGATCGGGATTTTCAATATCTTCATACCAATACCAGAAGATCCCCATTTTGAATTTAGCCAGCGAGATCCCTGACTGGCCTTCGCTTTCAACCGAGCTGACGGCAAAACATCCGGGATCCTGGAAATGCTCTACCAGCGGCTCCAGGAAATTTTCGCTTACCTTAATATCGGAGTTCAAAAGATAAACCAGTTCCCCCTTTGACTCCTTCACCCCGGCGTTACAAGCAAAAGCAAAACCCATATTTTTCTCAAGCGTTATTACCTTGGCCTCACTAAAGGCGCTTCTCAAGAAATCACTTGTCCCATCGGTAGAGCCGTCATCAACTACTATTATCTCAACCTGCGGCGCCAGCTTCTTGGTATTACGGATCAATACAGGAAGATTATCCTTAAGCAGTTCCCTGCTGTTCAGGCTTGGTATAACGATACTGACTGTTTTATTCATAAATCTTACGTATCTTACCCAGCATGACTTCTTCGGAGAAACTTTCACGCCAGAGCTTTTGCGAGTTTTCACCCATTGATTTTCTTTTTTCAGGATTATTGCGCAAATACAGGATCTTCTCTGCCAGGGCTTGCGGATCCTTTGGCTCGACAATAAAACCGTTCACCGGATCCCTGACTATCTCGGGATTCCCGCCGATATTTGTCGCGATCAATGGCAGTCCTGCTGAAGCCGCCTCTGCCAATGTCAGAGGCAAGCCCTCTCTTAATGCCGACGGCTGCACGTATACGCTGGCGACAGAAAGAATCCTGCTTATATCGGAACGCATGCCTGTAAAAATCACTTCCCCCTTTACTCCCAGGCTCTCGCATAAGAGCTCCAGGTCCCTCTTTGCCGGGCCGTCCCCTATAATCAAACACTTAAGCCCCTGGACATCTTTGAGCCCGGAAAGCGCCTCAACCAGGTAACTGTGGCCTTTATGCGCTTCCAAACGGCTGATGCTGGCGATCACAAAATCTCCCTCTTTAATTCCAAATTCCCGCAGTGTCTCCGGAACTTTTTGTTCAGGTGAACGGTTAAATCGCGCGCAGCAATTATAAACCACCTCGATTTTCTTAGCGCTAATCAATGCGCATTTCTCAAGGCTCAACTTGACCGCCTTAGAAACAGCGATAAACCGGTCGATGAAAAGACTAAGTAACTTAAGCTTAATCTTATCCTTAAAGGGAAGTGCGTAATAAGTACTCTGACAATGCATGATCTTGTAAGGAACGCCGGCAAAGGCTGCTGCCGCAATCGCCCAAACACTCGGATATATATCGTGGCTGTGGACGATCTGAAACTTTCCCCTCTTAAGCTCGTCAGCCAGCTTAATGATCTTAGGCAAACTGATGCCCCCTTGAAAATCAAATTGTTTTACCGCGATTCCCTTATTTTCCGCTTCTTCAGCCAATACCCCTTTTTCTCTTAAGCACCAGATCTCCTGCGAGTATAACGATCTCTCAAGGCCCGAGGCGATCTGGATTACCGTACGCTCCAAACCGCCTATCCTTAACTCCTCCACTACATGACAGATTTTCTTCATTTTGCGATGTAAGATCTTAAAACTTTTACCTTGCCTGCCTTGACCCCGATTAAATAAATCCGTTTTCCCCTCGTATACTGCCTATCTAACTCAAACTTAGCCTTGTTTACATGGCCAAAATTATCCCGGCCCAGGATCTTAAAACGGTACTTACCGTTATCGCGCCAAACCCATCCGCTGTCTTTATTGCCAGCGCTCTCCCCCGGCACTCTTATTGATTCATCAAGGGTAGTATCCATTGACTGAATAAAAGTGTGATCATCAGGAAACTCAAATAGAGAATCTTTTGGGCCGCCTTCTTTAAAATAAATGATCGACAGGCAAAGCACATCAAGATTCATATCCTTATATAGATACCAGATTTTTGCTTCGGTCGCGGCCCAGAAAGACGGCGTATTACTGATAGTCCCGGGAAGGCCCGCCAAACAGATGATACTTCCCGGCTCAACGGCCGGCAGCTCTGCCTTAAGATCTGATAATCCATCCCTGACCGTTGCGCCAGCGACCTGAAAAAGATGATTTCTGCCTATGGTAGTCCATGCCTCAAGAATAATGAATAAAGCCAATAAAAAAACCGCGAGCTTTCTTACTCTAATAAAAAGGAAAACCTGCGCCATAAGGATACTCGCTCCTGCCAAAGCAAAATAAACGTGCCGGCGCATCGGCGAAAAAGGTATTAACAGCGGGATCAGCAAACTAAGCGCTATCCAGGCGAGAGAAAAATAGAT
Organism: Candidatus Omnitrophota bacterium; assembly: GCA_018822885.1. Lineage (GTDB taxonomy): Bacteria > Omnitrophota > Gorgyraeia > Gygaellales > Profunditerraquicolaceae > JAHJJA01. Next base: position 4,551 of record JAHJJA010000032.1, read on the forward strand.
TATACGGGATTTCCTGAATTTTCTAAGAAGCAAATAACCGGCCAAAATCATCAGGATAACCCCGAGGCCAAGTACCCACAAAAGCAGTGAATGCGCATAAACAAAATCCTTCACGGCCTGAAGCTCAACCGGAGAAAACAAATCCCGTAGATAATAGGCCAGCTTAACTAATATCTCCCGAGGATTCCTAATGAACTCGAATGCCGCCCGCGGCAGGATGAGATTTCGGACAGTAAAATATAAAGAGACGATCAAAAAATAAGAAAGCAGCCAGGGGGAAGGCCTGCCTATTAACTCTGATCGCCGGCTTTTACGTAAAAACAGGAAGGCGAGGATTATCATAAAAGGCGCGATAAGCGCGGCTTCCTTTGAGCACAAAGCCAAGATTAAGCTTATAATGGAACCGGCAAAATAAACCTTCCTGCCTTTTAAGTAAAATTGCCCGAAAAGCACCATTGACAAGAGCATAAAAAACGCGCAAGCGGCATCGCCAAACACGGCGATCCAGCCGACTACTTCAGGCCCTATCGGATGAACCGCGAAGATTAATGAAGCCAACGCGCCCAGCGGCCGAGACTTGAAAACAAAACAGGCGATAATATAGACTAACAATATATTAGCCAGATGAAAAATGACATTAAGCAAATGAAAGGAGAAAAGGAAATTGCCGGTTTGCCAGCGCGGGTCAGGAGGCACGGGTAAGCCGGCAATAAATTTACCTAATAAATAAGGCATCCATTGCAACGGACGGAAATACCCCCCTAAAGGCCCAGGCCACTGGAATTCAAAGGCCTGCCATGAATGAGGGCTAA
>JAHJJA010000033.1 GCA_018822885.1 Candidatus Omnitrophota bacterium
AAAGAGTTATCTCCTGATGTTAAGACAAAATCAGGGATTATGCTTGGTTTGGGAGAGAAAGAGGAAGAAGTCATTTCTGTAATGGATGACTTGCGCATGGCCCGATGCGATTTCTTAAGCATAGGCCAGTATCTTGCTCCGAGTAAGCGCCATTATCCGGTAAAGGAATATATTGATCCGGAGAGATTCGATTATTATAAGAAAAAAGGCGAGGGGCTTGGGTTCTCGCATATTGAAAGTGCTCCTTATGTGCGCAGCTCATATATGGCTGCAGAGTATTTATGAAAAATGGGATGTTAAAATCAAGACCCGGTCTTAGCATTGGGATAGAAAGTCAAGACCGGGTCTTGATTTTGCTTTTGTTTTCATTTGATTTATGTTAAACTTATGGCGTTAATTTAGCTAAAGGAGAGGAAGATTATGAAAAGGGCTTTGATTACTGGAATTACCGGTCAGGACGGTTCTTATTTAGCAGAACTTTTACTTTCAAAGGGTTATCAGGTGCATGGTATTGTCAGAAGGGCCAGCACTTTTAACACTGAGCGCTTGGATCAGATATATGTAGACCCGCACAGCGCAAAGGCAAAGATGTTCCTTCATTACGGCGATCTTTCCGACGCCGAGCAGATCAGCAATATGGTCTATAATATCAAGCCCGATGAAATATACCACCTTGGGGCGCAGAGCCATGTCAGGGTCAGTTTTGATATACCTGAATATACCGGTAATGTCACTGCCCTTGGGACGACACGTATTTTAGAGGCAGTCAGAAGAAGCGGCCTGAAAATAAAATTCTATCAGGCATCTTCAAGCGAGATGTTTGGCGCCTCTCATCCTCCACAGAGCGAAAAAACCATTTTCTGGCCAAGGAGCCCTTATGCCTGCTCTAAAGTTTATTCCTACTGGATGGTCAGGAATTACCGCGATGGCTACAAGATGTTTGCCTCTAACGGGATCCTGTTCAACCATGAAAGTCCGCGCAGAGGTGGCACCTTTGTCACCCGTAAGATCACCCGTGCCGTCGCCTCGATAATCGCCAGAAAACAATCTGTGCTTTATTTAGGTAATTTAGAGGCAAGAAGGGACTGGGGGTTTGCCCCTGAATATGTTGAGTTGATGTGGAAACTCTTACAGCTTCCAAAATCCGATGATTACGTGATCGGCACAGGCCACTCACATTCAGTAAGGGATTTTGTCAAAGAGGTCTTTAGTTATGTGGGGCTTGATTGGAAAAAATATGTCAAAATTGACCCTCGTTATTTCCGCCCGACGGAAGTAGAGAATCTCATCGCCGACGCGTCCAAGGCAAAAAAGGCCCTGAAATGGCAGCCAAAGATCCTTTTCAAGGATCTGGCAAAGATAATGTTGGATGCGGATATGCGTTCAATGAATTTGAAACCGATAGGAGAGGGCGATAGGATCTTAAGGAAGAAATTCCCTAATAAGTGGTGGAATGCCGATTAACCTTTAAGTGCTTACATCGGTCGCGATTCTTTCCTGATATCTATTACAAACACACTTCCTTCAACAGCCTTGGCTTTTTTCTTGACTTCAGCCGCGATATTCGTTACTTCTCCATAGCTTGTAATCACCCTATGCGCGTTAGTGACCCCTGCCAGAGAAATCGTCATTATCGGAAACTGTTTTACCGAGCCGTCCCTTGCGTGGGCGATAATAAAGCCCTGTTTTAAATCCTCATCGGAATAAAGCGCGCGCACGCGCTTGTCAAATTCGCTTGTGATATGATCGGCTACACCTTGCGCTTTTTCCGGGGTGGTCAGGAGAATAAAATCGTCTCCGCCTTCATGCCCGATAAAATCTCCCGCGTCGCCTTTTAGTTTAGCCGCTTCCTTAAAGACATCCGCAGTCAGCTTTATCGCCTCATCGCCCTTAGCAATGCCGTATTTATCGTTAAAGGCCTTGAAGTTGTCAAGGTCGCAGTAAATGACCATAAATTGCTGGTTGTTTTTGATCCTTTTTGTGACTTCTTCATGGATGACGATGTTTCCGGGCAGCTTGGTGAGCGGATTAGCATTCTCGGCGCGGTCTTTCATCTTAATAAGTTCGACGGTCATATGGTTAAAAGTTTCGCCAAGCTCTTCCAGTTCGTCATTGGTATCTATATGGGTCCTGACAGTAAGATCTCCTCCAGCGATAGTCTTGGTCACATTATTAAGCATCTTTATCGGGCCGATGACTGTTTTGGAGAGAAGATAACCGAAGATGATGTTCGCAAGGATGATTATAATTATTGAGAGGAGCACCGGGCCGTATACGGCAAGTAAGGCCTGTTGTATATTAGCCAGAGGGAAAGATATCTTTGCCACATAACTAAGCTGTTCCTGCGGGCCTTTTTTTAAGATCAGGAATATATCCAGCTGTTTCCTGTAATTGTCGATTTCCGGCAGGAACCACCTGTCTTCTTTGTTCAGGTATTTTAGCTGTTCGGCCTTACTTATATCTTTGTACCTGGCGGTTTCTCCGATAAGCGCGCTTTCTGTGGCGGCTATGATCGAGCCCTCTTCGTCATAGACTATCGAATCCTCGACTATATTGGTGTCCTTTAGCTCTTTGAGGTTTGACTGGATATAGCTTTGCGCTTCATTAGCAGGGGACTGTTTAAGGGCCGCTTCAAGGTAATCTTTGACTATCTTACTGGCCATATTAGCCCGGTAAGAATTAAAGCGGTTAATGTTTTGGGTCTGGTTGAATAGCTGAATTGTGGTGAAGGCGCTGATGAATAATATGGAAGAGATAACCATCAGCAGGGTGATGCGGTTTTGAAGGGTCATTTTCTTCTCAGCCATGAGTTTAGTGTATTACAAAAGCTTTTTCCTGTCAAATTCTTTGTTGAATCCGAGCCGGTTTGTGGTATCATTTCTTTATGTTAAAAAAAGCTAAGTTATCGGTCATTTTATGCGGCCTGTTTATCTTCGCGGCCGGAGCAGGTTTTGCCAAAGAACTCCCGCGCCTTATAATATTTCATTCCCCCACGTGCCATAAATGCCTGGTGGTTAAGAATACGATAATTCCCGAGATAGAAAAGGAGTTTAAAGGAAGGATCGCTATTGAATACAGGGATATAGACGAGGAGGACAATTATATTTATTTTTTCTCCCTCGAAGAAAAATATAAAAATAAGATAGAACTCAAAGTCCCGTCCTTCTTTATGGAGGGAGAGTTCCTGATGGACAAAGGCCAGCTCAGGGAGGGCCTGAGGGCGCTTATTATGCGCTCTTTGGACAAGATACACAAAGAAGAGGAGTTGAAATCCGTAAACATCAAAGAATTCTTCAAGCGTTTTAAGCTTTTGGGGGTCATAATCGCAGGCCTCGAGGATGGTTTTAATCCTTGCGCTTTTACGGTTATTGTATTTTTTATTTCTTTCCTTGCGCTGCAGGGATATCGCAGAAGGGAGCTGGTTGCCATCGGCTCCTGTTTTATCCTTTCGGTTTTTGTCACCTATTTTTTAATCGGCTTAGGAATATTCAATTTTCTTTACAGCCTTAAAGGGTTTTGGGTCGTCACGCGCGGGTTGACTTTATTTATAGGAATACTAAGTATCGCCCTCGGAGCCCTGGCGGTTTATGATTTCCTGAAGTTTAAAAGGACGGGCAGCGCGGAAGGGATGATTTTGCAGCTTCCTAAGGCCGTTAAAGACCAGATACATTCTGTGATCGGTATGCATTACCGCAAAACAAAGGAGATGAGGGATGCCGGTCAGAACGCTCATATAGGAAGGTTGATCCTTAGCGCCCTCGTAACAGGATTCTTGATATGTTTGCTGGAAGCTGTTTGTACCGGCCAGTTGTACTTGCCGACGATATCATTCATTTTGAAGACCACTGACCTCAAATTCCAGGCTTTCAGTTACCTTCTTATTTATAATATAATGTTTATCGCGCCGTTATTGGCGATCTTTGTTTTTGCTTTGGCGGGTGTTAGCTCAGCGCAATTCTCCAAGTTTATGGCTCGGCACCTCGCGCTGATCAAGATCCTTATGGCGGTTTTATTTTTTGGCTTAGGCATATTTTTAATCTGGAGATTGTAATGTGCAGGCGTTTGTTTGTTTTCTTTTTGTTGTTTTTGTCATTTATTTCTTTCGGTTTCGCTTCAGGAGGGCCGGTGGCCCCGGAACATTCTAACGGAGATTATTCTCTTGATTTAGGCAGCGCAAAAGAGGGCCAGTTTTTGAAACATGAATTTAAGCTTAAGAACCTCTCTAAGAAAACACTGGAGCTAAAGCGTATAAGCACCTCTTGCGGCTGCACAGTGTCTAAGGCGAACAAGAGAAAGCTTGCTCCCAATGAAGAGGCTTTAATAAATATTGAGTTTAATACAAAGGGTTATTCCGGAATAGTTGAGCAGCGCGTTTTTATCTATATTGGAAACGAAAGTATTCCGGCAAAAATAAGTATCGACGCAGAGAAGCTGCTTGTCGAAAAGCCCGTGATCAGGATTAAGATAAAAGCTGAAGTGAGCAAGTAGTATATGCTAAGAAAATTTAGAGGAGGACAAGTATGTTTTCTCTGCAATTAAGGATGTGGTTGTTGCTGACAATACTTTTCGGGTTTATTTACGCGGTGATCGTGGTGATCGGCACAAAATTTTTTCACGCCGGGAACTTCACCTTTTATTTAGTCATATCTGTCGTGATGATGTTTATCCAGTATATGATCGGCCCAAAGATCGTCGAGTGGACCATGCGCGTGAAGTATTTAAAACGCGAGGACAACCCAAGGTTGTTTCAGATGGTCGAAGGCCTGGCCATGAGGGCGCAGATCCCGACGCCAAGGATCGGCGTGGCACAGATCCCCATCCCCAATGCATTTGCTTTTGGCAGAAGTTTAAAAGACGGAAGGGTCTGCGTTACGCAGGGGATCCTGAATCTCTTGAATGAGCAGGAATTAAAGGCTGTGCTTGGCCATGAGTTAAGCCACCTGAAAAACAGGGACGTCTTGACTATCACTCTTCTTTCAGTCATCCCGATGATCTTTTATCGTATCGCCTGGCAGTTTTTATTTTTCGGGCGCAGGCGCGATTCCAGGGAGGGCAATACTGTTCTTATCGGGTTAGCGGCGTTTCTGTTTTATTTTCTGACCAATCTTCTTGTGCTTTATGCTTCGCGAATAAGGGAATATTTTGCTGACAGGGGTTCAATACTTCTGGGCAATCAGCCCCAAGCGCTGGCTTCAAGCCTTTATAAGCTTGTCTATGGCTCTGCCCGCATAAACAAAGAATCATTAAAAGAAGTAGAGGGGTTAAAGGCGTTTTTTGTCAATGATCCGTCGTGCGCGTTAAAGGAGATTAAGGAGCTTTCGCAATTGGATTTGGATAAGAGCGGGACTATCGATGTATCGGAGCTTGAGGCCTTAAGAAATAAACAAATACGCCTCAACTTCGGGGATAGATTAATGGAGCTTTTAAGCACGCACCCGAATATGTTAAAACGTATCAAAAGACTCTCTGAATATCGACCCTGATTTTTTTCGCCTTGACAAGGGGCGTTTGATAGCATATACTTTTTATAGAAATAAGTTTTTTTATCGAAAAGGCAAACCTGTCGAAAGACAGGGGCGTCCCGACGTTCCGAATGAACGAGGTGAGTATCGGAAGTCGGGACCCCGACCGAACGTAAGCGAGCGTCGGGGCAAAGCTACGGGTCTAAATCCCGCACCTTTTTGGTGTGAAGGGAATGACAGCCAGGCTGCCGAAGGAACCCAAAAAGGCGTAGGACATGACCGCCGAGTTGCCGAAAATAAGCGACTCGGCTTTTTTCTTGCAGAAGGACAAGGCACCGGCCTATCAGATAAGGCCGGGTGTCAATTGAGGAGGAAGAATTGCCTGCTAAACGCGCAAATTCAAGGCTAAAAAGGATAAATAGGCGCCTTTTAGCGGTTAATAAGCACTTACTTGGTAATATCGGCAGACTTGAGTCTCTCACAGATCAGCTTAAAAGATACAAAAAAAGCCTCATTCATAAATACCAGCATAAAATAAGAGAGTTAAGTAAGATCAAAGAAGAGCTTCAGGATATTTTTAAAGTAAACCACACCCTTAATTCCGCAGTAGACTTAAAAAAACTTTTTTCTCTGATAATCCGCCTGACTTGCGAACTTATGCGTACCGACACCTGCTCTCTTTTAATCTTTGAAGAGGGGAAGAAGAATCTTGCCGCAGACAACCCGATATACGAAAAGGCGCTAAGATCTAAAAAGCCGGTTGTGGTCTGCAATGTGGATAATGAGGTAAGAAATAAGTATCCGCAATTAAAAAGGCGCGGTATTAAATCCTTTGTTTGCATGCCTGTTTTATCTAAGGATAAGGCTTTGGGGGTGATCTCGACATTCTCCAAAAAAGAGGGGCATTTTTCGGTCGAGCAAATAGAGGTATTGGCAGTATTCGCATCACAGGTCGCCATCGCTATCCAGGAGTGCAGGCATTATGAGGATATACGCAGGAATTATTTTAGCACGGTGCATGCCCTTGTTTTGGCTGAAGAGGCAAGGGATCCTTATATGCGCGGACATACCGAAAGAGTGACAAGGTTAGCTGTTGAAGTCGCCAAAAAAATGAACCTGTCTGATTCGGAGATTGAGGTCCTGCGTTACGGATGTGAAGTGCATGATATCGGCAAGATCAGTATCCCTGATTTTATTCTGAATAAACCGGGCAGGCTCACCCCGGCTGAAAGAGCGATCATCGAGTTGCATCCGGTAAAAGGCGAAGAGATGCTTAGTCCCTTGGAATTTTTGAGTACGGCCCTGCCTATTGTCAGGGGCCATCATGAGAGATATGACGGAACAGGTTATCCTGATGGCTTGGCTGAAGATAAGATCCCGCTTTTATCAAAGATAGTCGCTTGCGCGGATGCCTTTGATGCTATGACCTCTGACCGGCCTTACCGAAGAAGGAAATTGACCACGGAAGAGGCATTAAGTGAGATCAAGAACAATTCCGGCTCTCAATTTGACCCGCAAATCGCCAGTTTATTCATTAAAATCATGCGTTCCCGGCCCCGCTCCAAAGTCCTGCTTTAAGAGTTTCTTTAATTGACACAAGTTCAATTCTAATATATAATCTTAACTCTATGGAATTAAACGAGATTATACAACAGAGAAAGTCTAAATTAGAGGCCTTGGGCCAGAAAGGCGTGCCTTTATACCCTAGTATAGTGCCTAAGCATATTACTATTGCTGAAGCGCTAAACGCGTTTGAAGAAGGTAAAAGGGCAAGTCTTTGTGGCCGCATAACCGCGCGGCGCCAGCATGGAAAAGCCGCTTTTCTTGATTTGAAAGAGGGCGGAAAGCGCATCCAGCTTTATATCAAAGCTGATATTGTTGGCGCTGAAAATTTCGCTATCCTCTCGGATCTTGATATCGCGGATATCCTCTGGGTCGAGGGTGAGCTTTTTAAGACCCACACCGGTGAGCCGACATTAAAAGTGGAAAAATTAGCAGTGCTCTCTAAGGCGCTGCGTCCGCTTCCGGAGAAGTGGCACGGCTTAAAAGATGTGGATATACGTTACCGCCAGCGCTACCTTGATCTTATATCCAATGAGGATGTAAGGAAAGTCTTTGTGGCGCGCTCTAAGATTATAAAATCTATCAGGGATATGCTTGATAGCCGCGACTTTTTAGAAGTCGAGACCCCGATGATGCATAATATTCCCGGCGGAGCAGCAGGCAGGCCTTTTAAGACGCACCATAATGAATATTCCATGGGGCTTTATTTGCGTATTGCCCCTGAATTATACCTTAAGCGCCTTTTAGTGGGTGGCTTAGAGCGTGTTTACGAGATAAACCGCTCATTCCGTAATGAAGGTGTGTCAACCCGGCATAATCCGGAGTTTACTATGCTCGAGGTTTATGCTGCTTATGCAAATTATGAGGATATGATGCAGTTGTGCGAGGATATGATCACTAAGGTGGCCCAAGAACTTTTTGGCAATACGAAGTTCGCTTATCAGGGTAAAGAAGTGGATTTGACTACTCCTTGGAAGAGGGTTTCTTTTGCCGGTATCGTCAAAGAGAAATACGGTATTGAGCCTTCTGACGAAGCGGAGGTGATGTTGGCTAAGCTTCAGGCAAAAGGCTTTGGTAAAGAAGCGGCCAAATTATCGCGCACCCAGATCGCAAAATTGATCGAGGATACTTTAGAACACGACATGAGTATGAATCCTACTTTTGTCACTGATTATTTTACCAGCCTTTGTCCCCTGGCCAAGGTTAAGAAAGATAACCCTCTGATTTCAGAGAGGTTTGAGTTGTATATCTGCGGCATGGAAGTAGGCAATGCCTATTCAGAGCTTAATGACCCGATAGAGCAGCGCCGCCGTTTTGAAGAAGAAATCAAGGAGCTTAAGGCTGACGAGTTGAAGAATGTGGACGACGATTATGTCTTGGCCCTTGAGCATGGCATGCCTCCTGCCGGCGGGCTGGGTATTGGTATTGATAGATTGGTGATGCTTCTGACTGATCAGGCTTCGATCAGGGATGTGATTTTGTTCCCGCTGTTAAGGCCGGAGAGCGAATAACGTAAAGGGACAGTCCCCTTGGCTCGCCTTGATATAGCCATGGTGGGGACAGTCCCTACGGGCTACGGAGAGCGAATAAGTGAAGACGGAATTATTTATCAGCTGGCGGTATTTGGCCACAAGGCGCAAAGAGAAATTCATTTCGCTGATCAGCCTTATTTCGATTTTAGGGATCGCAATCGGCGTTGCAGCCTTGATCATTGTGATCGCGGTAATGACCGGGTTTGATAAGGACCTGCATGAGAAGATCGTCGGTAATTTCTCGCATCTTACCTTGACCTCCTATGGCCCTATGGCCCAGGGCGATTACGAGAGGATCGCTAAGATAATCGCGGTTAACCCGCGCGTAAAAGGTATTAGCCCATATATCCAGGGCCAGATGCTGGTCAAGTCTGAAAATAGATTCCTCGCTGTGGATTTTAAGGGGATCGACCCGCGCACTGAACCCCAGGTAAGCAAGCTCAAAGAGTATCTTATTGCCGGCGAGATCAGCGGCCTTGGAAATGGAGATGTCATAATCGGAAGAGAGCTTGCCGTATATTTAGGGAGTAACCCGGAGTCAGAGCTTACGGTTTATTCTCCTTCCGGGAAAAAGCACACCCTTAAGGTAAGCGGCGTTTTTGCCTCCGGCATGTATGACTATGACTCAAAGCTTGTGTTTATGAATTTAGAGACTGCCCGAGAGATCATGGGCCTGCCCGGGCAGGTCGGCGCGGTGGCTATTAAGCTGGATGATCTTTACGCCGCGGATAAAGTCAAGACAGAGCTTTCCTCCGTCTTAGGCTACCATTACAATTTAAAGACCTGGATGGAGGTCTTGCCGAATTTCTTTGCGGCGCTGAAATTAGAGAAGCTGACTATGTTTATTCTTTTGACTTTGATAATACTGGTTGCCTCGCTTAATATCGCGAGCACCTTGATAGTGATGGTCGTAGAAAAGACCAAGGATATCGGTATATTGCGCGCCCTTGGCATGAACGGCCGAAGCATAAGGACGATTTTTACTTTAGAGGGGATGATCATCGGGACCCTGGGCACGTTTTTCGGGGCGGGGGCAGGTATAATCTTATGCAATCTGCTTAAAAAATACCAGTTTATAAAATTGCCTTCGGACATTTATTATATCGACAGGCTTCCGGTATCGATCGTGCTTTGGCCGGATGTCACGATAATAGTCGCCTCGGCAATACTTATTACTTTGATTGCCACTATTTATCCTGCGGTCAGGGCGGCGAAATTAGAACCGGTAGAAGCATTGAGATACGAATGATGTTAGAAGCCAAAAATATCCATAAAACTTATAATAACGGTAAAAAGGACCTTCAAGTCTTAAAGGGTATAGATATAAATATCGAGAAGGGGAAATTTGTGGCTATTGTCGGGCCTTCAGGCGCCGGTAAGTCGACGCTCTTACATATTTTGGGAGGCCTGGATATACCGACGGAAGGAAGGGTGGTTTTTGAGGGGGAAGATATTTACGAGCTTAGCGACAGCGCCCTTAGCAGGGCCAGAAACGAGAAGTTTGGTTTTGTGTTCCAGTTTTATCATTTGCTGCCGGAGTTTACTGTCCTTGAGAATGTGATGATGCCGGCGCTTATCAATCGCAAAATTGCAGGGTCACAAAGTCAAAAGTTAAAAGACCTGGGGCTTGGATTATTAAAAAAGGCTGGCCTGGAAAACAGGGCGTCGCATTTTCCGAGTCAGTTGTCCGGCGGTGAAAAACAGAGGGTTGCGATCGTGCGCGGGCTCATCAATCAGCCGAAACTTCTTTTGTGCGACGAGCCGACCGGTAACCTTGATTCGCACACCGGCGAGGGGATAATCTCGCTGATCAAAGAGATAAAATCCGAAATCCAGATGGCTGTGGTTTTGGTGACGCATAATCTGGAGTTGGCAAAGACAGCGGATAGGGTTTATCATTTAAGGGACGGGGTGTTAGAGCATTAGCTTGCGTTGTGCGTTTTGCGGTTGCGTAGCTGGAAACGTTGATCGTTAGTCGTTATGCGGCACGTTTAACGCATAACGTTTCGATACACGCAACCGAAAAACAAAAGACGATATTACGGAGGGCTAAATGAAAATCTACATTAACG
>JAHJJA010000034.1 GCA_018822885.1 Candidatus Omnitrophota bacterium
ATTTCATCTGCAAAGGAAGGGGCCGGAATTATTTTCTTAAAGAATAACTTAAAAATAATCCTAGCCCCCTTTTTTTTGAGTTGTGGTTTATTTTGATTTCAATATCTGAAGCAATATCATCACCGCGGCCAAAAGCAGACAGGTGTTTGTGAAAGCCAAAAGCGCCTGCGCCTCCAGGCCGCCGGGCACTATCGGAAGAGGCACCATCATGATACGCGAGATAATAGCAAGGATGAAACTCGTTGTTGCGATGATCAATACAATACTGGCATAAGTCTTCATACTCCTATCCCCCTTTCTCCGTGCCGTCAAGCTTCCCTTCTTTAGGCGACACTGTAAATTATTATGATATTTACCTTCATGAAAGTCAAGGGTTTTTATAGCCTAAAACCAGCCGTTTCTCCTGCGTTTTCCGACGACGATTAAAGTCGCGATAACCCCAAAGATTATCGATGCCTGCGTAAGGGTAAGGGCCGCTTCAATCGCCCTGTCGTTACTCAACATAACCGCGCTTATCCCTAAAGAAAGAGTGATTAAATAGATAAAAATCACTGCCCCGCGAGGATGCAGCCCCAGATCTACTAGATAATGATGAAAGTGATCCTTGCCTCCGTAGCGCAGCCATTCAAGGAAGTTATTTACCTTTTTCTCCTTTACGCGCATTATTGTGGTAAAGATCATGTCAAAAATAGGCACGCCTAGAATAAGTATGGGGATAGAAAGCTTGACCGCGTTATCCTCTGCCCAGTTGCCGATGAGGCCGATGTTAGCTACCAGAAACCCAAGCACTGTGCTTCCGGCTTCTCCGAGAAAGATCTTCTTCCTGCTAAAGTTATGCGGCAGAAATCCAAGACAGGCGCCTATCGCTATGACGCAAAATAAAAATAGCGCGTATTGGCCGGCGATAAAGAGTATGACTGAAAAACAGCAGAGATTGACCACAACCGAGCCCGCGCACAAACCATCAAGCCCGTCAAGATAATTGTAAGCGTTGATTATTCCGACGATCCAGATAAGCGTGATTGTGATTTCAGCCGTATCGCCGAAAAAACCGCGCGGGAGAAAGCTTACCCTTTCTCCGCTTGTGAATATAAAGATCCCCGCAAGTAACAACTGGCAAAAAAGGCGAAAGCGCGCGCTTAAACCCTCTACATCGTCAACAAGGCCTAAGATTAGAAGCGCCGTGGCGCAGACGACCATCGGAGTAAAAGAGCGCAGCTGGGAAAAATTGATCACAAAGCCGGCAAGCAGGCCAAAATAAACCGCGACACCCCCTAAAAGCGGCGTTGCGGTTTTATGCACATTCCTGTCTTCGGGAAGGTCTAAAATGTTAAGCTTCACCGCCAATTTCTTGAGCAAAATAGCACAAAAGAAACTCACCGCGAAAGCGATCAGAAAAGAGAATACAGAATTCATATTATTCTTAAATAACCTCCCTTAATGACCTCAAGGCCTTAAATCCTTCGGCGTATTTGACCCTTCCCTGAAAACCGCGGAAATTAGCGCAGGAGCGCACACTTTCGACAATAGTCAGATTCTGAACGCGCGTCCTGTGGACTTGAGAAGAGTGTATCTCTAAAAGCCTGATCTTTTTATCCAGAACATCATTGATATCCACAAATATATCCGGCTCAAATCTTTCGGTAGTGGGGACTTCAAAGAAAAGCACTTCTTTAATATAGCGGCTCGCGGAAATCCCGGCGAGGGAAGCAGCACGGTGGTCCTGGTGGACATCATCGGGATTATTCAAAAATACTATATCGGGATTGACCTTATTTATTACCTCATCTATTTTTGTTATCAAGTCCCTTGTAACAGTAAGCTCGGTGTCCCGGTAATCAGCCCAGAATATCCCTTTTGCCCCGATAAATGCGCAGGCATCATCCTGCTCTTTTTTTCTCACCTGTGCGGCAGCGCCAAAACTTCCGTCGGTAAGCACAAAAAGATGCACATTGTGGCCTTTATCCGCGTATTTGATCAGCGTCCCTCCGCAGCCAAATTCAATATCATCAGGATGAGCCCCGATAGCAAGTATATTCATAACTTCCTCCGTTATCCTATAGAATCACGTATAACAGCTAACAATTCCGTAGTATTAAAAGGCTTGGTCAAGAGATCTACTG
>JAHJJA010000035.1 GCA_018822885.1 Candidatus Omnitrophota bacterium
AGAAGCAATTACATAAAAGACAAGCGCGCCGACGCCGGCTCCTGATGGAAGAAATAACCATTAGAAAATACAAAGCGGCTGACCGCGCAAGTATAAGAAAAATATGCTGCGACACTGCCTTCATGGGCGAACCGGTAGAATCATTTTTTAACGATAGAAAAATACTCGCTGACCTGCTTACCTTATATTACACTGATTACGAACCGGAGTCGGTTTTTGTCGCCGAAGACAACGGCCAAGTCATAGGCTACTTGTTAGGATGTAAAGACACCATTAGAAAAGAAAAGGTATTTTCAAAAAAGATATTTCCTAAGGTCCTGTTTGATTTCTTGCTCCGCGGGCTGATCTTCGATATGAAAAGCCTGCGCCTGTTTTTAAATGTGTTTAAGAGCTTGCGGCGGGGGGAATTCAATCATCAAAAGGTCCCGGTAATCTATCCTGCGCACCTGCACATCGACATCGAGGCTGATTTCAGAAAACAAGGGTTGGGGACAAGATTAATGGATGAGTTTTTTAAATATCTGCGGGAAAATAACATAACCGGGGTGCACCTTTGCACTTTTTCAGAACAAGGCAGGAGCTTCTTTCTTAAGGTGGGTTTTAACCTGCTTTGGGAAATACGCTCCACTCAATGGCGCTATCTGATCAACAGGGACGTACTGGTCTCTACCTTCGCCAAGAAAATATAAAGAAAGAGATAGTAGGGCACACTTAAGTGTGCCCTACTAGAGCTATCAAGCCATAAAAGGGGACGTCTCACTGAAACGTCCCCTTTTATTTTATTGCGCAGGGGGGGAGTTGAACCCCCAAGCCTTTCGGCACAAGCCCCTCATGCTTGCGTGTCTGCCATTCCACCACCCGCGCGCAAGAATTATTTTAACACAACACTCTCAAATCCACAATACCAAAGGCCCGGTCTTCCCACTACACTACCCAAGACCCGGTCTTTAAGACCGGGTCTTGAAGGTCACTTTATCTCGATCCTTACGACGTGCTCGTCTCCGATGACTTTAAGCACCTCTAATTTCGACTCCTTATCCACCAGCCGCTCCAGGTCAGCAAGGGCGCCTTTCTTAAGTATACAATAAGTGATCCGCTGCTTCTTTAAAAAATCTACGACTCCTTCATCGGTATCAAAATATGGAGTTGGATGCGGGCTAAAATAGGGCGTGCCGCGCACATTGATCACCGCCACCGGCTTTTCAGTAAAGAACCTTACCCCACGGGCGAAGAACTTTGAGCAAAGGATCGTATTATTGACCTTATAATTCTTTAAAAGATACGCGCTTGCCTCTTCACTTGAGGTATACGGATCCAGTTTTGCGTGATTATAAAAAACAAAGCCAAGCATAAGCGGCAGTAATATCAATAATACATAAATATACATAAATATCCTACGTTTTAGGGCCGCATATAGCATCGCGAGTATTAGAATTATAAACACCACAACCAAACCGTAAATACCCGCCTTGGAAGTAATGTAAACCGCGTATTTGTTTGAAGCGTAAATTAACCCGGCGGGAGCAGCCAGCAATATAAACGCATTAATAACTGCGAGAGTAATAAGAAAACGCTTGTTTTTTATTATCGCTTCGTAAACAACATCCGCGGTCAATACCGCCGCCGCGGCAAAGGCAGGCATAATGTAACTGACCAGCTTTGAATGCGCTGGCTGGAAGATAATAAAAACAGCGGCGATCCAGCAGGCAAGAAAAGAATATATCGGCAAGGCGTCCTTACTAAACAGGCGCCTAAAAAACAGGCATAGCGAAACTATGACAAACAGGCTCCAAGGGAACATACATCCTATTAATGTCGCCGGATAAAAATACCAGGTGTCATTTGCCGCATGCTCGGCCTCTGCAATTCTCCTAATATGGTCATTATAGAAAAACTCGTGAGTGAAACTTGAGCCGTACTCCTTTATCATAAGTGCATACCAGGGCACTGCTATCACAATAAAAACTAAAAATCCCCAAAGCACCTCCTTGCAGGCGATGAATTTCAAATCTTTTCTTATGGCAAGAAATAGTACCACAGTTATCGCTGAAATCATAAACCCAATCGGCCCCTTTGTCAGCACAGAAAGCGCGGCAAAGGCAAAAAACAATATTATGCCGATACTTTTTCTTTCCTGTTTTACATAGGCCCAGTAAAACGAGACCAATGACAATGATATAAATACAGTAAAAACCATATCGGTGAATACCGTGCGCGCCATACCTACATAAAGCCCGCTCGACATCAATATAAGGCCGCAAAGAAAAGCCTTTTTCTTATCTTTAAAAGCCAGAAATCCCAAAAAATACGCGGCAATCACCCCTATTAACGCAAAGATCGCCGGGACAAAACGCGCGGCAAAATTATTAAGCCCTAAAGATAAAAAACTTAAACGCAAGAATATATAAGTAAGGATCGGTTTTTCAAACTGCGGCTCATCAAAAAGATACGGCACCAGCCAGCTTCTATGCTTGATCATTTCTTTTGCCGTACCGGAATAAAAGACCTCATCCGGATTAGTCAGGCTTAAGAAACTATTGCCTAAAATAAAATATACCCACGACAATAAAACCAGGATCAAGATCCACTTCAAGTGATTATCTTTTTTCATTCTTATCCATTTTTAAGAGCTCTGATATAGTGACAAATCTATACCCGGACTCTCTTAATTTCTCTATAATTCTGGTTACGGCAAGGACAGTTTCTTTGCGGTCCCCACCCTCGAGCCTGAAACTTCCTCCGCTGTCATGAAAAAGGATTATGTCTCCCGGCCTGATATTGCGCAGTATGTACTTTGTGATATATTTATCGTCAAAGTGGACCCAGTCTTTTGAATTTAAAGACCAAAGCACGACTGTATAACCGAGTGATTTGATTTTCTCCTTCTCTCTTTTAGAAAGCCAGGCCTTTGGAGGCCTAAAGAGCGTGGTGTCCTTACCTGTAACTTGTCTTATCAAAGCCCTGGAGTCCTCAATATCCTTTTGCAGTTCGTATTTCGTCAAATAAAGATAATTGTGGTGGCCCATACTGTGTATGCCTATATCATGGCCTTCGGCTGCCACGCGCTTTGCGACTATAGGATATTTCAATACATGGTCTCCTATCATGAAAAATGTCGCCTTGGCATTAAGGCGCTTCAGGGCGTCAAGGATCCGAGGAGTCCAATCATATGATGGGCCGTCATCAAAGGTGACCGCAGCTACTTTTTCATTTACATCTGCGCGATAAAACGTCCCGTTTCTTAGCAAAATAGCATGGTCAAAAAATAAAGTAAAGAATGTAACGCCAAGGCCCAATAAAGCCAGGACAGCAATAAAGATAATTATTATCGGCAAGATCTTCTTTTTATTCAGGGACATATATATCTCCGCCCAAATCTCCGGACTTGTCTCTATCAGTTGTCTTTAATAAAGAGGGGTTTTTTAAAATAATTATCGCCGCAATAAAAAGCATGACAACGATCAGAATAAGAGCCGAAATGTTCTTTTTGCCCCTTTTCAAAAAAGGGAACCGGGGAACGCGCTTATACTTCTTGAAGGTTTGTCCTTCTTTTTGTATTTCTCCGCAGCACTCTCGTTTGTAAAAAATATTTTTAAAATCCATTGCCCTAAAATTCCCTTACCTTAAAACAATCTTCGATAGCCTGCAATAATTTTTCCACCCCAAGAGGCTTGGTCAAATAATAATCGGCTCCGAGGACCCTGCCGATTATCTCATCGGCTTCCGAATCCTTGCCGGTCAACATAATTATGGGGATATCTTTTGTTTTCGGGTTGCGCTTTATCTTTCTGCATACCTGCTCCCCGGAAACTAGCGGGAGGACAAGATCAAGAATGATCAAATCGGGTGAAGCCCCCTCAACTTTACGCAGCGCTTCTTCGCCATTCAAAGCCGTAAAAATAGTGTAACCCTTTAGCTCTAATATACGCTCGACTATCTCGAGGATCTCTCGGTCATCATCAACTATTAGTATTTTCTTTTGCATCATATACTCAAGCTATAAAAATTAATTGCCCCGCATGGACCTCATGAGCAGACAACTTACGGAATGAGCGAAGCGAATGAACGTAAGTTGTAGTCCTGCCAAAAGGCTGGACGTCTGCGAATGAGTCCCCTTGCCAAGATTTTCTGGCAAGGGGATCTTCTCCCATGCTTAAAAATTGGTTGCCCGAACTAGACGCTGGACGAACCACCCAACCTCAAATACTGCACCTAGTTGTAAAAATGACTGTCCGACGTTTCAAGCGTGGTTTTATCTATCTGGGCAACCGTCCGCATTAAAATCATCAACCTAATCATCAACCTAATCATCAACTAATTTGCAACCGTTTTTATCCTAAACCAAAATATAGTGCGATGCCCTGCCTTCGCCAACGGGCTTAATCACCTTAAGCTCTACGAGCTTGACTAATTCCTTATGAACAGCTTGAGCAGAGATTTTGAATATTCCCTGTAAATCTTTATTAGTTACTTTACCATTAACATTGATAAATTCGACTATCTGCATCTGCTTTGGCGTAAGAGCAATTTGTGCTTGACCGTTCTTCCTTTTGGAACCTACTTTCAAAACGGCATCCTTTGCTTCTGTAACTGAGTAGAGTATGCCATCGGTGAAATACTCCAGCCACCGAGTAATATCTCCATCGGTAATTTGAGCCGTCTTTAAGGCAGCGTAATATGCCTGTCTGTCCCTATCATAATAATCATCCAGAGCAAAAATTCTTCTGTGATCGAAATCGCTCAAGTATAGGATTACCGTAGCAAACAATCTGGCTGTTCGACCATTCCCATCAATAAATGGATGAATTCTTGCTATCTCATAGTGAACAATTCCTGCCAAAAGGACAGGATTCATTCCCCATGATTTATCCAGATTAAGCCAATCTATAAATTCTTTAACAAGCTGCGGTACTTCTTCTGTTTTGGGCGGCATATATTCTACGACTTCCTTGAAAGTTGTGCCATCAAAAACTCTCTTGCCCACAAAAACCTGTCTGTTTCTAAATACACCTGAATCACTACTATTTTGCATTACATCTCTGGTTATCATCCTATGAATGTTCAGCAAGTCAGCGATTTTAAATTTCCCTTTTTCAGTAAAACTAGGAATATTTTCTAATGCCTCTAAATAATTTAAGGCTTCTTTTTTATCTTTACTAGTAGCGACAACGTCTTTTCCTTCAGCTAACGCCTCGACTTGTTCAAGAGTTAATTTATTGCCTTCTATAGCCGTAGATGAATGGGTATTGCGAAGCAAGGCCTGACGCCTTAATTTCACTTCCCATTTCGGCACCAAATGCGCCTGCTCAATAACCTCTCGCGCCGCCGTAATAGCCGTGAGGTTATTTAAAATTTTTTCAGTAATTGTATATTTTGGATTAAATAGCATAAAATTGCTCCAGCAAATGACAACCTAAATGACAACTAATTTATTTGACTTAACTTTTACTTAGTGTTCCTAAAATCTTTTCAAACTTATCTGCTTTCTCGGGATAAGCTTTTATTCCTTCCTCGCAACTATTTTTTAATTTCTCTGTATCGCCAATTTCTTTATAAAACATGCATAATTCTAGCCTAGCTAAATAAGGTGAAACATTTGAAGGAATCAATAAGACGAGACTTGCTTTTGTCCAATCTTCAATATGAAAATCCGGATATTCTTTTAATAGATACTCTAATTCTTCTGCTTGCTTTGATTTATTTTCTATGCTCAGAACAGAGATTATATATTGAACATCGTCGGCCCAAATACTCTTAGGATCTTGTTTAATTAAATCTTTTAATTCGTTTTGCCACTCTTGGAATAATTTTCTTTGCCGCGTAAATGTCTCTTCTCTTACCTGATCCGAAACAGCGTATTCGGGCCCGGCAGGAGCAACTGTTTCAGCACTTTCTTTTGCAAGCAAATAACAGATATTCTTAAATTTACTTTCGATTTCGTCAGCATAAACCTTATACATCATAATACAACTTACTAAAAGAACGGCTATTAAAGTTAGCAACCACTTTTTCACAATTCACCTCCTATTGTTCGCCTGAGCGTCAAGGTTGGTTGCCCCGCATGGACTCGAACCATGATAACAAGATCCAGAATCTTGTGTCCTACCATTAGACGACAGGGCAAAAACTTGCTTCCTACAAAGTCCTACCTCCCTGCCAAAAATCGGCAGGGATTTCGCTAGATCAAAACTTAAGGTGCTCAAATTAGACGACAGGGCAAAAACTACCAAATCTATCTTTCAAGATCCTCCTTCGCTTCGCTCAGGAGGATTAAATTCACAGACGGCCTCCTTCGGAGGCCTACACTTTATGTCCAACCCGATAAAACTCTCCATAAAGTGTCTGTTCATTTAATTATACAACAGGGCAAAAACTTGCTTCCTACAAAGTCCTACCAGAGGTTTTTTTTGACCCAGGCATCAGCCTGCTTGATACCATCCCAGGTAGTCTTTGAATCTTTGACTACGCCTTGCGCGGTAGCGCCTACGCCTATAGCAACGCCCTTTGAAGTCTCGCATCCGCTAAATAATACGGCACCCGCAAATACAAAAACAAGCGCCAAAAGCATTCCTCTTCTCATCTGCTACGCTCCTTTGTTTTTATCCCAGACTATTTCCCGGGAATTAAAAACCGGGCCCTCTTTACAAACCCGTTTGTAACCTTGTTTTGTCTGCACCACGCAACCAAGGCAAGCGCCTATTCCGCAAGCCATATGTTCCTCAAGAGAAATCTGCGCCTCTAATCTATGCTCCCTTGCGATTCGACTTAACTCCTTAAGCATCGGCTTTGGACCGCAAGCATATACGGCCGTTGGCCGTTGGCCGTTGGCCGTTAGTAAATACTTTAAAAGTCCGGTGACTCTTCCGTTAAAACCGCGGCTGCCGTCATCGGTAGCTATTTTAACACTACATCCGAGATTTTTAAACTCTTTTTCACAAAAGAGTTGCGATTTTGTCTTGGCCCCTATCAACACTATGGTTTTTACTTGTGACCCTGCAAGCTCTTGAATCCTTTGCGCAAGAAAAACTAATGGCGCTACCCCCATCCCCCCTGCTACCAAGACTTGTGACTTGTTCACCCCGAGCTTGACGAGGGGTGACTTTGCGGCTTTATAATCAAACCCATTCCCTAGCGGCCCGATAACATCCAAATACTCCCCTGTCTTTCTTTTAGACAAGATCCTCGTCCCCTCACCCAAGACCTCATAGAGGATCTCTATGCGCGACTTTGCAACCCTATGCACACTAAACGGCCTCCTCAAAAGAGGGATATCCCCGTCGTTGACCTTGATAGTTACAAATTGCCCGGGGCAGGCCTTTGCAGAGACCTTTGGCGCAAGAAGCAAAAGCTTAAAGTGCGCCCTACCTACTTTTCTATTAGAAATAATCTTAGCTTTTTCCTGAAGTATTTTCTTTTTCATAGTGGAATAGCGCGATTACTAAAACAAACCCAAGTATAAAAATTATTTTAATCAACTCTTCTCTAAAACGGATATTTCCAAATAACCTTAGATCCTGCCAAACAAACATCGCAAACATGGCAATAAAAGTAGCGATCAGGGAAGGCCCCTCTTTCTTTACCCATGATGATTTGAATCTAAAATACTTGCGCTCCTTATTCATTAACGCGAAATTTATCCTGGGAAAAAACTTAGGCGTTACTTTACAATAATCCCTAAATACGCCGCCAAAGCGGCTGTTTAAGGCGTCTTCCTCGCGGTTTATCTGCGGGATGTAAATCGCAAGGTAGGCTGTCAAAAATACAAAAGATACCCACCACTTAAAAAGCGCCAGTATTATCCCTAAGCCGATAAGAAGCGTGCCAAAATACATAGGATTGCGCGTAAAGGCATAAGGCCCATTCACGACCAGGGTCTTTCCGTCGGGGTTATACTCTGCCTTGATCCCGCGCGCCACAATGCGCAAGAAATAACCTTTTAAAACCATCAGTATGCCGATTATCGCCAAATAATCCTGTGCGATCTTTTGGCTGGCATCAGGAAATAAATACTTTGAAAAAAATATCACCAACACCACAGCTAAAAAAATCAATGAGCCTTGAACGCCGATTCGTTTTTTCACCCAGCCCTTCCTTCCTGATTTGTTATCCAGCCCGTGGGAAGGGCTAGGTCACTTCTGGCACCTCGGGCAAAAATATGTCCCTCTCCCGCCCAACGCAATTCTCTTGACTGTCCCCTTACAAACTAAACAAGGCTTTCCTTGCCTGCCATAAACCTTATGGTACTTTACATATCCTCCGGGCCTTCCTGTAAGCTGCACATACTGATCAATGGATGAACCCTTATGCTCTATTGCCTCACGCAGCGTATCTTTTATTTCTTTAAATAAGAGCTCTTTTTCTTTATCGACCAGAGATGAGGCCGGCCTGCGCGGATCGATCCTGGCCCGGAACAAAGCTTCAGCGGCGTAAAGATTGCCTATGCCGGAAATAAAAGTCTGGTCCATTAAGAGCGGCTTGATCCTGGTCTTCTTTTTATCAAGCATCGCCTTAAATTGCTCTAAGCTTATATCAAAAGGTTCAGGCCCGAGCCCCTGGATAAATTTCAGATTCTTCCAATCGCTAAGCAAACGTAACTCAGCAAACAGCCTGCGGTCATTAAAATCAAGGGTCTTCCCGTCGGAAAGATGGAAAACTACCCTGGCGTCTTTACCTATGCCCGGATAAACTAATTGCCCGGTCATCTTTAAGTGGATGACCAGCGACTTGCCGTTGGATAATTCAAAGATCAAAACCTTTGCCCTGCGCAATATATTCTTTATGGTGGCGCCGGTCAACTCTTTTTTTAATCTTTCAGGGGCAGGCTCGCGTATCACCTTGGGATTACACACGCACACCTCGGTGATCTTCTTGCCTAAGACCGCTTTCTCTAACTCACGCTTAATTGTTTCGACTTCGGGAAGTTCGGGCATATCGCAACATCCTTTTTGCTTATCTAGCAATCAATACTTTTCTCGCATGGTAGGGACAGTCCCTACTGCAATACTTTAATCCATACTTCTCTCGAGCGGGGGCCGTCTGATTCACAAAAATAGATCCCCTGCCAGGTGCCAAATCTCAATTGCCCGGCCTCGACAAAAACATTCAGCGATGAACCGAATAGCGAAGATTTAATATGGCTATCGGCGTTTCCTTCGCTATGCGAATAACCGGCATTAGCAGGAATCAATTTATTCAAGGCATTGATAATATCCCGCCTCACCGACGGATCAGCATTCTCATTAATTGTAAGCCCGGCTGTCGTATGCGGACAAAAAATCACGCAAATTCCATCCTTGATTTTGCTTTTACTAACCGCATCCTGTAGCTGATCCGTGATATCAATTAACTCGATACGATTATTTGTTCTTACGCTTATTTTTTCCATGTTTTTCACTAACAGCTTTCTTATTGTATTCCTGCAGCGATTTTACCTTCAGGTCCCGCTTGATCAAAGCCTCGATCCCCTGCACTGTCGCTTGAGCGCCGCAAATCGTAGTGGTATAGGGGATATTATAAAGAATGACTTGCGAGCGGATTTTCACCTCGTCCTGACGCGGGATCCTTCCTGAAGGCGTATTGATCACTAATTGGACTTTGCCATCCTTCATCAAATCCAGGACATTGGGCCTGCCCTCTGCGATCTTAGGAAGGACCGTGACTTTGATTTTATGATCCTCCAAAACCTTGGCTGTCCCGGAAGTAGCGTAAATATTGAATTTTAAATCATGCAGTTTTTTGGCTACAGCCACTGCCGCCTTTTTATCCCGCTCATGCACCGAGATAAAAACATTGCCCGACTTAGGCAGCTTCTGGCCTGCGGCAAGCTGGCTCTTGATAAAGGCCTCTCCGAATTCCTTATCAATGCCCATGACCTCTCCGGTAGATTTCATTTCCGGGCCTAAAATAATATCTACTCCCGGGAAGCGGTTAAAAGGAAATACCGACTCCTTTATCGCGTAATGTTTAGGCACAATTTCTTTTGTAAGCCCTAAATCTTTCAACTTCTTACCAAGCATGACCTTAGTCGCGAGTTTTGCAAGCGGCACGCCTATTGTCTTAGAAACAAAAGGCACGGTGCGGGATGCGCGAGGGTTCACCTCAAGCACATAGACCAAATCCCCTTTTACCGCGTACTGCACATTCATCAGGCCGACTACATTTAGTTCTTTGGCCATTTGACAAGAAGCCTTGCGGATTTTTTCCAGGACCGGCGCAGACAAACTAAAGGAAGGCAAAGACATCGCCGCGTCTCCAGAGTGCACACCAGCCTGCTCAATATGCTCCAGGATCCCCCCGACGACAAAAGTCTCGCCATCGCCGATCAAATCCACATCTACTTCGATCGCATCTTCGAGGAATTTATCGATCAAAACCGGATGCTCGCCGGAAACCTCCGCAGCCTCCTTGATAAAACGCTCCAGAAGGCTTTCATCATAAACGATCTCCATCGCCCTGCCGCCCAGAACATAAGACGGACGCACCAAAACGGGATAGCCGATTTTCCTGGCTATTTCCTTGGCCTCATCAAAATTAAAGGCAGTGCCGTTTTCAGGCTGAAGCAAATCCAGTTTATGAAGCATATGCTTAAAACGTTTTCTATCTTCGGCGATATCGATGCTATCGGCGCTTGTGCCCAATAAATTAACGCCGCATTTCCTTAAAGGTATCGCCAGATTAAGAGGAGTCTGCCCGCCAAACTGCACGATCACCCCGATCGGCTTCTCAAGCTCAATGATGTTCATTATGTCCTCAAGCGTCAAAGGCTCAAAATACAGCCTATCAGAAGTATCATAGTCGGTTGAAACGGTCTCGGGGTTGCAGTTGACCATGATACTATCGATACCCTCTTCTTTTAAGGCGTACGCCGCATGACAGCAACAATAATCAAACTCGATACCCTGGCCGATCCTGTTTGGCCCGCCGCCTAAAATGACGACTTTTTTATTGTTGCTTGGCCGCGCCTCTTCGGCTGATTCATAGGTAGAGTAATAATAGGGCTGCTTGGCATTAAATTCACCCGCGCAGGTATCAACTAATTTATATACCGGTTTTACGTTATGTTTTTTACGCGCCTCTCGCACCTTATCCTCCTTAGTATTCAGGAGATTTGCCAATTGCCTGTCGGAAAATCCGTCCTTCTTCGCCAAGAGCATTAAGTCAGCCGGCAACTTTAATTCATCGCTATTTTTGGCATTCCTGTATTTTTTAATCTCTTCCTCCATATCAACAAGCTGTTTCATATTGTCCAGAAACCAATGGTCGACATGAGAAAGCTCATAGATATCATTTAAAGACATCCCCAGCTTTAAAGCATACCTGACGTAAAAAAGACGTTCATCATTGGGGATGCGCAGCTTATCCTTGATAATCTTTACCATGCCGTTATCCGCCGATTTCAACATCTCATCAGTGATCTTATCATTTCCGTCCGCGCCAAAGCCAAAACGCGAGATCTCTGTTGAGCGTATGCCTTTTTGCAGGGCCTCTTTAAAATTCCTGCCGATTGACATCGCCTCCCCCACTGCCTTCATCGATGTATTAAGCAGGCGCTCAGCCGCGGGAAATTTTTCAAAAGTAAATCTGCAGATCTTAAATACGCAGTAATCAACAGTCGGCTCAAAGAAAGAAGTGGTCTTGCCGGTGATCTGATTCATTACCTCCGAGATC
>JAHJJA010000004.1 GCA_018822885.1 Candidatus Omnitrophota bacterium
AGTTAATATCCAAGATAGAAGATGTATTGGAAAGGCACAATAATATTACCGGATAAACTAAGACTTATTCTGTCTGGTATACTGATGTTTTTGTTCTGCGGTTGCCAGAATAACACTCCCGTTGCCGGTCCTTATCCTATGCTGGGGATAGCCTCCTGGTATGTCGCTGATCGTACAGCCACCGGAGAGAAGTTTAATGAATATGACCCGACTTGCGCTATGCGTAAAAGGGGATTTGGTAGGCTTTATAAGGTTTGTAACGTTAGTAACAATAAATGCGTTATAGTCAGGCATAATAATTTTGGTCCTTCAAAAGAAAAATTTGACGAAGGCAGGATCATTGATTTGAGTAAGAGCGCATTTTCAAGGATCGCAGACCTCAAAGACGGATTGGTAAGGGTCAGTGTAGAGGAGATACCGTAAATCTTCATTGAAAATCCTGCTCTTTAGAGATACAATGTACACATGTGCCAGATGACTAAATTGATTACGAGGCAGCTATCTTTATAACAGGGAGCTGCCTTTTTTGTTTCTTAGAAAAGGAGCTAGAATGGTGAAAAAACTCATTAACTTTATCCAAAGGGATGTTTGGAGGATACGCCTGGCTAAGACATCGCGCAGACAGTCGTTTTTCATAAAGAACCTGCGTATTATCCTCTTGGCGCTGCGCGGTTTTAACGAGGATAAGTGTTCCTTAAGGGCATCTGCTTTGACTTTCTATAGCCTTTTATCAATAGTTCCTGTATTCGCTATGGCATTTGGTATTGCTAAGGGGTTTGGTTTGGATAAATTACTTGAAAACCAGATCATAGAAAAACTTCCCGCTCAAAGCGATGTCGTTGTCAATGTGATCAATTTTTCGCGCACCCTTCTTGATAATACAAAAGGTGGCGTTGTCGCTGGATTCGGCGTCGCGCTTTTGTTCTGGACGATCATAAAAGTTTTAGGCAACATTGAGCACTCTTTCAATGATATCTGGGGCATTAAAAAGATGCGCCCCTGGGGACGCAGGTTCAGCGATTATCTTTCGGTAGTGCTTATTTGCCCCGTACTTTTTATACTTGCAAGCGGGATCACGGTGTTTGCGAAGACGCAGGCTATTCTTATAACCGAGAAGATCGC
The DNA here is from genome assembly GCA_018822885.1 of Candidatus Omnitrophota bacterium. Lineage (GTDB taxonomy): Bacteria > Omnitrophota > Gorgyraeia > Gygaellales > Profunditerraquicolaceae > JAHJJA01. The sequence continues at coordinate 1,123 of JAHJJA010000004.1, forward strand.
TATTTTAGGCGCCATAGCCCCGCTTATCACTCTTTTGGTCGATTTATTGCCCTTTACAGTGGTTTGGGTATTGTTTACATTCATTTACATTTTCATGCCGAATACTAAAGTGAATATAAAATCCGCTCTTTTGGCCGGCGTAGTGGCAGGTACGATTTATCAGCTGACGCAGTGGGTATATGTGGATTTTCAGGTCGGGGTAGCCAAGGCTAACGCGATTTACGGAAGTTTTGCCGCTTTGCCTTTGTTTTTGGTATGGCTTCAGTTAAGCTGGAGGATCGTCCTGCTTGGAGCCGAAGTATCATTCGCGCATCAGAACGTAGATACGTATGAATTTGAGCCGGATTGCCTGAATGTCAGCCATTCTTTTAAGCAGCTGCTTAGCTTAAGGGTAGTAAACTTGCTGGCTAAGAATTTCTCCGAGGGTAAAGCGGCTTTGTCTGCCGCGCAGATCTCTCATGAACTTGAGATCCCTATCCGGCTTGTGCGTGATATCATATTCGAGCTCACCGAGTCGGGAATAGTTTCTACGATAACCCAGGAAAAGGCCCCGGTTTATCAGCCGGCTCTTGATGTAAACTTATTGACCATAAGGTATGTTATTGGTAAATTAAACAGCAGGGGAAGCGATAATATCCCTGTAGTAGAATCCAGAGAAATTAAAAGGATCGCTGAAAGCCTGAAAAAGTTCGCAGAATTGGTAAGCGGCTCTCCTGAAAACCTTTGCCTTAAAGAGATCTGATTTAGGTATGCCTAAGAAGAAAATATTCCGCGGCCTTGCTGCTTTTATTGTTTTTTCTGCTTTTTTTTCCGGCGGTTGCGTTTATCTTACGCATTACAGTGATTTAAAAAAGCTTAAAAACCTTGCAGACAGTCAGGACCAGATGCAGGAAGAGATCAAGGCGCATGAGGTATTGTTTTACTCGCTTAGAAGCGATGTTTTGGAGAATAAAATAACGCAGGGCCCGGATTATAAAGAAGTTGTCTCTAAATACGGGGAACCGATCCTCTGCGGGCCGGCTAAAGCACAGGATGAGTTTATCAGTTCATGCCTGTATCGTCATCCGACCAAGTATTTCTCTTCGGATCTGATTTACCTTAATTTTGACAGCGAAAAAAAGTTGTGTTCCTGGGAGATAATCAAAGCAAATGAATAAGTTTGTAACAGGCCAGACCGGCAAGATCAAGATCAGATTTATATTTATAGTCATAATCTTTTGTTTGGTAGGCTTTTATTTAATTAAAAATTATCAGGATAATCAGGTTTTACGCAAGGTGATCGACCGGTTGACCGCCGACTCAAGGATCGCGCAGGTCCTGGTCAGCGCGGTAAAAACAGACCCGCTCACCAACAAGACTTTCACCACGATCAAGTTTTTAGAATACGACACAAAGCAGAATCCTTTAGCTCCCAGGTATTTTACCTTTTCCGGCAATATCATCCAATTCCAGTCTATGGTGATAAGGTTTGATGATTTCTATGTAAAAAAGGGAGACCCCCTTAAAGGTAAAAGCGCTTATCTGTTTATGAAAGCGTTCGCATTTAACGGCAAAAACGCGGAGGTTTTTGATATCAACACAATAAACGAAATACCTTCCGGATATAAAATAGAAAAGCCGGAGAGCGCTTTTGAGAAAAAGCTCTGGGAAAGATTCTGGAGCTATGCCTTAGAGCCGAAAGAAGCAAAAAAGATGGGGATAAGGAATGCCCAGATAGAGGCCCCGGGCACAAAATTTGTCCCAGGGATGCTCTATACCATTAAGATAGAGCATGACGGTGGCATGAGGATAGATGCGCAGCAGCTGCCTAAGATCCTTAAAGGCGAGAAGATCCAGTAGGCAAACAGGAGGACACGGGAAAATGTTTAGGCAGATAATAAAACATAAATATTTTTATCATATCATGGCAGTTATTATTATTGTAACGGCGACGGTAC
>JAHJJA010000036.1 GCA_018822885.1 Candidatus Omnitrophota bacterium
ATTGAATATTTGAAAAAAACCTATAATTTGATGGTGGGTGAGCGTTCTGCAGAAGACATAAAGATAAAGATCGGTTCCGCGTATCCGTTAGAAGAAGAGATGAGCATGGAAGTCAAGGGAAGGGATCTTATTGCCGGGCTTCCAAAGATGGTGACAGTAACTTCCGAAGAGATCAGAGAGGCATTGCAGGAGCCGGTCCGCGCGGTATTAGAATCGACCAAGATTTCTCTTGAAAGGACGCCGCCTGAATTAGCCGCGGACCTTATTGAGCATGGAATCGTTATGGCGGGCGGAGGTTCTTTATTGAAGGGCCTTGATAAATTGATTTCCGAGGAGACAGGATTGCCCGTGCATGTTGCAGATGACCCCCTTACTGCTGTGGCAAACGGGACAGGGAAAGTCCTGAACGAGATTCGCTATTTAAAGAAGGTCACAGTCCCCGTTAAATCCGAGATTCGCACTTAGCCTCCTTATAAATTATAAGATGTGTTTAAATTCAAAAATAAGTACATAAATTATGCCGCGGTTATAACTTTTTTTCTGGCCCTTGCCCTAATAAATCCTGCCGTAAGAGTTTTTTTCTCCAATGTTTGCGAACTCCCGCTTAATCTAGTCAGATTTGTTGGCCGCGAAGTAGACGGAGCCATTTCGTATCATCGTAATTATGTCTTAAACGAAAAGTTAAAGAACCAAATAGACCTTTTAAACAGAAAAATAGTCAGTCTTAACGAGGTCATTTTAGAAAACCAGCGCCTCAAAAGGCTTTTGTCTTTGAAAGAGAGCGCTTCTTACAAGGTGATACTTTCAAAGGTGATCGCCCGCGCGCCTGATAGCTGGTCATCGGTGATCATGATCGATAAAGGTTCCGCTAACGGGATAAAGAAGGGGATGGTCGCGTTAAGTTATTTAGGGCTTCTGGGCCGGGTTACAGAGACTACCGATTCAGTGAGCAAGATTATTTTGATGAATGACCCTAATTTTTGCATTTCCGCGCTTATTCAACGCACTCGCCAGGAGGGTTTGGTCTGCGGGACACTTGGGGTTTTTCTTATAATGCGCTATCTTCCGGAAGGCGTTGATGTAAAAAAGGGTGACCTGGTTGTGACATCAGGACTAAACCCTAATTATCCCAAGGGGCTGCTTATCGGCAGGGTGGTAGATATGGGCAAGGAATTTTCCGGACTAAGCCGTTATGTCACCATAAAGCCGGCGACTAACCTGTCGGATATAGAAGAGGTTTTAGTTATTGCGAAATGAAAAAGTTGCTGTATTTATTATTCTTATTAATATTAGGGATAGCGCAGATCTCTGTTTTGCAAAATTTGAGGATCTTTGGGCAAATGCCCGACTTGCTTTTGGCCGGCGTTATTTTTTCCGGGCTTACTCTTGAGAAAAGATGGGCGTTTGTCTCGAGCGCTTTTGCCGGGGCATTAAAGGATTCTTTCGGGCAGGCGGCATTTGGGTTTAACACTGTTTTTTTTGTGCTTTGGTGTTTTTTGATCATTAAAATCACCAAGGAGATACAGATCGACGACGCCTTATTGCGCCTGGCGTTGGCATTTACGGTTTCCTTTCTGCAGAATCTCTTGACCGGCATAATTTATTTTTATAACGGAGGTCATTTGCCGTTCGGAGTGTTCATGCGGGTCCTGTTTCTAGGCTCCTTGTATACGGCGATCGTCTTTCCTCTATTCTACAGGTTGGCAAAGCCGCTTATCTGCAATCTCTCCTTAAACCGCGTAAGATGACCAGAATAAAGATCACAATAGTTGCGATTATAATCCTGTTTTTATTCCTCTTTGCGGCGGTCTTTAATATCACGGTTATAGAGAGCAGGAAATATCGCTTGTTAAGCCAGAAGAACTGTATAAGGCTATTGCCTCAGATGGGCTCGCGGGGTAAGATCCTTGACCGGGAAGGCAATATACTGGCTACAAGTAAGCTTTCTTATGATTTTATGGTCTTGCCTCAAAGCCAAAGCCAGCTTCAAAAGATCTTTGACGAAGCAGGCAGGGTCCTTAGTGTTAACCCTAAGAATCTAAGGGATGCGTATAGAAAAGGTTTTTACGCCTCGACTGTTCCGGTGACTATCGCCAAAAACGTAGGCCCAAAGAGGGCGATTGTTTTGGGGGAGCTAAAGCAGGATTACCCCGGAGTGATCATTCAGCCAAATCCGGTAAGGGATTATCCTAATGGAAGAACTGCGGCGCATGCCCTCGGGTATTTAAATGAGATTGACCGTTGGCGGCTGACTAAGCTTGAAGATTATGGGTATAAGAAAAGAGATATCATAGGTTTCGGAGGCATTGAAGAAAAGTATGATTATTATTTAAGGCAGGAGGAGGGTGGGCTTTCTATCGAAGTGGATCATGTCGGCAGGCTTGTGAGGGTGCTTGGTTTTAAGTCTCCGCGTAACGGTAAGGATATCCAGCTGACCCTGAATTTAAAGATCCAGAAAATAGTTGATGATAATTTGGCGGGCAGAAAAGGGTGTGTGATTATCATGGATCCTAATTCCGGAGAGGTTTTGGCTTTGGCCAGCGGCCCTAATTTCTCTCCATTAGACTTCTCGGAGAGGAATAACGCCGCTATAAACTCTTATTTCAATAATCGGGATTCGCCTATGTTAAATCGCGCGATCAGCGGGACTTATCCCCCGGGCTCTGTTTTTAAGCCCGTAGTTGCGGCAGCTGCGCTTGAGGATAAAAAAATAAATCTAAATACCACATTCCTCTGTAAGGGGTCTACTCTTGTAGGCAGGAAACAATTCAACTGTTGGAGCGTGCATAACGAGCAGAATCTTATAGAAGCGTTACAACATTCGTGCAATGTCTTCTTTTATAGGACTGGGTTGTTGATTGGTCCGCAAAGTATGCATGATTATGCGCTTAAATTCGGTTTTTCAAGGCCTACCGGTTTTGAACTGCCTTATGAGACAAGCGGCTATATACCATCTCCGTTATTGAGAAGGATCCACCAGTTCAGGAAATGGTATAACGGGGATACGGCGAATCTTAGTATTGGCCAGGGCGATGTATTGGTAACGCCTTTGCAGATAGCGCGCATGATGGCTGTTTTTGCCAATAATGGGTATCTGGTCACTCCTTATATCGTGAAGGCTATTGACGGCAGGGATATTTCGGTTTATCAGAGGAGGCTTATGAACATCGGAGTGAAGAAGGAGACTCTTAATGCTGTTAAAGAAGGATTAAAAAGGGTTGTCTCGCAAACTACTGGCACGGGCAATGTTTTATCGGGTTTGCCGGTTGCAGTGGCTGGCAAGACCGGGACAGCGCAGGCCTCCGGAGGTAATTCTCATGCCTGGTTTGCTGGGTATTTTCCTGTTAAGAATCCTAAATATGTTGTCTGCGTATTTATTGAGCGCGGCGGACCGGGGTATACTTCTTGTGTAGTTGCTAGGTCGATAATCGAGGCCATGGCTAATCAGGGTTTGATATGAAAAATACCAAAATCTTTATATTGATAGTCGCTTTGTTGATAGTCACCTGCGGGATCCTCTCTATATACAGTAGTACCTATCAAAAGGAGGGAGAGCTTTGGCGTATGATTTACCGCCAGCAGATCATCTGGGTGATTTTTAGCCTGTGCGCATTTTTCGTAGCGTCAAATCTTGATTACCGCCGGCTTTGGGATTGGACCTATTTTTTATACGGATTAAGCCTGTTTTTCCTGATCCTTGTGTTTGTCCTGGGTATTGTGCGCTTAGGCGCACAGCGCTGGATAAGGATTGGCTGGCTTAATTTTCAACCCTCGGAATTCGCAAAGCTGGTTATGGTCATATTCCTGGCGAAATATTTCAGCAAGAAATCCACGGATGATATATCATTGCTTTCTAAGAAATTCGGGATCTTCCGGGGACTGGTGTTGCCTTCGATCTTTGTGTTGATCCCCATGGGTTTGATCGTGGAACAGCCTGATCTGGGAAGCGGAATGCTGTTATTAGGCATATTCATAGTCATGCTGTATTTGACCGGAGTAAGAATCAAATACCTTATTATTCTTTTGGTTGTTCTGCTTTTACCGCTTCCGTTGTGGTGGCACTATCTTCGGGATTATCAGAAAGAGAGGTTGCTTGTATTCTTAAATCCGAACATAGATCCTCTTGGGGCAGGTTATACGATCATACAATCTAAGATCGCTATCGGCTCAAGTTTTATTTTTGGGAAAGGCTGGCTTGCCGGCACTCAAAGCCAGCTGCATTTTCTGCCCGAATCGCACACTGATTTTATTTTCGCTACTTTCGTCGAAGAATGGGGGTTGGCCGGATGCGTATTCTTATTGTCTTTATATTTCCTTTTAATAAGAAAGGGTTTTTCCATCGCCCTTCGTACCAATGACCAATTCGGAAAACTGCTTGCCTGCGGCATCTCGCTGATGCTTTTGGTACAATTGTTTATTAATATAGCGATGAATTTAGGGCTTGCTCCTGTAGTCGGCGTTCCCCTGCCTCTTATGAGTTATGGCGGTTCCTCGCTTTTTATTACCTTTATCGCGTTAGGAATACTGGTGAATATAGATAGAAGAAGAGCGGTGTTTTAAAAATATGATTGAAGATATCTTGCTACAAGTCAATAAACCCGGGCGTTATATCGGTAAAGAATGGAACCTGCCTAAAAAAGATTTTGAGGCTGCTTCGATAAAGTTCGCCTTGTCATTCCCTGATTTGTATGAGGTTGGCATGAGCAACCTGGGAGTCAGGATCATTTACGGGATCCTGAATAATATCCCTGATGTAGCCTGCGAGCGCGTTTTCTCCTGTAACGATGATTTAGAGGCGATCATCAGGCAGAAGGATCTAGAAATCTTTAGCTTAGAATCAAGAAGGATGCTAAAAGAGTTTGATATAATCGGTTTTTCTCTGGGTTCAGAATTATGTTATACCAATATTTTGAGCATCCTGGATTTGGGAAATATTCCCTTAATAGCGCAAGAGCGGGACAATAGTTTTCCTTTAGTCATCGGCGGAGGCCCCTGTGTTTTGAATCCTGAGCCGATACATGAATTTTTTGATCTTTTTGTAATCGGTGAGGCTGAGGACCTGATTGTAGAGCTTATTGACGCTTACCGGCAATCCCAAGAAGAGTATAAATCCTCTCGCATCAGCAAACAGGATTTGTTGTTGCGGCTTTCCAAGATTGAAGGGGTGTACGTGCCTTCTTTTTATGAAGGTTGTAAGCCTAAGATCCAGGGCGCTGCCTTAAGCATCAAGAAACGCTTTGTTAAGGATTTAAACGTTTCATATTTTCCCGAAAATTGGCTGGTTCCTTACATACAGATAATCCACGATCGTATTACCCTGGAGATCATGCGCGGTTGTCCCAATAGATGCCGTTTTTGCCAGGCGCGCTCATGTTATTTTCCTTTGCGGTTCAGGCAACAGGAAAATATCCTGCGCCTTGCCGGATGTATTTATAAAGAGACCGGATACGAAGAAATCTCGCTTACCGGCTTGTCGGTAAGCGATTATCCGAATATGGAGGAGCTTTCAAGCCAGATGTTTGAATTATTTAAGAGAAAGGGGATAAGCGTTTCGCTTCCTTCCATAAAAGCCAAGCTAGCGGTAGGGGGGATATCGTCATTGATCGCCACAGTAAAGAAAACCGGCTTGACATTTGCCCCCGAGGCAGGCACTAAAAGGCTGCGCGATATTTTGGGCAAAGATTTTAATGAGGATGATTTCTTCAAGGTCCTGGAGGAGGCATACCTAGCAGGTTATAGGCATGTAAAGCTATATTTTATGATCGGCCTTCCCCAGGAAACAAAAGAAGATCTAGATGGGATCGCTGATCTGTGTTTACGGGTCTCTGAATTAGGCAGGAAGATAAAGAGGGCTCCTGCCAGAGTCAACATCAGCATTAACACTTTGATCCCTAAGCCGCATACGGCTTTTCAGTGGTTTGGCATGGAGGGCCTGGATAGTATTAAGGAAAAGCAGGATTACCTTAAGAGTAAGATGAAAAACAGGAATTTTAACCTTTCTTTTCATGATCAGAAGATGAGTTTATTGGAAGGCGTGCTTTCTAGGGGTGATAGGAGATTGAGCCGGGTTATCGCCCTTGCATATAAAAAGGGAGCTCGCTTTGATGCCTGGGGGAACCATTTTTCCTGGGAGAAGTGGCTTGACGCTTTTAATGAGGCGGGAATCGACCCTGATTCTTACTTAAGGCAGAGGCCGAGGGATGAGGTTCTACCGTGGGATACTCTGGAACCCGGCATAAGTAAAGAAGCCTTAGTCAAAGAATTTAATGAAATAATGGGTTGACTTATCGGGGAAATGCGGGTATAATTAAAAAACATAATTAAGGGAGGTGAATAAGTTGGTTTTAGTCAAAGAAAAGAAAACAAAGATCATCGAACAGTTTAAAGTACATTCCAGGGATACCGGTTCGGCAGAAGTCCAGATCGCTATTTTAACCGAGAGGATCAACACCTTAGCGGACCACTTTAAGCAGCATAAAAGTGACCATCATTCCCGCCGCGGCCTACTTGCGCTTGTCGGCAGGCGCCGCAGGCTCCTCGCTTATCTCAAGAATAAGGACGTTAAGAAATACGAAAGCGTCATCGAAAAACTTAATCTGAGAAAATAAACCCGGGTTTATAAAGCTTTAAATAATACGGAAGGAAAACTGTGAAAATAAAATTCGGTAGGAATGATTTAATATTGGAAACTGGTAAAATCGCTAAACAGGCCAATGGCGCTGTCACCCTTACTTACGGCGGGACCGTGGTGCTTGTGACTGCCTGTATGTCTACAGGGATAAGGGAGGGTTTAGATTTCTTTCCTCTTACCGTGGAGTATCAGGAAAAGACTTATGCCGCCGGCAGGATACCCGGAGGTTTTTTCAAGAGAGAAGGCAGGCCCTCGGAGAGCGAGATTTTGACATCCCGTCTTATTGACCGGCCGATACACCCGCTTTTCCCGAAAGGCATGCGTAATGAGGTTCAGGTTATGGCGATAGTATTGTCCAGTGACGCAGAGAACGACCCTGATATTTTAGCGGTGACAGGGGCTTCCGCGGCTTTGTCCATATCCGATATTCCTTTTAACGGCCCATTAGCCTGTTGCCGTGTTGCCAGGGTAAATGGGGAGTTTATTATTAATCCTACTTACGCTGAACTGGATATAGCTGATTTAGATTTGGTTTTGACAGTAAATGAAAAAGGCGTGGTTATGCTTGAATCAAAGGCCAAAGAAGTATCAGAGGAAGTGTATATGGAGGCAGTCAAAATCGGAAATGATTGCCTGCAGGATATAATCCAGGCCCAAAATGAGTTTAAAAAACAATTTGGTAAAGAGAAAAAAGTTGTAGAGTGTAAAAAGGTCCCCGATGAATTGCTAAAAACAGTCGAGGGATTGTCCATAGAAAGACTGAAGGCGATTTATAAATTAGGCAGTAAAGATGCCAGGGAGGATGAGGTAGATGCCCTCTCTAAAGAGCTGCAGGAGAAACTTATTTCCGAGGAATGTTCTGCTGCCATGGTGAAGTCTGCTTTAGTCGAAGTTGAAGAGGAACAGGTCAGGAAAAAAATATTAGAAGATGGTGTGCGCGTTGACGGCCGCTCTTTTACCGAGATCAGGCCTATTACTTGCGAGGTCTCGGCTTTACCGCGCACTCATGGTTCTAGTATCTTTACCCGCGGCCAGACACAGAGTTTAGCGGTTACAACTCTGGGCACAGGTGAAGATGAGCAGATGATCGAGGCGCTTGAGGGGGAGAAGTATAAATCTTTTATGCTGCATTATAGTTTTCCGCCTTTTAGCGTGGGTGAAACAGGTCCTGTGCGTGGCCCGGGTCGGCGTGAAATCGGCCATGGCGCCCTTGCTGAGAAAGCGCTTTTAGCTGTCATGCCTTCTAAAGAGAAATTTCCCTATACTATAAGAGTGGTTTCCGAGATTCTGGAATCAAACGGTTCTTCTAGTATGGCTACAGTGTGCGCCGCTACGCTTTCATTGATGGATGCCGGCGTGCCCATAAAGGATACCGTAAGCGGAATTGCCCTCGGGTTGATCAAAGAGGGTGATAAAGCTGTTATCTTGACTGATATCGCCGGGCTTGAAGACCACTTCGGAGATATGGATTTTAAAGTAGCCGGCACAAAAAACGGGATGACTGCCGTACAGATGGATTTAAAGATAGACGGTATTCCTTTAGATCTATTAGCCAAGTGCCTTGAACAGTCCAGAGAAGGCAGATTCTTTATTCTAGATAGGATGAACGCGGCCTTAAGCGCTCCGCGCCAGGAATTATCAAGCTATGCCCCGCGCATAGAGGTATTGAAAATCAATACCGAGAAGATCGGCGAGCTTATCGGCCCGGGAGGCAAGAATATAAAGAAGATCATCGCTCAAACCGGAGCCAGCATTGATATTCAGGATGACGGAACGGTCCTGGTGGGTTCAAATGACGCGGCTAAATCCCAAGAGGCGATCAAGTTGATCAAGGCGATCGCTGAAGACGTAGAAGTCGGAAGGATATATATAGGTAAAGTAAAGCGTATAATGAATTTTGGCGCGTTCTGTGAGATAGCTCCCGGCAAAGAAGGCCTGGTGCATGTTTCTGAGCTGGCTAGCGGCTTTGTGAAGAAAGTCGAAGATGTCGTTAAGATTGGCGATGAGTTTAAAGTCAAGGTTATCGGCGTAGACGAACTCGGAAGAATAAACTTAAGCAAGAAACAGGCAGAAGTTGCTAGTGACAAGTGAAAGAAAGAAGATTCAATGAAGCAAAGGGCGTAATACTCGTTGCGATAGGGTTGATGGTCTTAGCCAGCCTTATCCGGTTTGACCGCCTTGACCTTCCCTTTTACACATCGCATCCAAATCTCCCCCCTAACAACCTTCTTGGCATATTCGGCGCCTACTTAGGCGGTATCATCGTTTTTTTGTTCGGAATGCCCTCCAGCTTTATCATACCTGTCTTGATCGCTTTTTTCGGTATTAAATATTTCAGGCAAGAGCCCCCTTACTTGAGTATCCCAAGGTATCTTGGCCTATTGATCCTGCTTTTATCAGTCAGTTCATTGATCGGGATGTTTAATCTGCGCAATGAGTTTACAAGGTTTTACCTTTCGGGAACGCTTGGGGCATTCACCTCTAATTTTATCACTGCATACTTGGGCCGCTTAGGCGGCTTCATAGTTTTTATAACTTTTATACTTTTGTCTTTGGCATTAGCTACAGAGATTCTGCTTTCTTCGATGTTTTCTAAGACAAAGGACAAGGCAATATCCTTTTTTGGTTTTTTTAAATTCTGGAAGAAAGAAAAAGCGACTCCGGTACGCATAAAGAACGCTGTTGCTCAAAAGGAAACGCCGGTCAAAAAGAAGGAATCGCTTTTTTCCGCGATGAAGGCAAAAATAGCAAAGCCTAAAGAAGAGGCCCGGAAGCAAGAAGAGGCGGATTATGTGCCGCAAAAGCCGAGGATCCAGATAAAGACAAAACCTCAGGAACATCAAGAGGCCCATGTAAGAATAAAGGAATTAAAAATAGGAGATTATCAGTTGCCATCTCTGGATCTTTTGGATTCTCCTCCTCCGCTTGAGGCGCGGCAGATCAAAGGCGATCTGGAGGGGAGTGCCAGGATCTTAGAGGATACCCTGGAAGATTTTGGTATTTCGGCAAAAGTCACGGATATTGAGTGCGGGCCTATGATCACCCGCTATGAGCTTGAGCCTGCTCCGGGAGTAAAAGTAAATCGCATTGAGGCCCTGGGCAATGATATTGCGCTTGCTATGAAGGCCCAATCAGTGAGGATCATCGCTCCTATTCCGGGCAAGGCAAGGGTAGGGGTGGAGGTTCCTAATACCCAAAGCAGTTTTGTCTATCTGAAAGAGGTCTTAGCTTCAAAGGCTTTTCAGGAAGCAAAATCAACGATTTCGCTTGCGCTCGGAAAAGATATTACCGGTCAGTCAATAGTCGCTGACCTTGATGAAATGCCGCATATGCTTGTTGCCGGGACTACCGGTTCAGGCAAGACTGTTTGCGTGAATTCCGTGATCTTGTCATTACTTTACCGCGCATCCCCTAATCAATTAAAGTTTGTGATGGTAGACCCGAAAATGGTAGAACTTATGCCTTTTAACGGCTTGCCTCATTTGTTGTGTCCTGTTGTCACCGACGCAAAAAAGGCTTCTCAAGCCCTTGCTTGGGCAGTAAGCGAGATGGAGGAGCGCTATCAACTTTTGTCAAAGATAACCGCCAGGAACATCGAGGCATACAATGAGAAATCACCAGAGAAGTTGCCTTATATAGTCGTGATCATAGATGAGTTTGCTGATCTTATGACTGTGGCGCGCGATCAAATCGAGAATGCAGTCACTCGCCTCGCCCAATTATCCCGCGCAGTAGGGATCCATCTTATATTGGCGACGCAAAGGCCGTCTGTTGATGTAATCACCGGAGTCATAAAGGCGAATTTGCCGGCGCGCATTTCTTTCAAAGTGGCCTCAAAAGTAGATTCCCGTACGGTCCTGGATATGAACGGAGCAGATAAATTACTTGGAAAGGGCGATATGCTTTTTTTAAAGCCCGGGGAATCAAAGCTTATTCGTATCCAAGGCACATTGGTCAGCGATAAGGAGATCGAGAAGGTGGTGGATTTTATTAAGTCCCAGGCTGAGCCGGTTTATGATGATGCGATCTTGAAAGAACAGCAGAAATCCCAGTTTGGCACGGGAGAAAAAGATGATCTTTATGAAGAGGCGGTAAGGATAATCATGGAAAGTAACCAGGCCTCGGTTTCTATCCTGCAAAGAAGAATGCGCTTAGGTTATACGCGAGCCGCTAGAATAATAGATATGATGGAAGAAGAGGGTATGGTTGGGCCTTTTGAGGGCAGTAAACCGCGCAAGATCCTCGTTGATAGAAAGGCTTGGTTAGAAAAAGGATTAGTAGGTGAAGTTCAGGAGAATCAATAATGGAAAGCGCAGGTTCAAGGCTAAAGAAGATCCGTATGGAAAAGGGCTTAACGCTTGAAGAGGTTCAGAAAAGGACCAAGCTGCACATGAATATTCTTCAGGCGATCGAAGGCGACAGCCTTACGGGGATAAACCCGGTTTATCTTAAGGGATTTGTAAAGATTTACTGTAAAGTGCTCGGGGTTGATGAGAAGGATTACCTTGCCGGGTATAAGGAGCCGCAACCTCAATTCAAATCCGCAAACGCGCAGCCGGTGTTTAGGCAGGAGAAGCCGAAAGAAACTGTTCCTGCCGGTACGCCTTTTCTTAGAGACGCACCTTTAAAGGTAGGGTCTATCGCTTCAAAGAAAGTTTTTAATCCGATCTTTATTATTGTAATCGCGATTGTCGCTGTGGCCGGATTATTTTTCTTAGGAAGATTTATTTTTGCGCGCAAACAATCAGCCGGGGCAAAGAAACCGTCAGCTATCTTAAAAATGAAGGAGCCCAGGTCTGTAAAAACTCAAGCTAAATCCAAGCCTGCGGCTGTTCCAGCGTTTAAGCCTGCGCAGCCAAAGGTAAAAACCGCTTCCAAAAAACCAACAGTCACTCTTCCTAATACTGCATCTGGCTCCGTCGGCCAAAGCATTCCTTTGGATAAAAAGGAGTCTGTTTCCGGAATCAATTTGGGGATACTGGCAAAAGATAAATGCTGGGTATCTCTTAAGGCGGACGGCCGTTTAGTATTTCAGCGCATGCTTGAAAAAGGAAGGTACGAAAGCTGGAATGCCAAAGAAAGGATAGAGCTTTCTTTGGGCGATGCCGGAGCCGTAGAACTGCAGGTCAATGACCAGATCTTCTCTTATTTGGGAAGAAAAGGCCAGCCTTTAAAGAACGTAACCATCACTAAAGACGGTTTGAATATCGGCAGATGAAGGCCAAGATCGGGATAATCAGCCTTGGCTGCCCGAGAAACCTGGTCGACTCTGAAAGTATCACGGGCAGGCTTAGTGGCAAAGGTTATTCTATTGTAGATCTTGATAAAGCGGATGTGGCGATAGTAAATACCTGCGCTTTTATAGATGACGCCAAGCGTGAATCAATCGATGTGATCTTGGATCTGGCGCGGCTAAAGAAAGAGGGCAGGCTTAAAAAGATCATAGTATATGGCTGCCTCTCTGAGCGCTATAAAGATGAATTGGCCGGGGAGCTTATTGGAATAGACGCGTTTGTCGGCAGGCTCGCTCTTGATCATGAAGTCAATAGATTCCCGATAACTCCCGGGTATTTCGCTTATTTGAAAATCTGCGAGAGTTGCGTTAACAGCTGCAGTTATTGTATTATCCCTAAGATAAAAGGTAAGCTTGCCTCTCTCGACCAAGATTCTATATTGAGCAAGGTAAAGCTATTTAACGAACAGAGGATCTCCGAGCTTAATATCATAGGGCAGGATATCACCGGCTACGGTTTGGATCTGTATAAGTCTCCTAAACTGGATGAACTCTTAAGAAAAATAGTCGATGCTGCAGGGGATATAGGATGGATAAGGTTGCTTTATCTTTATCCTAAACGCATAACAGGCGATCTTTTGAAAATCATCGCCCAAGAGCCAAAGATCTGCAAATATATTGATTTGCCGATTCAACATATAAATAACCGGATCTTAAAGTTAATGAACCGGCACACGACAAAAGAAGAGATCGCAAGCCTTATAGGCAGGGTAAGAAAGATTATTCCAGGCGTAGCAATACGCACTTCGGTCATCGTAGGTTTTCCTTCTGAGACCGACAAGGAGTTTGAGGAGCTTTTGGATTTTACGCAAGAAGCACGATTTGACAGGTTAGGAGCCTTTATTTATTCCCGTGAAGAAGGGACTGCGGCATATAATCTTAAAAGTCAAATCACACAAAAAGTCAAAGAAGAGCGTTTGAATGCCATGATGTCAAGCCAGCAAAAAGTTTCAGCGCAGCTTAATAGCCATTTTTTAGGTAAGACCGTAGATGTGCTGATCGAAGAAAAAGAAGAAGGTCGCTATCTTGGCAGGAGCCAGTTTGACGCCCCGGAAGTAGACGGTTCTGTTTTTGTAAGTTCAAAAAGAAGTTTAAGCCCGGGAGAATTTGTAAAAGTCAAGATTACCGATACTTTAGAATATGACCTCGTAGGGGAGGAGACAAGATGAACATAGCAAACAGGATCACGATGCTAAGGATAGTTCTTACTTTTGTGTTTATGTTTTTTCTGTTTGGCCACGGGCTATGGGCAAAGGTTACCAGCCTCGTGATCTTTATTATTGCGGCGTTATCTGATTTCTTCGACGGCTTTATAGCCCAAAAAAGGAACATGGTCACGGATTTTGGCCGCCTTATGGATCCCATCGCGGACAAGATCCTGGTTTTAGCGGCATTCGCGGCTTTTGTTCAGATGCAGCTTATTGACGCATGGATGTTTTTGATCATCGTATCGCGCGAGATATTGATCACTTCTTTGCGGCTTTTTGCGCTTAATAAAGGAAAGGTTTTATCAGCCGCTAAGGCGGGAAAACATAAGACTGTTTCTCAGATGGGGCTGATCTTTTTTATATTGGGGTTTATTGTTTTTAAGGAAGTAATGCTTACCTATTTTACCTGGAATCCTGCTTGGGAGAAAATATTCCGTCAGGGGATCTACTTTTTGATGCTTGTTACGGTCGCGCTCACCCTTTATTCAGGGCTTTCGTATTTATGGGATAACCGTAAGATTATAGCCAAGTTGTAGAGCATGCCTAAGAAGGCCCTCCATTTCGTTATCTTATCGATTACAAGTTGTTTTGGTTTAGGATTTTTGCCGTTTATCCCGGGTACATTTGGAAGTCTGGCAGGATTATTCCTGTATTATTTGTTAAGGTATAATACAGGAATACATTTACTGGTTACGATCTTAATCTTATTACTGGGATTCTTCTTAAGCGGCGTCTCCGAGAGGATACTTAATAAAAAAGACGCGCGCTGTATTGTCATAGATGAGGTAGGCGGTATGCTTATCTCATTTTTATTCCTGCCCTATGATATAAAATTCTTAATAATAGGTTTTTTCTTGTTCCGTCTTTTTGATTGCTTGAAGCCCTATCCCGTGGGTAGGCTCGAGCGCCTAAAAGGGGGCATAGGTGTTATGAGCGACGATATTATCGCTGGGATCTACGCTAATATCGTGCTTCAGTTAGTTTTTAGGCTGGCTTCTTTTAAGATTTCGTAGATAGGACCTTTAGAGGTAAGCGTACTCTTAAAAAGAGTGATTCTCTCGGCTTTAAATCCCAGATTCTTAACCTGGATTTCCTTCCCAAGCATATTCATTTCCTGAGCTAGCTTATTTGTGTTCAATCCGGAGCGGGTTCTTCCTATAGTTATGTGTGAGGAGAACGCTCTTTCTTCTTTAGGGATCCCGGCTTTCTGTAATTTTTCTTCTAAGGTTTTGGCTATTTCTTTGGTTTCCCGGTCGCCTTGTTCAACTCCTACCCAGATGACCCTGGGAAATTGTATCTTGGGGAATGCCCCCAGCGAAGAGATGCTTATTTGAAATCGGGGTTTTTCTTCGGAGACGGCGCCGATTATACCAACGATTTTTTCTAATTTGCTATCGTCAATCTCTCCGAGGAATTTCAGGGTAAGGTGGATGTTCTGTGGCGCGACCCATTTTACATCCGCGCCGGTTGCCTTTAATTTTTCCTGGAGGCAAGCCAGGTAATCCTTGATC
This sequence comes from Candidatus Omnitrophota bacterium, assembly GCA_018822885.1. Taxonomy (GTDB): domain Bacteria; phylum Omnitrophota; class Gorgyraeia; order Gygaellales; family Profunditerraquicolaceae; genus JAHJJA01. Next base: position 14,644 of record JAHJJA010000036.1, read on the forward strand.
TCTTGGGGCAATTCAATCGCGATAAATGTTCTCATGTAGTAATTTTAAAGCCCCTAGCGCTGCTTTTTTTCTTATAGCGCTGCGAGTGCCGGTGAATTTGAATTTTCTGTAGATCGATTTATTATTTGAGCTGATTGCGATAAATACCGTTCCGACTGGTTTTTGAGGAGAACCGCCGGTAGGGCCTGCGATGCCGGTTATTCCGATTCCGAAGTCGGCTTTGGCTAATCTGCGTGCCTTTTGCGCCATTAATTGAGCTACGGGAGCCGATACCGCGCCGTTCTTACTTATGACCGAAGGAGAAATGCCCAAAATATTTTCTTTGGTTTTATTAGAGTAGGTTATCGCTCCTAAAATAAAGTATTTTGAGCTGCCGGGAAGCAGGGTAAGGAATGAAGAGAGGATGCCTCCAGTGCAAGATTCGGCGACCGCAATGGTTTTTCCCGATTTAAGCAGGAGCTTATGTGCTTGGGAGATAATAGTTTGTTTCATGCTTACATTATAAACCTTTGTATTTATGTTGACAAGACAAGATTTTCTGTTATACTTAACACAATAATCTTCAGGGCAAGGTGACCTGCCTGCCGAAGGCAGGAATTCCTGACCGGCGGTAAATCCTCACGCAAATTGGAGAGGGGATATAGCCCGCGAGCTTTGGCATAAAGCCGAAAGCAGATCTGGTGAGATTCCAGGGCCGATGGTAAAGTCCAGATGGGAGAAGATGACTACTATATTATTGCCCGAAGAAGATCTTCGGGTTTTTTATTGCAGGAAACTAAGGTAGTAGCTATTCTATGTTAAATTCTATTACAGAGATCTTGGAAGATTTAAAAAAAGGTAAAATGGTCATTGTTGTTGATGATGAGGACCGCGAAAACGAAGGGGACCTTGTTATGGCTGCTTCTTTTGCCAGGCCGGAGAATATTAATTTTATGGCCAAGCATGGCCGGGGGCTTATCTGTGTTCCAATGGAAGAGGATAGGCTTAAAGAACTCGACCTCGCGCCTATGAATATCAACAGGCAGGGTTCTAAGGACGATCCTTTTAAAACAGCGTGGATGATCTCTGTTGATGCATCCGGGGGTATATCAACTGGTATTTCTGCGCATGACCGCGCTCGCACAATCGAAGTTTTGATCTCGCCTCAATCTAAAGCGGAGGATCTGATCCGGCCGGGGCATATTTTTCCCCTTAAGGCTCGCCGCGGAGGGATACTGGTCAGGTCCGGGCACACAGAGGCCTCAATCGATTTAATGAAACTCGCTGGCTTATATCCTGCCGGGGTGATTTGCGAAATAATGAATGATGATGGTACAATGGCCAGATTGCCTGCTTTGGTAGAATTCTCCAGAAAACATGCTCTTAAGATTTGTTCCATCGCCGAGCTTATTGAATACCGCAGGCGTTCGGAGAAACTGGTTGAACAGGTCGTAAAAACAACGCTTCCCACGAAATTGGGTAATTATGAGTTGATTCTCTATAAAGATAAGATCAATAATCAGGTTCATTTGGCTTTGGTGATGGGGGAAGTCCGGGGCAAGGATGCGCTTGTGCGCGTGCACTCCGAGTGTTTGACTGGCGATGTTTTTGGGTCTTTACGCTGTGATTGCGGCAGGCAGCTTGAGTCGGCTATGAGGATCATCGAAAGAGAAAAAAGCGGCGTTGTCCTTTATATGCATCAGGAGGGCCGCGGTATAGGCCTGGTTGAAAAGATCAAGGCATACAGTTTGCAGGATAAGGGCATGGATACTGTTGAGGCAAATGAGGCATTAGGTCATAAACCTGATTTGCGTGATTACGGGATCGGGGCGCAGATTTTGGCTGATCTGGGCTTGAAAAATATCCGCCTTTTGACAAATAATCCAAGAAAGATAGTGGGGCTTGAAGGGTATGGTTTAAAGGTAGTTGAGCGCGTCCCTATTGAAATCGAACCGAATCCGATGAACTACCGCTATTTGAAGACAAAAAAAGAAAAACTCGGGCACGATTTGAATATAGATTAATTTTCTTTAGTTAATTAAAAAGGAGGAAGTATGGCTAAGATGATTGAAGGTAATTTGATCGCAAAGGGCAAGAAGTTCGGGATTATCGTTTCTCGTTTCAATGATTTTATCAGTAAAGAACTGGTTTCAGGGTGCGTTGATACTTTGGTAAGGCATGGCGCAGATGATAAAGATCTGACTGTTGTTTGGGTCCCCGGGGCATTTGAGATCCCTCTTGCCGCGGAAAAACTCGCCAAATTAAAATCATTTGACGCGGTTGTCTGTTTGGGTACGGTTATCCGCGGAGCCACTCCGCACTTTGATTATATCGCTGCGGAAGTCTCTAAAGGCGTTGCAAAGGTATCTCTTGATACGGGTCTACCGGTAATCTTTGGGGTTATCACAGCCGATACCATTGAACAGGCAATTGAGAGGGCAGGAACAAAAGACGGCAATAAAGGTAAGGATGCGGCGCTTTCCGCTATTGAGATGGTTAATTTATTGGGGCAGATAAAGTAGTTTTAATCTAAAGGGAAGATCACATGCGTAAACGTACACAGGCGCGCGAATTTGCTTTGCAGGTCCTTTATCAAATGGAGATGACTCATGATAAACATGATGTCGCCTTGGATAATTTTTGGAGTTCTCGGGATGAAGAGGTCGATGAAGAAGTCAAGATTTTTACCGCTAATCTGGTCAAGGGGACCTCGGAGAATGTAACCGAGATCGACGATAAGATAACACTTTATGCCACTAATTGGAAACTTGAGCGCATGGCCGCAGTGGATAGAAATGTTTTGCGCATGAGCTGTTTTGAGTTTATTTTCAGGGAAGATATCCCGCCTAAAGTTTCTATTAATGAGGCGGTGGATCTGGCCAAAAAATATTCCGGGATCGAGGCGGGTAAGTTTGTGAATGCTATTCTTGATAAAGTAAAACTGGAGAAACACGGGAAATGAAGTTCGCCGACCTGCATTTGCACACCGTTTTTTCCGACGGTACGTATACTCCGTCAGGCTTAATAAAGGCCGCTTCAGAAGCCGGTTTGTCGGCTATCTCTGTTGTTGACCATGATACTGTCGCGGGACTAGAGCCTTGTATTGAGATCGGCATGCCAAGGGGGATTGAGGTATTGCCCGGTATAGAGCTTACCTCAGAGTATGAGGGTTTAGAGATACATATCCTCGGTTATCTTATTGATTACCGGAATAACAATTTGATAAAGCAGTTGGCAATCCTGAAAGAGACCCGCATTAAGCGTATTTACGAAATCGCTGCTAAACTTAAAGAACTTGGAGTGATTTTGAAACCGCAGACAGTCTTTGACCTTGCTAAGGAGGGGACAGTGGGCAGGCTTCATGTTGCCAGGGCCATGTTGCAGGAAAAACTGGTAGGTTCTATATATGAGGCGTTTCAAAAATATATCGGAGATAGATCTCCGGCGTACGTCTTAGGTTTTCGCTTAAGCCCGCTTGAGGCAGTCAAATTGATCAAGAATGCCGGCGGGATACCTGTGCTTGCGCATCCCTATAGCCTTCGTAACGACGATTTGATCCCTAAATTTGCGGAGTTTGGAATCATGGGTTTAGAGATCTTTTACCCCGAGCATTCCCAGGGGATGATCAATTTGTATTTGGATATTGCCAAGAAATACGAACTATTGGTAACCGGCGGTTCAGATTGTCATGGCGACGCAAAGCCGGATGTGAAGATCGGCTCAATAAAACTTCCTTATGAATTAGTGGAGAGTTTAAAAAAGGCCAAGGAAAGACTGTCATGAAAAGAGACCGTTTGTATTTTATGGGTTTGGCGATGAAATTAGCGCTTAAGGCAAAAGGTTTGACTTCTCCTAATCCCATGGTCGGAGCGCTCGTGGTAAAAGACGGCAAGATCGTAGGTAAAGGATTTCATCAGAAAGCTGGCCTTTCTCATGCCGAGATAATTGCGCTTGATCAAGCCGGCAAAAAGGCAAAGGGGGCTTGTCTTTATGTGACGCTTGAGCCTTGCGCCCATTATGGAAGGACACCGCCTTGCGTGGATAGGATCATTAAAAGCGGAGTGAAGCAGGTGATTATTGGTATGCTTGACCCGAACCCCTTAAATAACGGCAAAGGTATTCAGATACTAAGGCAAAATAAGATCAAGGTGGAGTCTGGCTTTCTCGAAGATAAATTGAAAAAGATGAACGAGAGTTTTATTAAGTACATCACTAAAAAGCTGCCTTTTGTTGTGGTAAAAGTAGGCCAGTCTCTAGACGGAAAGATAGCCGCAAAGACAGGTGATTCCAAATGGATCACTTCCGATAAATCGCGCGCTTTTGCCCATAGCATACGAAAGGATTTTGATGCGATCATGGTTGGTGTCAATACCGTATTAAGGGATGACCCGCGCCTGAATACGTGGTTTTCTAAGAAGCATCCGCTCAAGGTGGTTATTGATACCCAATTGAGTTTACCGCAAAATGCGAATATTTTCTCTGGTGCCGGTAAGGTCATATTAGTTACGTTACCTACAAAGCCCGGCCAGGAAACTGAAAACAGGAAGGCGTTAGCTCAAAAGGCGAAGATCCTAGAGGTAAAAGAAAAATCCGGCCAGATCAATCTTAGGGACGCTATGAAGAAACTGGCGGCATTAGAGATCACAAGTGTCCTGGTCGAAGGAGGAGGGACGCTGATCGGATCGCTCTTTGACGAGAAGTTAGTGGACAAGGCGATATTTTTTATAAGCCCGAAGATAATCGGCGGAAAAGATGCGATAAGTTCGGTCATGGGCAGCGGTATTTCGCGCGTTGAGAAGGCGATAAAAATAAAGGAACCTAAATTAAGGCGTATCGGAGAAGATATTTTGGTAGAAGGATATATCTAGTGCAATATTCGGCCATACAACTTATGTTCGCTTTGCTTCATAAGTTGTGGCCTCATTTATGTTTAGCGGGATAGTTGAAGAGTTGGGGTTGGTCAGGAAAATTTCAAGAAGGGGAAATACTGCCCTTTTTGAAATAGCCGCTAAAAAGGTCGTCGAAGATCTGAAAATAGGGGATAGCGTCGCGGTAAATGGAGTTTGCCTGACTGCAGTAAAGATGAGCGCTGATTCAGTGAGTTTTGAGGCTTTACCTGAGACTTTAAAAGTAAGCAATCTCGGAGTCTTGAGGATTCTAGACAAGTTAAACCTGGAGCGCAGCCTGAAAGTCGGGGACAGGGTCTCCGGGCACTTTGTAACAGGCCATGTGGATTGTGTCGGTATTATCCGCAGAAAAGGTGTAAGAGCGGGAAATTTGAGTATAGGTATTGCAATCCCTCCGGAATTTATAAAGCACTGTTTGCTAAAAGGCTCTATTGCTGTTGACGGTATAAGCCTGACTATTCAGGCGATACAATCAAATCTCATCACTGTTTATATAATTCCGCATACGCTAAAAAATACCACGCTTAGTTTTAAAGGCCCTTCTAATAAGGTCAATATCGAGTTTGATATTCTCTCTAAAAAAGCCTAGAAACTCAACATCAAATCATTGCCAACCTTGCGTTTTTTTGTTATACTAATGAAATCAAAAAATACGGGAAGTGGCTCAGTTTGGCTAGAGCGCTTGCTTCGGGAGCAAGAGGTCGGCGGTTCAAATCCGCCCTTCCCGACCATTAATTGTGGCTCAGCCCCGACGCGCTATTTCATAGCGGTCGGGGTCCCGACCGAGCGTAAGCGAGCGTCGGGATTTGGCTAGAGCGCTTGCTTCGGGAGCAAGAGGTCGGCGGTTCAAATCCGCCCTTCCCGACCATTCTATGAAGAAGCAGATCCATGTATATTACTCCGGCCGGGTGCAGGGCGTGGGTTTTCGTTTTACTGCCGAAGATCTGGCTAATGAGTTAGGTATTTACGGATGGGTAAAAAACCTGCATGACGGAAGAGTCGAGGTTATTGCTGAGGCAGAAGAGCAAACCCTAAATAGTTTCCTGGATAGGCTTAACGATTCTTTCTCCCGCTATATCCGCGAGGTTGATATAAAATGGCTGGAGGCAAGAGGAGAGTTTAAAGATTTCGGGGTAGAATTCTAGTGCGCTACGGAATTTTTTCCGATATTCACGCTAATTTAGAGGCTTTTGACGCAGTTCTTAAGGCCTACGATAAAGAAGCTATAGATCAGTATTTTTGCGTCGGAGATGTAGTAGGTTACGGCGCCGACCCCGATGAATGCGCCAAGAAGAATAAAGAGTTGGCAAAAGTTACCGTTGCCGGCAATCACGATTGGGCAGCGGTAAATTTGTTTTCAGCGCAGTACTTCAATCCTTTTGCCAGAGAAGCGCTCTCCTGGACTACCAATAATATCAGCGAAAGCAGTAAGGTTTATCTTCAGTCGCTGGGATTAGTTTATAAAAATAACGATTTTAGTTTAGTACACGGCACCTTAAATAATCCTCAGGATTTTGACTATATGCGCGATACAACTTACGCTAAAGAGACTTTCGGCCTCATGGAAACCAAGGTCTGTTTTGTGGGGCATTCCCATATTGCCGGGATCTTTACTATGTCAGAAGATAAGACTTTGCATTATACAGAGCAGCCCTTTGCGCAAATTAATGACGATTGTAAATATATCGTGAATACGGGCAGTGTTGGCCAGCCGCGCGACGCTGATCCGAGGGCATGTTTCTGTATTTTTGATACTGAGAAGAAAGAGGTCAGTATCAAGAGGGTTGCTTACGATATAAAGACAGCGAGCAAAAAGATTATCCGTGCCGGCCTGCCTCAGTTTTTAGGCAGCAGGCTTTTTGTGGGAAGGTAAAAATGCCGCAAGATATCAAAAAGAAGATCCAGGATTTAAGGCAAAAGTTAAGGCGGCATGATTATAGGTATTACGTTTTAAGCCAGCCGGAGATCTCTGATAAGCAGTACGATGATTTGATAATCCGGCTTAAAGAGCTGGAAGCTGTCCACCCTGAATACAAAACAGATGATTCTCCTACCGTGCGTGTCAGCGGTGGGGTCTTAGAGGGTTTTAAGACAGTCAGGCATAAGCAGAAGATGCTTTCTTTGGATAATACTTATTCCTTGGATGAGTTAAAAGATTGGGCTGAACGGGTGCACAAAGGATTGCCCGGAAGCGATTCAGTTGAATATGTGGTTGAGCATAAGATCGACGGGGTAAGCGTTAATCTTGTTTACGAAAAAGGAAAGCTTTTGATAGGTTCAACCCGCGGCGACGGCCAGACAGGAGAGGATGTAACGCAAAATTTAAAGACGATACGCGCTATACCTTTGGCGCTTATGGGCAGCAATATCCCGGAGAGTATCGAGATCCGGGGAGAAGTTTATATGGATAAAAAAGATTTTGGGATCTTAAACCGGGAAAAAGAAGATGTCGGTGAGGTTTTGTTTGCTAACCCGCGCAATGCCGCAAGCGGCTCGCTTAAACTTTTAGATACGGCAATAGTAGCAAAAAGGCGATTGAGTTTTTTCGCGCATTCGATGGGAGACGTAAAAGGAGTCGTGATTTCTACGCAATGGGATTTTTTGCAGAAATTAAATGAGTGGGGTGTCCGTAGTAATACGCACTCAAAACTCTGCAAGGGCCTTGAAGAGGCGATTGATTATTGTAATCTTTGGCAGCAAAAAAGGGAAAAATTAACTTATGAGATAGACGGCATAGTCATAAAAGTAAACAACCTGATCCAGCAGAAAAAACTCGGGTTTACCTTGAAGAGCCCGCGCTGGGCAGTGGCTTATAAATTTCCCGCCCGTCAGGCCAAAACTAAGGTGTTGGGTATTAATATAAACGTCGGCAGGACCGGAGTCATTACCCCTACGGCAGAGCTTGAGCCGGTTGAATGTAGTGGGGTGGTTATTAAAAATGCAACCCTGCATAATTTTGATGAGATAAAACGGCTTAATATTAAGATCGGAGATACGGTTTTGATCGAGCGCGCCGGAGATGTAATCCCAAAGGTAGTCAAAGTCGTAGAATCAAAAGGTAAAAAGTCTTTTGTCATCCCGAAGTCTTGCCCTGTCTGTTCAGGCAAGGTGGTAAAGGAAAAAGAGGAGGATGTCGCCTATCGCTGTATTAATCCTTCTTGCCCCGCTCAATTAGAGCGCGGACTGTTACATTTTTCCAGTAGGTCTGCGATGGATATTGAGGGTATGGGGGAGGCAGTGGTCAGGCAGATGGTGAGTTTAAAACTGATAAAGAATTTTGCCGATATATATAAGTTAAACGTAGAGCAATTGAGTAGGCTGGAGTTATTTAAGGAAAAAAAGATAGGCAATCTTCTTGATGCTATACAAAAAAGCAAAACGCAGCCTCTATCGCGCTTTCTCTTTGCTTTGGGGATACGTCATGTAGGAGAAAAGGCGGCCTATGTCCTGGCAAGGAGATTCCAGACAATAGATAATATAATGCAGGCTAGGTTTGAAGATTTTGATAAGATATATGAAGTCGGTTCAGTGATGGCAAAATCAGTAGCGGATTATTTTTCGCAGGGTGCCACAAAAGAGTTGATCAAAGAGTTCAAGGGTTACGGATTGAATCTTAAGGAGGTAGTTCCTGAGATCAAAAAAAGCGCACTTTTTGGAAAGAATATAGTTTTTACAGGTGAATTGAATAGTTTTTCCCGCAAACAGTCAGAGGAATTAGCGCGTTCTCTCGGAGCAAACCCAAGTTCTAGCGTAAGTAAGAATACGGATTTTGTTGTCTCCGGAGAAAACGCCGGTTCTAAATTAGATAAGGCCAGGAACCTGGGCGTAAAGGTTATTGATGAAAAAACATTCAAGGAGATGATAAAATGAAAGTCATAAGATTGCAATGTCAGAAAGTCGCATGTCTGGTTTTAGGAGTGTTTTTGGTGGTCAATATGGTTGGATGCGAGGCATTTGTGCGTAAATTCACCCGTAAGTCGAAGAAAGAAAAACCGGCCGAGGAGATGGTTTTGGTGCCAGAGGAGTATAAGAATACCATGAGTAAGGAAGACCAGTACCGGCAATATTTTGTTTTCTGGCAGTCGTGGCAGACTGAATTGGTCGAGTCTTTGCTGCAGCGTAAGAGCCTTAAAAAACAGCTTGATTGTGCAGATGAGGCGGTTAAAAACCTATTAAGCATGCGAGCGCTTTTATCTGTGAAGAGGCAGAATAATCTTGATGTATATATAGGCAGATTAAAAGACCTTAGGGAGCAAATAGCCAATGATCCCTACGGCAATAATATTGATCGTAATCGGACTACTGCAGAGTATTTGAAAATGCATATTCAAAGGTATTTCTCCTACGGCAATATCAAAGGAGAGATGGCATGATCTTAGAAACTATTTGCGTAGGGCCGATGCAGGTCAATTGTTATGTATTGGCAAACGCCAAGGGTTCCAAAGCTATAATCATTGACCCGGGAGCAGAGGTGCGTAAGATCAAGCAGGTTTTGGATAAATATGGACTTACTCCCGAGTTTGTGGTAAATACGCACGGCCACTATGATCATATAGGCAGCGACGATAAATTCGGCGTGCCGGTCTACATACATAAAGATGACGTGTGTTTTCTTAAAGACGCAAATCTTAATCTCTCGGGTTTATTTTCTGTGCCTTATCAGGTCGATGCTAAGATTATTGAATTGGAAGATGGCGAGTCTATCGGAATAGAGGATATAAAGTTAAAAGTCATGCATATTCCCGGACATACTCCCGGGGGGATAGCGCTTATTATGCAAAAGCCTTCAAATAAGATAGTTTTTACAGGAGACGCATTATTTTGTCAGGGTATCGGCAGGTCTGATTTAGCCGGCGGTAACGCAGAGGAATTGATCAAATTCATTAGAGAGAAATTGCTTACGCTTGCCGATGAGACGGTTATCTATCCCGGGCATGGGCCATCTTCGACCATAGGCCAAGAGAAGGTAAGTAATCCTTATTTATAAATGAAAGAATTTATCGATAGTTTTCTTGATTATCTTTCGGTTGAGCGCGGCCTGTCCAACAATACGATCATAGCCTACCGCGAGGATTTGAATTATTATATCGATTTTCTGACGTCGAAGAATATCGGCGTTTTATCAAAAGCGGTAAGAAACGATATCGTAAATTTTATGATGGATCAGAAGCAGAAGGGGATCGCAGCTAATTCCATTGCCCGCAGGCTTGCCGCCATACGGATGTTTCACCGTTTTTTGGCCAGAGAGAGGATTCTTAAAAGCGATCCTACTGATCTGATTGATTCTCCTAAACTTTGGAAAAAGATTCCCGAGACACTTTCAATAAATGAAATAGAATCTCTTTTGGCCCAGCCTAACTTAAGGAGTAAGCAGGGCATAAGAGACAGGGCTATATTGGAAACCTTATACGCATCAGGTATGCGCGTTTCAGAGGCAGTTAACCTTAAAGCCGCTAATGTCAATCTGGATATCGGTTTCTTGCGCTGTATCGGTAAAGGAAACAAGGAGCGTGTCGTGCCGCTTGGCAGGAAGGCGGTTGAAAGCATAAAAAGGTATCTTGATGTCAGTCGCGCGCATTTCTTAAAGAATAAAGAGTGTGAGTTTTTGTTTGTCAGCCGTTTCGGTAAAAAGATCTCCCGGCAGTCATTCTGGAAGCTGGTCAAGAAGTATGCCTTAGAGGCAAAAATTAAAAAGCCCTTAAAGCCGCATTTGTTGCGGCACTCTTTTGCCACGCATCTATTGGAACGGGGAGCTGACTTACGCTCTGTGCAGGAGATGCTTGGGCACGCAAATATTTCCACAACGCAGATCTATACGCATATTAATAAGGAAAGGTTAAAAGCGGTCCATAGACAATTTCATCCAAGGCCATAAAATGAAAGAGTATATCAAGAAATTACCGGAGGAAATCCAAGAGCTGATCAAACTAGCCGGAAGATTAGCCGACTCTGAGAATGTCTCTGCCTATTTGGTCGGAGGGTTTGTGCGCGATTTGATTCTGAATGTTAAGAACCTGGACCTCGATATTGTCGTTGAAAACGACGGGATAAGGTTTGCCGAAGAGCTCTCCGGAGAATTAAAGGTTAAACTCATAAGGCACAGAAGATTTGGTACTGCCACTGTTTTGATCAAGCCGCATATAAAATTAGATGTGGCTACGGCAAGAAAAGAGTTTTATCCTAAGCCCGCTTGTCTTCCTGTCGTCTCAAGCGGGACCCTTAAGGATGACCTTTTTCGCAGGGATTTTACAATGAACGCTATG
>JAHJJA010000037.1 GCA_018822885.1 Candidatus Omnitrophota bacterium
ATGGATGAATATATGGCGGCGCTGTTTTTTCCGCATACGGACTTGTCCAAATTCCCGAGTATTAAGGTAAAATAATATGGGTTACGTAATCGCAATGGCAGGCAAAGGGGGCACGGGAAAGACTACTATTGCCGCGCTTATCGTCAGGTTGATCAAAGAGAAAAAGCTTGGTTCCGTCTTGGCTATAGATGCCGATCCGAATAGCAATCTCGGGGAAGTATTAGGGCTCAAGCAAAAATCTACCATCGGAGAGATCCTGGATGAAATTTCAACTCATCCGGAGAAAGTTCCTGTTGATATGGGTAAGGATCATTTTATTGAATACCAGGTGCAGACTGCTATTGTCGAGGGGGAAGGTTTTGATGTGCTTACTATGGGCAGGCCGGAGGGCCCGGGTTGTTACTGCTATGTGAATAATGCCCTGCGCAATGTAATGGGGAAACTTATCAAAGACTATGATTACGTGGTCATAGATAATGAGGCCGGTTTAGAGCATTTATCGCGCCGCACTACGCGCTCGGCAGATGCCTTTGTCGTAGTCTCAAATGCAAGTGCTGTCGGGCTTAAGGCCGCAAAGAGGATAAGGGAACTTATCAAGGAATTAAAGATAAACGTCAAAAAAGAGCTTTTGGTGATAAATTCTTCCCAAGAAAATATAGAAAAGCAAAGGATCGATGATTTAAAACTTGATTATCTGGGAAGCGTACCTTATGATATGGACATTGAGAAAATAAGTTTAAACGGCAATTCATTGATGGATTTAAATGAAAAGACAGCGAGTTTATCGGCGCTACGTAAGATCGGAGAAAGAATATGGCAACGCAATTAATTCAGGATAAATGGTCAGGAGCGATTTCAACGGTAAATATCGGCGCGCTTAAAGAAGAGGGGGGCAGCCGTTCGCAGGTAATAAAAATCGGAGGGGAACAGTCTTTGCCCTGCCTGTTTAAGGAAGGCGCGATTCCTAATAAGCCGGTTATTGCCTTTGAAGTTTTCGATGTCGCCCCCGATGACTGGCCGCAAGAATTAGTCAGGCCCTACAGTGATGTTTTGAGCGATCCTTTTGCCTGGGCAGAGAAATGCGTAAAGACTTACAAGGCAAAGATTCTGTGCGTAAGGCTGATGGGCGCGCATCCTGACTCCGGAGACAAGACTCCTGATGAAGAGGCAAAGTTTATCTCGGCGCTTTTAAAGAAAGTTGACGTACCTTTGGTCATTATAGGCTCCGGTGACGACGCCAAAGATAATCAGGTGTTACCTGCTGTTTCGGAAGCGGCTAAGGGAGAGCGTTGTTTAATAGGAAGCGCTGTGCAGGATAATTATAAAACGCTTGTCGGTGCTGTTTCTGCCGACGGCCACAGCATAATCGCAGAGTCTCCGATCGATATTAATATTGCCAAACAGTTAAATATTTTGATCTCTGACATGGGTTTGCCCATTGAGCGTATAGTGATAAATCCCACGATAGGCGCATTAGGATACGGGCTTGAATACGCGTATTCGATCATGGAGCGCGCAAGGCTTGCGGCTTTATCGGGAGACAAGACTGTTGCAAGCCCCTTTATATGTTTTGCCGGGCATGAAGCATGGCGCGCAAAAGAGGCAAAGGTCAGCGTACGGGAGTTTCCTGACTGGGGACAAGAAGCAGAGCGCGGTATAATTTGGGAGATGCTTACTGCTACCGCCTTGATTCAGGCAGGAGCCGATCTTTTGGTAATGCGCCACCCAAAGGCAATAGAGAAAGTCAATGGCTATATAGAGAATCTTTGGAAGGGCGCTTAAGGGATAGCGGGAGGATCGATTGTTTATTATAGGTGAATTGATCAATGGCATGTATCAAAATATCGGCAATGCCATAAAAGAAAAAAATAAAGCAGTGATTCAGAAATGTGCCTTGGAGCAGATAAATGCAGGGGCAGGTGCTCTGGATGTCAATTGCGGCCCGGCTTCTAAACAGCCGGTTTCGGATATCCAATGGCTTGTGGAAGCGATCCAGGAAGTCACGGACAAGACGATCTGCTTAGATTCAAGTAAGCCGCAGGTGATTGAGTCAGGTTTGAAAGTCATAAAAAATAAGGTTATTATCAATTCTACTACCGCGGACCCGGAAAAACTGGAGAAGCTCATCCCTTTGGCAAAACAGTATAACGCAAAACTTATAGCCCTGACAATAAGTTCAAAAGGAATACCGCAGAATAAAGACCAGCGCCTTGAATTAGCGGCGATGATTGTCTCTGCTTGCGTTGATATGGGATTTTCTACGGAGGATTTATATCTTGATCCTATAGCCATGCCTGTCAAAGTCGCGCAGGCTCAAGAGAAAGATATTCTGGAGGCGATCCGTGAATTTAAGGTCATTTCCGAACCAAGCCCAAAGACGGTCGTAGGTTTAAGTAATGTCTCTCAAGGCAGCACTTCGCGCAGCCTCATCAATAGGAATTTTCTTGCTATGGCCTTAGGAAACGGTTTAGATGCCGCGATCCTTGATCCATTGGATAAGGATTTGATTGATTCGGCTATTACTACAGAACTTATCTTAAACAAGAATATCTATTGTGATTCATTCTTGGAAGCATATAGGAAGAAATAGGTCAGGAGGGGATATGGAGCAGCATCACGAGGCGCATCACTTTAAGTCCAGGAATTTCTTGCATAGCCTTACAATCGCCACCAGGGGGGTCAGGCATCTTTTGGTGACTCATCGCAACATGCGCGTAATCTTTATTCTGGGTATAATTGCTTTTTTTCTTGGCTTGTTGTTTAGGTTGGGCGCGCTTGAGATGGTCTCACTTTGTATCACTATTACCGTAGTATTCATGGCGGAGATCTTTAATACCGCCATCGAGATGCTTATGGATATAATATCATTAGAGCACCATACAAAGATAAAACTTGTAAAAGATATTGCCGCGGCGGTGGTTATAATCGCTTGCTTAAATGCTGTTGCAGTGGCGTTTATATTATTCATAAGGAGGGTGATCTAATGATCAGGATCTTCCTAATAGCTGCCGGTATATGGAATATATTTGACGGATTGATCTCAATTGAGCTGCGTTCCCTTGGGCATTCAAGGCTTTCTGATTCTTGCAGGTTCATCAGGCTTTTGATCGGCCTGGGCTTGATAGTCGTGGCGTTCTTTATTAAATAAATTTTTGGCGGCGTAGCTCAGCCTGATAGAGCACTCGGCTCATACCCGATCGGCCACTGGTTTAAATCCAGTCGCCGCCACCAATTTAACGGGAAGTTTTCCCTTGCGCGGACTTTCCGCGCAAGGGACTGCGCCACTAACAAGTAAAATCAGTGCGGCTGGAAATCCAGTCCTGCAAAGCAGGGCCAGTCGCCGCCACCAAATCTCTGTGAACAAGGAGTATTTATGTTGTCCGTTATAATGGCTACGCTCGGTATTATAGCGATCGCATCTTTTTGGATCCTGGGGATTTTATTATTCATATTCTGGATCAAGATGATCATTGATTGCGCAAAGAGGGAGTTTGCGAACCCGAATGATAAGGTCATTTGGATCATAGTGATCTGCCTTCTTCAGATATTGGGCGCGCTAATATATTGGTTTGTAATCAAGCAAAAAGACAAAGATCAAATCTTAGTTTCAAGGGAAAATAAAAAAGACGGCGTAGAAGCAAGAAATAAAGATTAGAAGCCTAATATCATCAAAGGCGCTAGTATTTAATCTAGCGCCTTTTTGTTAATAATGAAAGAGAGGCTGTTATATGGGTATTCAAACAGAAAAACAGTCGCCTGCTGAAAAGCAATCTGTTTGGAATGATTTTAAGAAAAATTTTCCTTGGAAGGATTTATTTTTAGGTTTCGTGGTTCCGAAAGTAATCTTATTTATCGGTATCAGCCGTAACCTTACGTTCGTCGGAGGATCGCTCGCATTCTTTTGGTGCCTGATTGTCTTCTTGGCCGGTTACCGGCAAGGCCGCAAGATCAACGTGTTCGCTGTTATAGCCGTATTAATGATCCTGGCGAGGGTGATAATCGTGATTGCCAAGAATAACCCTATTTTATATCTATATGTGATGTCTCTTGACAACCTGTTTTACGGGGTTGTGTTTCTTATTTCTTGTTTTTTCCGCCGCTCGTTGATACAGGTCTTTGCTGAAGCCTCGGGAGCCAATATCCCGGAAGAGATCCGTAAAAGCCCTTATTACTCAAAGGCATGGCGGATAGTTACCGCGGCTTGGGGTATAGTCTATTTTGCCACAGCTGTCATACTGGCATTATTGAAACTAAGTAATGTGAAATTTGTCGCAGGAATCGATATGCTGACTGGCTGGCCGACAATGATAGCGTTGATTTTCTTTACTATTCAGTTTCCAAAGTGGTATTGGAGGACCAGGATCAAGTTATGATTTTAGATAAGCTACGGCTGACGATCAGAAAATATGATCTTCTAAAGAAAGGCGATAGGTTAGTTGTGGGGGTCTCCGGTGGCCCGGATTCGCTTGCTTTGCTTTATTTGCTCAAGGCATTAGAAAAAGAATTCAGGTTGAACCTGCATATCGCCCACGTTGATCATATGTTGAGAAAGGAATCATTCAAAGATAGAGCATTAGTTGAGAGGGAGGCAAGATCGCTGGGTATTGCTGCGACTTTTACGCGGATCGACATAAATAAAATCGGCAAGAAAGGCTCCCTTGAGGAGATCGCGCGCAATGCCAGATTCGGCTTTTTGTTCCGGCTCGCTAAAGAGCTTGATGCCAATAAGATCGCCTTAGGCCACAATCTTGATGATCAAGCCGAGACTGTGTTGATGCGTATCTTAAGGGGGGCGGGAATGTATGGCTTGGCCGGTATTATCCCAAAGAGGAGGTTTGGCCATTTTGAAATCATCCGGCCTTTAATCGAAATAAGAAGAAAGGAGATCGATTCTTTTTTGAGACGCAAAAGAATCAAACCTATTATTGATGCAACAAATTCAGAAGAGGTCTTCTTAAGGAATAAGATCAGGCATAAGCTGCTGCCATATTTAGAAAAAGAATATAATAAGAATATCAGGGAAGTGCTTACTAATATGGCGCAGAGCCTGGGTGTTGATTATGATTATTTGTCGCTAGTAGTTGATAGGACGGCAAGTCGTCTTGGCAATAGGCTGGATCTGGATAAATTAAGAAAAATCCATCCCTCTATACAAAGATTGATCTTTAGGCAAGCGATCGCAAGGTTAAAGAGCGATACTCGCAGCATTGATTTCCGCCATATTATAGAAATCGAAGATCTGATAGCTCACCGCCCCGTTAATTCAGTTGTTGACCTGCCTAAGCGGGTTTCAGTCAAAAAGAAGAAAAACCTCCTCGTTTTCTACCTCAGAAATTCTCGATAATGCTTGATTTTGTCTCCAATTGATATTATAATAATTTTCTAAAAAGAAAGGTGCGAAATGGCAAATAATATTCCGAACCCCAAGAAAAGCAATGCATTTAAGCGTTTACCGCTCGGGTGGATCATAGGTTTTTTTATCTTTATTATGGTAGTAAATTACCTTAATACCATCTCTACTGGTATACCTCGGGAACTCGCCTATAGTGATTTTTACAATCTACTAAAGGATTCCCCCGATAAAATCAAATCCGTTTCGGTAGTAAATGTGGAGAACCGGCTTGAGGGGGAGCTTTCGGATAACAGCAAGTTTTATGTCAATATCCCTGAAAAAGACGAGCAGCTTCTTATTTTGATGCGCCAGAATCTGAAATATTTTAACGTAAAACCTCCGCGCACATTCTGGAGCGCGCTTATTTTTAATCTTGGCCCCATTTTGTTGTTGATACTTTTCTGGTGGTTTATGGCCGCGCGCGGCGAACAGCTTGGAAACAGGGTTATGAGCTTTGGAAAAGTCAGGCCAAAGATCCACAGCGAAAAAGATAACGAGAGGGCGACCTTCGCTGATGTTGCCGGAGTCGATGAGGCAAAAGAAGAATTAAAAGAAGTGATCGAGTTTCTTAAAGACCCTAAGAAGTTTCAGAAACTGGGAGGAAGAATCCCCAAGGGGGTTTTATTAGTCGGTCCCCCCGGTTGCGGAAAGACTTTGATCGCTCGCGCAGTCGCAGGGGAAGCCGGTGTGCCGTTTTTTAGCATTTCCGGTTCGGACTTTGTAGAGATGTTTGTGGGTGTTGGAGCCAGCCGTGTGCGCGATTTATTTGAGCAGGGAAGGCGCGCGGCTAAGGTCTCCGGTAAAGGCGCTATTATCTTTATCGATGAGATAGATGCGGTGGGCCGGCTTCGTTTTTCGGGTATAGGCGGAGGGCATGATGAGCGCGAGCAGACATTAAATGCGCTTCTTGTGGAGATGGATGGATTTGATACTTCGCAAGGACTTATTCTCATCGCGGCGACAAATCGTCCTGACACTTTGGATCCTGCGCTTTTGCGCCCGGGTAGATTTGACAGGAATATCATAGTTAACCTACCGGATATCAGGGGAAGAGAAGAGATCCTTAAGGTCCATGTCCGCAATATCAAGCTTGATCCCGGAGTGGATTTAAAGTCTCTTGCAAGTCAGACTCCCGGTTTTTCCGGGGCTGATATAGCTAATCTTTGTAACGAGGCAGCTCTTCTTGCCGCAAGGCATAACAAAGAAACAGTGGAGATGTCCGATTTTGAAAAGTCAGTTGAGAGGGTGTTGATGGGGCCGGAAAAGAAGAGCCACATCATGTCTAAAAAGGAAAAGGAGATCACCTCTCTTCATGAATCAGGGCATGCTTTGTTATCTTTGCTGCTGCCGGAAGTAAACCCGCTGAAAAAAGTTTCCATAATCCCGCGCGGGCTGGCCGGAGGCTATACCTTTACTCCTCCGCTTGAAGATAGGCATTATTGGACTAAAAGGGAGCTGATCTCAGAGATCACGATGATGCTTGGGGGCAGGGCTTCGGAGGAGCTAAATCTAAATGAAGTCACTACCGGCGCACAGAACGATCTTGAAATGGCGACCCAAATGGCCAGGCGCATGGTGATGCAGTTTGGCATGTCCGAAAAACTAGGCCATATAACCCTGGGCCGCAGAGAGGGGCTTGTTTTCCTGGGGCGTGATATCATGGAGGAAAAAAACTACAGCGACGAGACGGCGCATATCATTGACGAAGAGGTAAAAAAGATTGTAGATGAGGCTTACATGTCGGCAAGAAGAATATTACAGGAAAACCTCGATAAATTAAAGACCCTCTCTAGTAAACTTTTAGAAAAAGAAGTGATGAACGGAGAAGAGGTAAAGCATTTGGTCGGGATAGAAAAAAAAGACGTTGCTTAAAGGTTTAAATGATCCGCATTTTTCAGGAAGTCAAACCGCGGGAACTAAAGCTCTTGATGCAGCAGGTAGGGGTCAATACCTATGGCATACGCATCATGGCACCTAAGGCCCAAGGGTTCCTTATAAAGCTAGATTCCCTTTCGAATATAAGCGCAAATATCTTAAAACAGGAAATGCTTTCTCTCGGAGCCGATGCGGCTGTGGCTAGAGGTTCCTTGACAGGCAAGGTAAAAAAAACTGATTGCCTTTTAATGGGAAGCCTTGCCCAATTGAGCCGCTTGAGCCAGAAATTAAAGAGACAGCCTTTTGGTCTGGATCTGCTCGGAGATGATCTATCTCAAGCCATAAAGAATTACCAAAAAAATGACTTTGTTTTAGAGGTTGGCGGTGCTAAGATTTATCTGGGTAAGCGCATCCATATAATGGGGATTTTAAACCTTACGCCGGATTCTTTTAGCGGGGATGGGGTTTACAGGACCCTAAGGTGCAGGCAGGTCACAAGTGAAATTGTTGATTTTGCACAGCAGCTGGTCAGGGATGGCGCTGACATCATTGATGTCGGCGGGCAATCGAGCAGGCCGGGGGCAAGGCCGGTACCTCTAAAAGAGGAGTTGGCGCGGACAATCCCTGTTATAAAATTGCTTGTTAAGAAAATAAAAGTTCCTATTTCCATAGATACCTCTAAGCCGGAAGTTGCTAAGGCCGCGCTGGATAACGGCGCTATGATAGTAAACGATATAACAGGCTTAAGGAATCCTTTGATGGCAAAGGCAGCAGCCAGATTTAATGCCGCGGTGGTTATTATGCATATGCAGGGCACTCCCCGCACAATGCAAAATAATCCGCGTTATGATTGTGTGGTGGATGATATTATTGATTATTTAAGTTTAGCAATAAAACGCGCAATTGATGCGGGGGTAGACGGCAATAAAATAATCATTGATCCCGGAGTAGGGTTTGGTAAAACATTAGGGCACAATTTAAATATATTAAAGAACTTAGAACAGTTAAAGATCCTTGGTAAGCCTATATTGGCCGGGGTCTCAAGAAAATCTTTTATCGGAAAGATCCTGAATGTCAGCCCAGACCAGAGGGTGTTTGGGACGGTAGCTAGCTGTATTCTAGCTGTAAAAAACGGCGCAAAGATACTTCGAGTCCATGATGTCAAAGCGGTAAAGCAGGCTGTGAAAATATTCGACGCCGTAAACGCTGATTAAGTATGATGCATATAAGCCTATTATCTTATTGGAAACCGTTAGTTGAGATAGTGATACTTTGGTTTGTCATTTATCACGTTATACTCTTCTTCGAGGGCACGCGCGCTGTGCAGGTTGTGCGCGGCATAGTCATCCTTTTGGTGGCCTTTTTTGTTTTTCAGAGGCTTGGGTTACAGGCGCTTGACTGGCTGCTTACTAAATTGTTCGGGATCTCGGTCATCGCGATCCTTATAATCTTTCAGCCAGAGATCAGGCAGGGGCTTGCGCACATCGGGCAGCGTCATTTGTTTAGCGTCACTTTAGGCGAGGAAGAGATAGATTCTATACTTAAGGAGATCGCTAAATTCCTGGAGAATATCTCCCGCAATAAGTTCGGGGCAATCATTGCTATTGAGAAAAACGTACCTCTTAATTCTTACAAAGAGACAGGCGAGGTCGTGGATGGCAGAATATCAAGCGACCTAATGGAGGCGATTTTTACTCCGAATAATCCGCTTCACGACGGAGGCTTGATCATTCAGCGCGGCAGGATCTCCGCAGCAGGATGCCTTTTTCCGCTGACGCAAAACAAGGATTTAAACAGGCTTTTCGGGACAAGGCATCGCGCGGCGTTGGGTTTAAGTGATGAGACCGATGCAGTTATTATAGTTGTTTCGGAGGAAAGGCAGGATTTCTCTCTTGTTTATCGTGGAAGATTGTATAAGGATCTTAGTATAGAGGATTTGCTGGCTAAAGTAAAAGATAGGCTTTTGATCAGGAAAGAAAATGAGTAAAAAAATAAGTTTAAAAGACAGGGCAATGCATTGGTTTACGTATCACCCTTGGCTTAAGTTGATCGCGTTAATCCTTGCGGTAATGGTTTGGTTTTATATCAGGGAAGAGCTCAACAGGTTTAATTACTGATATGCCAAAGCTTGGTGTAAACATCGATCATGTTGCCACGCTGCGCCAGGCCCGAAAGGGGATTGATCCCGAGCCTGTTTTCGCGGCTTTTATTTGCGAGTCTGCAGGAGCAGATAGCATTGTGGTACATTTGCGCGAGGACCGAAGGCACATACAAGACAGTGACCTGCATGCTTTGAGGCAGACAGTAAAAACAAGATTGAATATGGAGATGTCCATTGCTTCGGAGATAGTGGATATTGCCTGCAAGCTTAAGCCTGACCAATCGACTCTTGTCCCGGAGAAGAGGCAGGAGTTGACTACTGAAGGCGGCCTTAATGTTTTTAAGAATTTCAAGAAGATCAAAACTGCTCTAGAGAAGTTGGGCAGGCATGGAATCAAAGTAAGTCTGTTTATAGACCCCGATAAAAAACAGATCGATGCCGCAAAAAAAATCGGCGCAAAAATAGTCGAATTGCACACCGGTAGATACGCAGACGCGAAAAGCCAGGAAGAACAAGAGAAGTATTTTCAGGAATTAAAATCCGCGGTCAGCTACGCTAAAAGTAAACGTCTTATCGTTTGCGTCGGGCATGGGCTTAATTACAGTAATGTGGCGAGGGTAGCGAAATTAAAAGGGATCCAAGAACTTAATATAGGGTATTCTATTGTCTGTCGTGCGGTATTGGTGGGTTTAGAACATGCCGTGCAGGAGATGAAGGCCTTGATTGGCTAGGGCTATATAAACCATGATTATAGGCACAGGCGTTGATATTACCGAAGTGAGGCGTTTAGAAAAAGCAGTAGAAAGATGGGGCGATGCCTTTTTAAATAGGGTCTTTACCGTCCAGGAATTAGAGAACGCGAAGAAAAGAGGTAGTTTCTATCAGCATCTAGCCGGCAGGTTCGCGGCCAAGGAAGCTATATTTAAGGCAATAGGAGATCCGGAATTGAATTGGAAGGAAGTCCAGATAGTAAACGATGCCAGCGGAAAGCCTCTTTGCGAGATCCTAAAGGCAAAACACAAGAAGATCTGTGCGTTAATATCTATTTCTCACGTAAAAAATTATGCGGTTGCCAACGCGATTGTCACGAAGAAGGGCCGATAGCCACAAGGGGGATTTTGGCAGTATTTTTATTCTTGCCGGCTCATCACGTTTTTCAGGGGCAGCTGCTTTATGCGCAGAGGGCGCATTGCGTTCAGGCGCAGGCCTGGTTACGCTTGGGATCCCCAAGGGGATCAATAGCGCTCTAATAAAAATAAAGCCTAAAGAAGTCATGACCTTGCCTTTACCAGAGACTTCCGAAGGCGCTCTAAGCCTATCCGGTTATAAGAAAATAAAAGATTTTTCAAAAGATATCGATGTGGTAGTCGTAGGGCCCGGCTTAGGGCAGGAAAAATCTACGCGAGGATTAGCGCGTAAGATTGTTTATGGAATAAATAAGCCCATGGTTATTGATGCGGATGGGCTTAATGCGCTAGTGGGGCATCTAAAAAGGGCAGGCAACTCACAGGTTAAAATATTTACTCCGCATCCTGGTGAGATGGCAAGGCTTTTGGGTATCAGCGTAAAAGAGCTACAGAAGAAAAGAAAAAAGGTTGCTAAAAGCTTTGCGGTTCATTATAATGTAACAATTGTTCTTAAAGGTAAAGGCACGGTAGTCGCTGCTGCCGACGGAAGATTATATTTGAATAAGACCGGTAATCCCGGGATGAGTACAGCAGGAAGCGGAGATGTTTTGACCGGCATAATCGCAGCGTTTTTGGGGCAGGGTTTAGATGCGTTTTGCGCAGCCAAATACGCAGCTTACCTGCATGGTTTAGCCGGAGATATAGCGGCAAGAGAGAAGACGCAAATTTCCTTGATTGCCTCCGATATTATTGCTAAAATCCCACAGGCAATTAAAAAGAGTATTTAACGCCGGCGTAGCTCAGTTGGTAGAGCAATTGTTTTGTAAACAATGGGTCGGGGGTTCGATTCCTCTCGCCGGCTAATTTTGACATTCAAACAAAAGTCGAGGGGTTCTCCCACCGGCTTTTCTAAAGTCACATGTTTAAATGTTGCACGTATCGATCTTGTGCCTTGTGTTTTGTAACTTGTGACAAATATACATTTTGATATTTAATGGGCAGGTACCCAAGTGGCCAAAGGGGGCAGACTGTGTAAACGCAGCGTCCCGCTGAAAAGCAGGATGGAAAAGTAGGTGAATTCAGGGGATCCCTTGGCAAGTTTTGTCGAGGGGAATCCTGAGCCAAGCCCTGAGTCATTTCAGGGAAGGTGCAGAGACTAAGCGCCTACCGCCTAAAGCTAAAAGCTATGGTGATGAGATAGTCCAAGCCTCAAGGTAACTTGAGGGCACTTGAAATCTGTTGCACTAGTGCTTCAGAGGTTCGAATCCTCTCCTGCCCATTTAAATTTTCCAGTACTGCAGTGAGTGTAGTGTTCAGAAAGAGGCGGCATATGCCTAAGAAAAAGATCCCATGGTTGGCAGCTGTCTTAAATATACTTGTTAACGGACTGGGTTATATTTATATCGGCAAGAGAAAGGCATTCGGTTTATTGCTGATGCTGGCGCAGATCTCTACCTGCGTGTGGGTGTTAAAGTCTCAACCTGCCTCTGTTTATTTATTCAGAGACTTTTGGATCTCTCTTTCCGGAATCTTGTATTCTGCTGCGTTTGCATTCGACGCCTACAAGTTAGCAAAAGAAACTAACTAGACCAGGGCTCTGCGGGAGTAGTTCAGTGGTAGAACACTTGCCTTCCAAGCAAGTCGTCGCGGGTTCGAACCCCGTCTCCCGCTTTTAAAAAAAAGTGGGCAGGGGCCGCAAAAAGGAGCGTTAAGATGTCGAATAAATTATTAATTGTTGACGACGAAAAAGATGCCAGGGATTTTTTGGGCAACATCCTGATAAGAGAGGGTTACTTTGTAAAAACTGCGGCTTCCGGGGAAGAGGCATTAGAGCTCGTCAAAAAAGAAGATTTTGATGCGGTGCTTCTGGATGTGGTAATGTCAGGTATGTCCGGGCTAGAGGTTTTGAAAAAGTTAAGAGAAACCAAACCCGATTTAATTGTTATTTTACTTACCGCTATCGGCTATGACCAGAAGATGATCGATAAATGCATGGAAGACGGCTGCTCCGGGTATATAGGAAAGAGCATCCCTGTTTCTCAGATCATAGCCAGTATTAAATTATTTATCGAATCTAAGAAAAGATCAGGTTAACTTATCTAAGGGGTATTGTATGACTAAAGAATTTCTGCAGCCTGTCCATATTGACGCTTTTGATTTGGATGATGCCTGGTTCCAGTGTTTATCAGCGATACTGGAGAAGGGGCATGTTTATAAGATAACAAAGGGTAGTTATGAGGGGCAAAAACGCCTCGAATTTGATTTTGTCACTATTCGGGTGAAAAAACCATCCCATCAGATCATCCCGATAATCCCGGAGGGGATGAGTATTCCGGCTCCGACGGATATGGATTATATTCAAGGTTATCTAAGTTATCTTTTGACCGGGGCTAAGACCGAGACAGAAGATTACACTTACGGGGAGAGGCTGGTAGACCCGCGGGTGAAAGTAAGGCAGAATGTGGAAGGCAAGGAGATGGTAAAAGAGATGCCCTTAGATGTGAATCAGGTCGAAGAGGTGATCAAACTATATAAGGAAAAAGGTTTCGGCACGAATCAGGCGACAATGGAGATCGGCATGCCTTCGGATATAAAACTGGTTGATCCCCCATGCCTTAGGATAATAGATACAAGAGTCCGCTATGGAAAGCTGCATTTTATTTTGTATTTTCGTTCTTGGGATCTATGGGGAGGGTTTCCTTCTAATCTTGGAGGCCTTCAATTGGTCAAACAATATATGGCTGAAGAGATCGGAGTAGGGGACGGAGAGATCATCGCGGCAAGTAAGGGTCTGCATCTTTATGATTATGCATGGGACCTGGCAAAATTAAGGACAAATAAAAACAACCTGAAAATAGAATGAAAAGACAAAAATATAAAGGTCCTGAACGCAGGGAATTTGTAAGGCTCGATTATTCAGCCCCTCTTTCTTGCAAAGTCTGTAAAAAAGAAACCGTAGCCAAGATCCTTGAGGGCTATACCGTGAATATAAGCAAATCAGGTCTGCTTTGCTCTGTGGGAGAGAAGGTGAGGAAGAATGATATTCTGTGGCTTGGTTTTGACCGGAATGCCTTGAGTTTCTGTTCAGTGCTTGAAAAAAGAGCTCTTGTGTATCAGAACGGTATCATCGGTAAAGTAGTCAGGGTAGAACTTAAGGATGACGGGCGCTATGATATTGGTATCCAGTTTCTTACCCGCGAGGAGAAAAACTCTACTTTTATTTATTCAAAAGAGTACTTTCTGGAGAAGCAATTAAAAAGTGGAAAAACTTAATATTTCAGTTATCGGCGATGGCGGCTGGGGCACTACGCTTGCTATTTTACTTAAGCAAAAAGGTTTTGATGTAAGCCTTTGGGGGGCCTTTAGCGATTACGTTTCCTATTTGGATAAGAAAAGGGTGAATTCAAGATTTTTGCCGGGTATAAAGATCCCTAAAGATATAAAGATTACTAGCGAGTTGAGCGAGGCCTCTTGCGGAAAGCAGCTCTTGGTTTTTGCCGTGCCTTCGCAGCATATGCGCGAAGTCCTGCAGAAATTAAAAGAATATGATTATCCTCGGGATGCCATTTATTTGAGTGTCACCAAAGGGATTGAAATACGGTCTTTAAAAAGAATGTCGGAAGTCATTCATGAAGAGCTCGGCGGAGTAAAGTTTGCCGTTCTCTCAGGGCCGACCATTGCCCATGAGGTGGCAAATGGGGTCCCTACCACGGCAGTGGTGGCTTCGCATGATGAAAAGGTCAGAAAGCTCCTTCAATATATCTTTATGACTGAGAGATTCAGGATTTATACTAATAGCGATGTGCTTGGGGTTGAGTTGGGCGGAAGCCTTAAAAATATCATCGCAATAGCCTGCGGGATCTCAGATGGGCTTAAATTCGGGACTAACACAAAGGCGGCTATTTTGTCACGCGGCTTGACTGAAATCTCCAGGCTCGGCCATGTCATGGGAGCTAACGCAGGAACTTTCAGCGGGATAAGCGGTTTAGGTGATTTAGTCACTACTTGTATCAGTCAATACAGCAGAAATAGGTTTGTGGGCGAGCAGATCGGCAGAGGAAAGACCTTGAGACAGGTGGAGTCTCGTATGCAGATGGTTGCCGAAGGAGTCCCCACTGCTAAATCAGCATATGCGTTAAGCCTCAAGTATAAAGTTGAAATGCCTATTACCAAAGAAGTCTACTCTGTGCTTTTTAAGAATAAATCACCCCTTAAAGCAGTGCGCGACTTAATGACGCGCGAGAAAAAAGAGGAGTAGGGTAGGAAAAAGATATTGCGGGGCGTGGCTCAGTTTGGCTAGAGCGCTTGAATGGGGTTCAAGAGGTCGACAGTTCAAGTCTGTCCGCCCCGACTTAAATTTGTAACTTTTTGTATGTATCAAATTTAATCCCAAGCTTCCCTTGGTTGTCAGTCTGAAGCGAAGGGCAAATTCAATTCTTCCATGAAATACAGACACGCCTTATTCCTTAATCCTTACATCGAAAGCAAAGTAAACAGCACGATGAAGCTGTTTCCTCCTGCCGGCCTTGAATATGTCGCCACAAGCGCCAAGGAGTGCGCGGAAAGAGTCAGCTTGGTCGATCTAAGGCATGAGCAGGAATTGTGCACAATAGAGGGTTTGCTCGATTTTATTAAAAATGAAGGTGTTGATATTATTTGTGTAGGAATAGGATGGGACCGCCAGTTAAAAGAGATAGCTAAGCTTCTTAACGAGATGCCGGAAGAAATCCCTTTGATTGTCGGGGGCTATACAGCAACAGAGAAAGTAGAGGAATTGTTTAGTTCTTGTCCTAAGATAGACATTATCGTAAGAGGGGAAGGCGAAGAAACGATAAAAGAGATTTTAAAAGGCGTTGCTTATGAGAACATATTGGGCATATCTTACAGAAAGAAAGGAAAAGTCAACCATAATCCTAACAGGCCGCTTCCGGAAGTCGATAATATCGTTCCTCCCGAGCGTTCTTTGCGCCGCACAGACTATCATCTGATGTTAAACGGTATCAATGTCACCAATATTTCTTTTGATTCTGTTTTAAGCGCGCGCGGCTGCCCTAATAACTGTAAGTTCTGCACTTTTACCATCAATCCTCTGGGGCAGAAGAGGAATTATTCTGCTCGCAGCCCGGAATCAGTGGTAGATGAAATAGAGAAGCTTCCGGCAAAGGTGATCTTATTAAGTGATGACAATTTTTTTGCTTACCCAAAACGGGCAGAAGAGATCTGTGATTTGATTATTAAGCGAAAACTCAAGAAGCGTTTTCTTGCCCAATCCCGCATCGATATCGCAAGATACCCTCAGTTGCTTGAAAAAATGGTTAAGGCCGGTTTCAAGGCGTTATTGATCGGTATTGAAAGCCCGCATGACCGCATATTAAAGCAGTTGAATAAAGGCTTTACCGCAGATACTGTAAGAAAGGCATTCAGTGTTCTTAAGAAATACCCTATTTATTATCACGGTTATTTTATCTATGGCAACATCACCGAGACCGAAGAGGAGATGCTCTATATTGCGGAGTTTGCCAAAGAGATAGGGGTCGACGGCATAACCCTGAATAAATTGAGGATAGAAAAATTCTCGCCGCTTAAAGAGCTTGCCGAAGCGACGCCCGGATACCATGTCACTGAAAGAGGAGAGCTTTATTCCGATACTTTCAGCCACGCTGACCTAAAGAAAATCGGCAGAAGATTGAGGTTTTCTTTCTATACCCCCTCCAGGTTTATGAAGATGCTTTGGAAGAATATTTTTGTGACTAAATTCTTTACCCTAGGTGAATTTTCTATGTTTATTTTGGCAATCCCCAAGCTCCTTGTGAGCGTTGTGGCGAGAGAGCGCGCGCGAGGCCGACTCGGAGATTCCCTTAAGCGTACTTTCATAAGCAATGCCTAAATTTATCCCTTTTTTTGAGCTACCCGCCTTTTTTAAGCTGATTATCAAAAGACGAAAAATAATTGATTTTCCGACTATCCTGTGTTAATTTATATATCTAAATTAAACCTAATAGCAGGGGAGGTATAAATGAGTTATACTGGACCTGAGAGGCGAAAAGACAGGGGTAAGGTTTATATGGGTCAGGAAAGGCGCAAGAAAACGCATTTGGAATATTCCGGCCCGGAGAGAAGAAAACATCCTCGAATAATCAGGCGTTTCATCGTATCTTACCGTATCCTGCAAGAGGAGGATAATGTAGATATATCCCAAACAAAGAATTTATCTTTGGGAGGGATGCTGCTTACTACAAACAGGCAGTTTAATCCGGGTACACTTTTGGCTTTGCAGATCAGGCTTCCATTTGATGCTGACCCGATTTTATTGACAGCAAAGGTGGTAGAGTCTCATCAGGTGACTAAAGGGCTTATCTACGACACCAGAATACAGTTTTTAACGGTGGATGAAAAACATCGCAAAGCTATCAGTGAGACAGTTGACTATTATTCAAAGAAAGGATGATCGATGAATAAGATAAATCTTGGGCTTATTGGTTTTGGCACTGTCGGCTCAGGGCTGGTGAAGATCCTGCGTGACAAAAAAAGCTATCTTACCCGTAAGATCGGCATGGAAATAGATATCAAGAAGATCTGTGATAAAGACCTTGTTTCAAAGCGCAATGTCAGCGTAGAAAAGTCTCTTTTGACCCGGGATTTTAGGGATATCGTAGATGATCCCCAAATAGATGTCGTGGTCGAGCTTATAGGCGGTATACATCCGGCAAAAGAGATAATCAGTGATTCTCTTAAAAAAGGGAAAAATATCGTTACGGCGAATAAGGCCCTTTTGGCACAAGAAGGGCAAGAATTATTTGCTTTAGCAAGCGATAAAGGAAAAAATATTTATTTTGAAGCTGCGGTAGGGGCGGGTATCCCGATTATAAAATCAGTGCGCGAAGGCCTTGCGGCAAATAAATTCGCCAGTGTTTTTGGCATTGTAAACGGTACTTCCAATTTTATATTATCGAGCATGTCGGATAATAACTGCAGCCTTTCGCAGGCGCTCACCGAGGCAAAAAAGCTGGGTTTTGCGGAAAAGAACCCTACCCTTGATATTGAAGGCATAGACTCGGCGCATAAATTAATACTCTTAACCTATTTATGTTTCGGCAGGTTCGTGAAACTTGAAGATGTATTTGTGGAGGGTATTTCGCGTATATCGCTTGCTGACGTAAATTATGCCAAAGAGTTGGGTTTTGAGATAAAGCTTTTGGCGATCGCTAAGAAAGAGGGTGAGGATTTAGAGGTCCGGGTGCATCCGACTTTGATTCCGAGGGAGCATTTGCTTTCTTCGGTAGGAGGTGTGTTTAACGCGATCCATCTTTCAAGCGATCTCGCGGGAGATCTCCTATTTTATGGCCCGGGCGCAGGGCAATTATCGGCAGCATCAGCTGTTGTGGCTGATTTGATAGATCTGACTCAGGATATTAAAGCTGGGCTTTTCAGGCCGACCTTAAATATTATTGCCGATAATTCTATTAAGCGCTTGCGTAAGATCGACGATTTCGAAAGCAGGTATTACATCCGTTTCCTTGCTTTGGATAAGCCTGGTGTCCTGGCGCACATATCCGGTATCCTGGCGAAATTCGGTATCAGTATCGCTTCGGTTACCCAAAAAGAAAGAAGAAAGACCCAGATAGTACCCATTGTGATGATCATTCACGAGGCAAAAGAGAAGAATTTAAGAGCCGCCTTGACCGCGATAGGAAAGATCGGCGCGGTAAAAGAGGAGCCGGTTGCAATAAGGATTGAACAGGCATGATTACAAGTCACAGGTATAACGGGATAATAGAGAAGTACAAGAAGCACTTGCCGGTTTCTAGGAAAACCCCGATTATTACTCTAAATGAGGGGAATACGCCGTTAATATATGCTTTTCATTTGAGTCAGATAGTCGGCAAGGGCGTAGAAGTTTATTTAAAATACGAAGGCTTAAATCCAACGGGTTCTTTTAAGGATAGGGGTATGACTATGGCCATATCCAAGGCCTGCGAAGAGGGTTCAAAAGCAGTGATGTGCGCTTCTACCGGCAATACATCTGCTTCGGCCGCAGCTTATGCGGCCCGTTCCGGGATCAAGTGCATTGTGCTTATTCCCAGTGGCGCGATTGCGCTGGGGAAGTTGAGCCAGGCGCTTATACACGGGGCCAAGGTCTTGGCAGTCAAGGGTAATTTTGATGCCGCTTTAGATTTAGTCAAGGAGATTACAAATAAATATCCGATTACGCTGGTTAACTCTCTGAATCCATACCGAATAGAGGGGCAGAAAACAGCCAGTTTTGAAATTTGCGACTCGTTAGGCAGGGCGCCGGATTTTCAGGTTATGCCCGTCGGAAACGCGGGTAATATTACTGCTTATTGGAAGGGGTACAAGGAGTATAAGAAAGAGGGAAAAATAAGAATATTGCCAAGGATGTTAGGTTTTCAGGCAGAGGGGGCTGCGCCAATAGTGCGCGGTTATCCGATAAAAAACCCGGAAACAATCGCAACCGCTATTCGTATAGGAAATCCCGCAAGCTGGAAGCAGGCGCAAGTCGCGCGCGATGAATCCGGCGGATTGATCGATATGGTTTCCGATAAAGAAATTATTCAGGCCTATAAATTGCTGGCGGAAAAAGAAGGGGTGTTTGTCGAGCCGGCATCCGCGGCATCAATTGCAGGGTTGTTAAAACTAGTAAAAAAAGGATATTTTAAGTCACGAGGTCACAAAGTCAGGATTGTGTGTATTCTTACCGGCCATGGATTGAAAGACCCTGATAGGGCGATTAAGAGCGTAAAAGAGCCTCGTCTGGTCAAGGCTGATTTGAAGGCAATATTAAAAGAGATCGGGTATTAAATAGTATTGGGTTGCGTTAATCGGTTGCGGTTGCGTCTGCCTGCCGGCAGGCAGGTAACTGGAAACGTTTATCGTTAATCGTTTTCGTTACGTTAAACGTTTAACGAATGACGATTCGAGCTACGCAACCTATTAACCAAGGAAGATTCTAGTTACACAACCGACTAACGAATGACAAAATCAGGCAACTTAAAAAATAAACGTATCCTGATTACTGCCGGCCCCACATGGGTCGCGATTGATAGCGTTAGAGTGATCAGTAATACCGCTACCGGAGAAACCGGGATTTTATTGGCGGAGGAATTTTCCCGGTTGGGCGCCAAAGTGACTTTGGTGCTTGGTCCGATCGGGAGGATCTGCCTTAGTAAGAACATCAGGTTGATCAACTTTAGGTTCTTTGATGAGCTTAAGGATATAATTGTTAAAGAACTGAGATCGCATAGATATGATGCCATGATTCATTCTGCGGCAGTCTCTGATTATGCGCCGCAAAAGCTTTATCGAACTAAGATAGGCTCAGGTTTAAAAAAATTGGCTCTTTCCCTTAAGTCCACGCCTAAGATCATTGATTTAATAAAACAGATCCGGCCGGATATATTTTTAGTAGGATTTAAATTCGAGCCTCAATCCGGAAAGCAGCGCTTGATCAAAGAAGCAAAAGATTTGATTTTATCTTCAGGCGCCGATTTAGTCGTGGCTAATACACTTCAAAGAAATAAGTACAAATCTTTTATTTCGGACGGCGTGAGGGTATATATTGAGGCAGAAAACAAGAGGGTGTTAGTAGCTAAACTCTCTGGTTTGGTCAAGGAAAAATTGCTATGGAATTAATGTTGGCTGATAAATATAAAGCGCTCCTGGATAGATTTGTCCGGGATTTAAAAGGAGTTTATCCTGATGGCCTTGTTTCTGTGATCCTTTACGGAAGTGCTTCCAGCGGAGAATTCATGGATAAACACTCCAATATTAATTTATTGGTGGTTCTTACGGACACGACCCTAAAGAATCTCAAGAAAGCCTCGCCGTTGATCAATAATGTAAGATTCGGCATAATCAATCCGCTTTTTTTCACTGAATCCTATATTGCTAAATCCCTGGATGTTTTTCCGATAGAATTCCTGGATATGAAGGAAAGCTATGCGGTTTTATACGGCAAGGATTGTCTTAAGGATTTGATTGTTGATCCGAAGAACTTGCGCTTTCAGTGCGAACAGGAGCTGAAATCAAAACTTATCAATATCAAAAAATCTTATTTAAAGATCAATAATAAGAATGAGCTAAAAAATACGCTTTTTAAAGCCTCTACTTCCGTTATGCATATCCTAAAGAATTTGCTCAGGTTGAAGCTAAAGGCTCCGGCTTATTTAAAAGAAGATTGTCTGGATCAGGTTTCAAAAGAGTTTAACAGGGAATTGTCCGGACTGAAGAGGGCTTTGGAGGCAAAGAAGAAAAATCTAAAGTTTTCTTACGCTGAAATAGATTCGCTTTTTTCAGATTTCGTAGAAGACTTAGAAAATATGGTCAGCGTGGTCGATGAGCTTTAATTTTCCTCATGTATAGAAAATGGCTATTTGTTTTAACAGTTCTTTTGATCTTTGGGGGAAGTAATTTTGCTGCGGAGTTACCGCAGCCGTCCGGCTGGGTAAATGATTTTGCCGGCGTAATAAGCCAGGAATATCGGACAAAATTAGAAGATTTAGCGCAAGTTCTAGAGAAAAAGACAACAGCGGAGATCTTTGTAGTCACAGTTGACTCTATCGCGCCTTACGACGAAAAGCAAATCGCGCGAAAGCTCTTTGATAGCTGGAAGCCGGGTAAAAAGGGTAAGGATAACGGAGTTTTAGTGCTTTTGGCAGTAAGAGAAAGGCGCTGGCGTATCGAGACCGGATACGGCCTTGAAGGCATTCTTCCTGACAGCCTTTGCGGTACTATCGGCCGCAATTATATGGTGCCTCTTTTTAAAGAAGGTAAATACGGAGAGGGTCTTTATTATGGCGCGGCTGCTATTATCAGATTGGTTGCCCGTGATTCAGGGGTAGAGATAAGCGGATTAAAGGGGTTACCTGTAGAAAAAACTGGGACGGCTACGCGCGGTTCAAAGATAGTTATCTACTTTTTCGCCGTATTCTTTTTTTATTTATGGAACTTACCGTGGCCTATTTTTATAGGTTTGCCTTTTACTTTACTTTTTGCCGGTGTTTTTTATAGCATAGCTCCGCTTGCGGGAATTCTGACAATTTGTTCCTATTGCGCTTCTATGGCAACAAGGTATTTTATTTGGAGGAATCTTCCGCTTGAGGGCAGGCCCGGTCTATTAAAGTTGTTTATTTTTGGGCTTCCGTCTCTCGGCGGCTCTGGTAGAGGCCATAATCGGGGAGGCTACTATGGTGGTGGATTTGGGGGAGGCTTTGGTGGCGGAGGCGGTGGCTTTGGTGGCGGGGGCGGAGGTTGCGGCGGGGGCGGAGGCGCAGGAGGAGGGTTTTAAATAAAAAATGAAATATATAGTTTTAGTTGGTGATGGGATGGCTGATTATCCGGTCAAAGAACTTGATGGCCGTACGCCTTTAGAGGCGGCGCGCACGCCGAATATGGATCATATTGCACGTTTTGGCTCACTCGGCAGAGTAAAGACAATACCTGAAAAGGCGCAGCCTGGTTCTGATGTCGCGAATATCACGATCTTTGGTTATGATCCGGATCAATATTATACCGGCCGCGGCCCTTTAGAAGCGGCAAATCTGGGAATAAAGTTAGCAGAGGATGATGTTGCTTTCCGTTGTAATCTGATCACTGCCACAGGGGATATCCTGACTGATTATAGCGCCGGGCATATCAGTTCCGGAGAAGCGGCTATTCTTATAAAGTTTCTTGAAGAAAATCTCGGCAGTGATAAATTTAAATTTTATCACGGAGTAAGTTACAGGCATTTGCTATTGGTCAGGGGCGGATGTAAAGAAGGGTTTGATCTATTGAAGTGCACGCCGCCTCATGATATATCCGGCCAGAGCATTTCTAAAAACCTGCCCAAGGGTGATAATGCTGATATCTTGATAGATTTGATGGAGAAGTCGCGTAAGATCTTGCCAGAGCAGGAAATTAACCACGTGCGCGTGGACCTGAAAGAGAACCCCGCGAACATGATCTGGTTGTGGGGCCAAGGGAAAAAACCATCGATGCCGACATTCAGGGAAAAATACGGCTTGCGCGGCAGCGTAATATCGGCGGTCGATCTTATTAAAGGTCTGGGAAGGATCATAGGCCTTAATGTGATCAATGTCCCGGGCGCGACAGGATATTATGATACTGATTACGAGGGAAAGGCAAATGCCGCGTTGAAATCGCTTCATGATAATGATTTTGTTTTTGTGCATGTTGAGGCGCCTGATGAGGCCGGACACAACGGAGACTTGAGAGAGAAGATCGCGGCAATAGAAAGATTCGATCAATTGATCGTTGGTAAAGTGCTTGAGGAATTTAAAAATAAGAATAATTTCAGGGTATTGGTGCTTCCGGACCATGCGACCCCGGTGTCTGTCAGGACCCATACCCGCGAGCCTGTGTTGTTCGGTATTTTTGGCCAGGATATCATAGGAAAGGGGTTTCAGAAATACTGCGAGAAGGAAGCCGAGCATTCAGAGGTGTTTTTTGAGAAAGGCTATGAGCTGATGGATTATTTGATAAACGGAGAGGATGTTTTAAGTAATCGGGAGAGTAAAGATGCATAAGGGTTTGATTGTTCAGAAATTCGGCGGTTCCTCTGTGGCTAATGTTGAGCGGATACAGAATGTGGCTAAACGGGTGACTAGCTATAGAAAAAATAGGTTTGAT
This sequence comes from Candidatus Omnitrophota bacterium, assembly GCA_018822885.1. Classification (GTDB taxonomy): domain Bacteria; phylum Omnitrophota; class Gorgyraeia; order Gygaellales; family Profunditerraquicolaceae; genus JAHJJA01. The sequence goes on from JAHJJA010000037.1 coordinate 23,144, forward strand.
TTAGTGGTTGTAGTTTCGGCTTTGGGAGATACGACCGATGAGCTTATTGAGTTAGCTGCCCAGATAAATACCGAGCCTTCAGAGCGCGAGATGGATATGCTGCTTTCAACAGGCGAACAGATCTCCGTAGCGCTCCTTGCTATGGCTATACATAAGCTTGGATATGAAGCGATCTCTTTTACCGGAGCGCAGGTAGGCATAATCACTGATACCAGTCATACGCGCGCGCGGATCGTAAAAATAAACGGAGACAGGATCAAAGAGGAGCTTAAAAAGGGAAAGATCGTCATCGTTGCCGGGTTTCAGGGTATGACATTGAATCAGGATATTACGACCCTTGGCCGCGGCGGCTCTGACCTGACTGCTGTTGCTTTGGCCAAGGAGCTAAAAGCCAATGCCTGCGAGATATACACGGATGTCGAGGGGATTTATACAACAGATCCTAGGATCGAGCCAAAAGCCAAAAAAATAAAAGAGGTTACGTATGATGAGATGCTTGAAATGGCTTCTCTTGGCGCGCAGGTTATGCAGGCGCGCTCGATAGAGGTAGCGAAAAAATTTGATGTGCCCATACATGTCCGGTCATCTTTTTTGGATAAACCCGGGACAATGATTATTAAGGAGGTTAAAAGAATGGAAGATGTATTAGTCAGCGGGATAACCTTGAATAAAAATGAGGCAAAAATAACGATCTGCGATGTTCCTGATAAGCCCGGGATAGCAGCGAAGATCTTTAACGAATTGTCTTCGAGCGGAGTCAGTGTAGACATGATAGTGCAAAATGTCAGTCATATCCGATCAACAGATATCTCTTTTACCATAAATAAAGCCGAATTGCCCAAGACAATAAAGATCGTTAAAAAGGCGGCTAAGAATATTGAGGCTGGCGAGGTATTAAAGGATGAGGATATCGCGCGCGTCTCTATTGTCGGGGTCGGAATGAAGTCACATTCCGGGGTGGCCGCGAAGATGTTTGAAACGCTCGCGCATAATAAGATAAATATTGAAATGATCTCGACTTCTGATATCAGTATCTCTTGTATTATCCAGAAAAAGTTCGCAGAGACTGCCGTGCGTTCTTTGCACGAGAAGTTTGGGCTTGGAAAATAGATCAGTGTTGTGACCCGCAGTAGCGAGAGAGGGAATTATGCCAACAGTTAAACTATACGATACAACGCTTCGCGACGGAAGCCAGGGGGAAGGCATCTCTTATTCTGTAATGGACAAGATCCGCATTGCGGGAGAGCTGGATATGCTCGGTGTCCATTACATTGAGGGAGGCTGGCCAGGTTCTAATCCTAAAGATATGGAGTTTTTCCTGAAAATGGCCAAAAAACCGTTGAAGGTTTCTCGGCTGGCGGCTTTTAGCATGACCCGCAGGCCTAATACCAGCGCCTCGCAGGATACCAACTTGAAGGCATTAATAAAATCGCAGGCAAAGATTATAACTATCGTAGGAAAGACTTGGAATATGCATGTCACTGATGTCTTAAAGACTTCGCTTGATGAAAATATCAATATGATCAAGGATACGATAAGTTTCTTGGCCGGTAAGGGGCTTGAGGTTTTTTATGACGCCGAACACTTTTTCGATGCCTTTAACGCTAACAAGGAGTATAGCGTAAAATGCCTTTTGGCTGCTCAAGAATCCGGAGCTAAGGCTATTTGTTTATGCGATACTAACGGCGGAACGCTTACTTCAAAAGTCATCGAAGTCATCAAAGAAGTCCGGCCCAAGATAAATGTTTCTTTGGGGATACATTGCCATAATGACGCTGATCTGGCGGTTGCCAATTCTATTGCCGCTGTCGAGGCAGGAGCCGATGTGGTCCAGGGCACTATAAACGGATATGGGGAGCGCTGCGGAAATGCAGACCTTATCCCAATCATAGGCAACCTGAAATTAAAGATGGGAATAGATTGTATTAGCGACGATAAATTAAAGGAACTGACTAAGGTGTCGCATTTCGTGAGCGAAGTAAGCAATATGAAGTTAAGAGCTGATCAGCCTTACACAGGTTATTCCGCATTCGCGCATAAAGGGGGAATGCACATTAACGCGGTCATGAAGAATCCCAAGGCTTATGAGCATACTGACCCTGTGCTTGTAGGAAACCACCGTAGGATTTTGGTCTCTGAACTAGGAGGAAAGACCGGTATATTGCTGCGCGCAAAAGATCTGGAGCTTGATCTAAGCAAGGAGGACCCTAATACAAAGAAGATCCTTTCTCTGGTGCAGAAATTAGAGCATGAGGGGTATCATTTTGAGGCCGCAGAGGCATCTTTTGAATTATTAATGAAGAAGGCGCTTAAGAAATATAAAAAGTTCTTTGAGTTTGAAGGATTTCGCGTTGTGGTTGAGAAACGTTCCGATAAGAAGATCACCTCCGAGGCGATCATCAAATTAAAAGTCAAAGGGATCAAAGAGCATACAGCCGCAGAAGGCGACGGGCCTGTTAACGCCCTGGATAACGCGCTGCGCAAGGCCCTGAAAGAGTTCTACCCGACTTTGTCCAAGATGCGCTTGTCGGATTTCAAGGTGCGCGTCTTAGATGAAAAGGCCGGTACAGCTGCCAGGGTAAGGGTATTGATCCAATCGCAGGATGAAGCCGAGACCTGGAGCACAATAGGCGTACATGAAAATATCATTGAAGCAAGCTGGAAAGCGCTTGTTGATAGTGTTGAGTACAAGCTTCTAAAAGACATCAAAGCGCAGTCCCGCGGAGGAGTATAATGCTGGCTCGCTAGCGGGGCAAGCTATTGAAAGATACCAATGCGAAGTCCCGCGAAGAAATAAAATAGGTTGCTCGCTAGCGGGGCAAGCTATTGAAAGATCAAACTAAATGATAGATGAATTATCAAAGCAATATAATCCAAAGGAAACTGAGGATAAATGGTATAAGTTTTGGGAAGAGAATGATCTTTTTTGCGCAAAGCCAAATCCTAAAAAGAAACCTTTCTGCATAGTCATCCCTCCGCCTAATGTGACGGGTATCCTGCACATGGGCCATGCTTTAAACAATACTATCCAGGATATTCTGATACGTTATCACCGCATGAAGGGCGAAGAAGCTCTCTGGATGCCGGGGACTGATCATGCGGGGATCGCTACGCAAAACGTGGTCGAGAAATCCATTGCTAAAGAGGGCTTGAAACGCCAGGACTTGGGACGCGATAAATTTATTGAACGCGTCTGGCAGTGGAGGCAGCAGTATGGCTCGACTATCATCCATCAGCTAAAAAAAATAGGCGCTTCCTGTGATTGGCAGCGCACGCGTTTTACTATGGATGATGAGTATTCTAAATCCGTCCTGGAGGTCTTTGTCAGGTTATATGAGGCAGGGCTGATTTATCAGGGAAATCGTATAATCAATTGGTGCCCGCGCTGCCAGACCGCGCTTTCCGACGAAGAAGCTCCGCACCATGACCTGCAAGGGAATCTTTATTACCTCAGGTATCCTTTGAAAGAGCAGGGACTGTCCCCGGCCTCAACTTACGGGCAAGCTAAGGGGACTGTCCCTTACGTCGTAGTCGCCACCACCCGCCCTGAGACAATGCTTGGGGATACCGCGGTTGCGGTAAATCCAAAGGATAAACGTTATAAGCATCTTATCGGCAAGACGATTGTCCTTCCTTTAGCGCATCGCGAAATCAAAATAATTTCTGATAGCGCGGTAGATATGAAATTCGGCACCGGAGCAGTGAAGATCACACCCGCGCATGACCCGAATGATTACGCTACCGGGAAGAAACACGATTTAGAGTTTGTAAATGTAATGTATCCTGATGGCCGCATGAATGAATTTGCCGGTGACTATAAGGATATGGATAGGTTTGAGGCGCGGGAAGTGATACTGGAGGATTTAAAAGAAAAAGGCCTGCTTGAAAAAGTAGAGCCGCATGCCTTGTCAGCCGGGCATTGTTATCGCTGTCACACTATAATCGAGCCATATTTATCTAAGCAGTGGTTTGTGAAGATGGCCCCTCTGGCAAAGCCGGCGATTGAAGCGGTGAAAAAGGAAAGGATCAAATTTCATCCTAAGCGCTGGACCAAGGTTTATTTGAATTGGATGGAGAATATCCAGGATTGGTGTATTTCGCGCCAGATCTGGTGGGGACACCGTTTGCCTGTTTACTATTGTAAGAAGTGCCTTGAAACTAAAGCCCCGGAATCAAAAATCAAAGATAGAAAATCAAAGATAGAACAAGGGATTATTGTTTCACGGATTAAGCCGGAGAAGTGCCCTTGGTGCGGCTCTAGCGATATTTATCAGGATGAAGATGTCTTGGATACATGGTTTTCTTCCTGGCTATGGCCCTTTGCCACTTTTTATTGGCCTGCAGGGACTGTCTCCACCGAAGTTAATGCGTTTAGTTCTAAAGGGACTGTCCCGAAGGAAGATCTAAATTATTTCTATCCTACTTCAGTATTAGTGACTGCCCCTGAAATAATATTCTTCTGGGTCGCGCGCATGATAATGTCAGGTTTGGAGTTTATGAAGGACATCCCTTTTAGCGATGTCTACATCCATGGCACAGTGCGCGATATAGAAGGTAAAAAGATGTCCAAGTCTTTGGGTAATATTATCGACCCATTAGAGATAATAAAGGAGTACGGAACAGACGCTTTACGTTTTAGCCTGATTTCTATCACCGCCCAGGGCCAGGATGTCTATTTATCTAAAGAGCGTTTTGAGCAGGGCAGGAACTTTGCAAATAAGATCTGGAATGCCTCAAGATACATCCTTATGAATTTAGAGCCGGAGAATGTGCAAGTAGACCTTTGTGTATTTTTTAAGAAGGAGGACCTAAGTATTGTCAATCGCTGGATATTAAGCAGGTTTTATTCAGTGCTCAAAGAAATCAATAAGGACCTCGGTTCGTTTAAATTTAATGAGGCGGCAAATCTTCTTTATGGATTTTTTTGGCATGAGTTCTGCGATTGGTATTTGGAACTGATTAAGTCAGACATAAAGAATAAACAAAATCAGGTGGTGATGTATAAGGTCTTGGAGAAATTCCTGCGCACATTGCAACCGTTTATGCCGTTTATTACCGAAGAGGTATGGCAGAAATTGCCGCAAGGTCGCCAGGTCACAAGTATTATGGTTGAGCCGTGGCCGCATGTTCAGGAGCAGGTTATTGATAAGAAGACCGAAAGTAAACTGCTAGCCATTTTCGAGGCCATCACCCAGATCAGAAATATGCGCGCAGAGCTTGATATCCCTTTGCAAGCTACAGTAAAAGTCAAGATCGCTTGCGGGAACAAGCCAAAGCGCGAAGTCTTAAAACAGCTTTGTGTTGATATAGAGAAGTTGGCGAAATGCGAGTTGATAATAGAAGAGGATTATAGGCACTCCCAGGGAGAATTTGTCAATGTCCTTAAAGACTTGCACATCGCTATTGTTTTGGCAGGAGCTATTGATGTAGATACTTATAAAGAGAAACTTAAACAAAAGATCGATAAGGCCAATCAGGATATCAAGGCAAAAGCCAACCTGTTGGGAAACTCTAATTTCGTCAAGAATGCCCCGGTTGAAATAGTAGAGAAGGAAAAAGAAAAACTGGCGGAACTCGAGGGCCTGCTTAAGAAAATGCAGGGGATAAGGGATGGGCTTAAATAGTTTTGATAAAGAATTGAGGGGGGTAGTCTTTCGCGCTTTATCCGAGGATATCGGAAAAGGCGATATTACTTCAAAGATAGTCATCCCTGCGCACAAAAAGATCAAAGCCGTGTTTTTGGCAAAAGAGCCATGCGTGACTTGCGGCCTTAACGTGGCATCGATCACCTTTAGGAGTATTGACAAAAATATCAAATTCAGACCTATGGTTAAAGAAGGCCAGGCAGTCAGAAAAGGGACAAGGCTAGCGGCTGTCGAGGGAAATGCGCGTTCAATTTTGAGCGCGGAGAGAGTGGCTTTGAATTTTATTGCCATGCTTTCAGGGATAGCGACCAAGACGCGTGAGTATGTTGAGGCGGTCAAACCGTTTAGAGTAAAAATAATGGATACGCGTAAGACCACTCCGGGTTTAAGGCATCTGCAAAAATATGCGGTCAAGGCGGGCGGAGGCTGTAATCACAGGATGGGATTGTATGATATGGTTTTGGTGAAGGATAACCATCTTAAGGCCATAAGTTTGAAAGATTTGATTTATCGAATAAAAGAGAAGGCTCCGGAATCAATGAAAATAGAGATAGAGGTAGATAATTTGAAGGATTTTATTGAGGTATTAAAGGCCAGGCCGGATATTATAATGCTAGATAATATGAGTATTCCGGATATGAAAAAAGCAGTCAATATGCGATATGGCCTGCGGCCTAAACTAGAAGCCTCCGGAGGCATCACCCTGCAAAACATCCGCAAAGTCGCTTCAACAGGCGTTGATATGATTTCTATCGGCGCGCTCACCCATTCTATTAAATCAGTTGATATCAGTTTAGAGTTTCTCTTAGATGGATAGATTCCGACTTGTTTCTGATTACCGTCCCTGCGGAGACCAGCCAAAGGCGATAAGGCAATTGGCAGATTCGATTTTGTCCGGCCAAAAATGCCAGACTCTTCTTGGGGTGACTGGTTCAGGCAAGACCTTTACCCTGGCTAATGCGATAGCCGAGGTGAATTTACCCACATTAGTCATCTCCCATAATAAGACTTTAGCCGCGCAATTGTACTCGGAGTTTAAAGAGTTTTTCCCGCATAATGCCGTCGAGTATTTTGTCAGCTACTACGATTATTATCAGCCGGAAGCCTACATTCCTTCCACTGATACCTATATTGAGAAGGATTCTTCAATAAATGAGCGCCTTGATCGCCTGCGTCTCTCAGCCACGACTTCACTGATGAGCCGCAAAGACGTCTTGATAGTGGCTTCTGTTTCCTGTATTTATAATCTGGGCAGTCCCCAGGATTACCGGGATATGCTTGTTTTTCTTGAAAAAGGCCAGGTGCTCTCGCGCGAGGAGATAATCTCTAAGCTTATCCTGATCCAATACGAAAGGAATGACTATGAGTTTGTCAGAGGCAAGATCAGGGTAAGGGGGGATTGTCTCGAGGTATTTCCTTCATACCAGGAGAAGGCCATACGGATAGAACTTTTCGGAGATACTATAGAGAAGATCAGCGAAATTGACCCTGTTTCAGGGGAGGTTTTAAATCAGTTCACAAAGGCCGCGATCTACCCGGCAAAGCATTTTATTGTTTCCGGAGCCTATATTGACAGCGCGATAGCCCTGATAAAACAGGAACTAGAGGAACGGCTTGGCTTTTTAAGGTCTAAAAACAAACTCCTGGAGGCCCAGCGTCTTGAGTCGCGCACTAAATACGATATGGAGATGCTCAAAGAAATCGGATACTGCCACGGCATCGAGAATTATTCGCGGCATCTTTGCGGCCGGCCCGCAGGCTCGCGCCCTTATTCATTGATCGATTATTTTCAAGGTGATTTCCTCGCTGTTATCGATGAGTCTCATGTCACTATTCCTCAGATCCGGGGGATGTATGAAGGCGACCGCGCGAGAAAAGAGGTCTTAGTTGATTATGGGTTTAGGCTCCCGTCTTGTCTTGATAATCGCCCGCTTAAATTTGAGGAGTTCGATGAACTTGTGAAGCAAACAGTCTATGTTTCAGCTACTCCCAATGATTATGAGGTAAAAAGAAGCAATGATAAGATCATCGAGCAGATCATCCGTCCCACGGGGCTTATCGATCCGCAGATCATTGTCAAACCAAGCGAGGGACAAATTGAGGATTTGATTAAGGAAGTAAAAGAACGCTCCAAAAGAAATGAACGCGTTTTAGTGACCACATTGACCAAGAGGAGCGCAGAGGATCTGACTACTTACTTGCAGGAAAAGGGTTTAAAGGTAAAATACATGCACTCTGAAATAGAGACAATTGAGCGCTCCAAAATCCTTCGGGATTTAAGAAAGCAGGATTTTGACTGCTTGGTAGGGATCAATCTACTAAGGGAGGGCTTGGATTTGCCGGAGGTCTCGCTGGTAGCGATTTTAGACGCGGATAAAGAAGGGTTTTTGCGTTCGGCAACCAGCCTGATACAGGTCTCCGGACGCGCGGCGCGTAACTTAAACGGCACGGTAATCATGTACGCGGATACTCTTACCGGCTCAATGAAAAAGGCGATAAGCGAATGTAATCGCCGACGGGAGATCCAGCTAAAGTTTAACGAGGATAATTCGATCACTCCGCGCTCAATACAAAAGGCAATCCGTGATGGCATTGAGGATTTGGCAGAGGCAGAGGAATTTGTAAAGGATCTTACCGGAGAAAAAAGAGACGAATATGAGTTGCGTAAATATATTTCTGAATTAGAATATGAGATGGAGCTTGCCGCGCGTAACCTGCAGTTTGAAAAGGCAGCGCAGTTAAGGGATAAAATAAAAGAAATAAAAATAAAATAACTATGCTATTAGCAATCGATATAGGCAACACAAATATCAATGTTGGCCTTTTTAAGGGGAGGCGCCTTGTGCGGGTGTGTTCTGTGCCCACAAAACAAAAAGATTATCGGCTTGTCCTTAGAAAGATTCTGGCGGGTAAGCCGATAGAGGATTCGGTTATCTGCAGCGTTGTGCCTAAGGTAAGTGTCTCTTTAGCAAGAGATTTAAAAGCCCTTACCGGAAAGCGCGCTCATATAATAGGTAAAGATCTCCGGGTCCCGATCAAGAATCTATATAGAAAACCTGATGAAGTCGGCCAAGATAGGCTCGTCAATGCTTATGCCGGTGTGATCTTGTATGGCGCGCCTTTAATATCAATTGATTTTGGTACTGCGATAACCTTTGATGTGATATCTAGGAGAGGTGAGTATCTCGGCGGTATGGTCTTGCCCGGTTTAAAGATCTCTCTTGAGGCACTTTTTGAGCGAACGGCTTTACTGCCGAAAATTTCCTTAAGCGCTCCGAAAGAATTTATCGGCAGAGACACAAAGAATAGCATGCTTAGCGGCATCGTTTATGGTTACGCGGCACTTACCGATGATCTTGTGAACAGGATAAAGAGTAAGATTGGCAGGGGCGCTAAAGTTATCGGTACCGGCGGAAACATCAGCTTGATAGGAAAATATTGCAGGAGGATAGACAAAATAGACCGGGACTTGACTTTAAAGGGTGTCAATTTCGCCTATAAAAATCTCTTAAAAAACTCTTGACAAAATATTTTTTTATTTTATAATTAGCACTCCATACGTAAGAGTGCTAAAATCGGTTAAATCAAACTAATAAGAGGAGGTGTACGAAATGGATATGAAACCATTAGGTGACAGAGTAGTGATCAAGCCTTTAGAGGCAGAAGCCAAGACTAAAGGCGGGATAGTATTGCCTGATACAGCGAAAGAGAAACCCCAAGAGGGCAAGGTCGTGGCAGTCGGCAAGGGCAAGGTTTTAGACAACGGCAGCGTTGCGGCCCCGGAAGTAAAAGTTGGTGACAAGGTATTATACGGAAAATATTCCGGAAATGAGATCACCACCAAAGAGGGCGAAGAGCTTTTGATTATGCGCGAAGAGGATATTTTAGCGATCATTAAGTGAGGACATAACTTATCCTTGACATCGTAGATGTCAAGGATCTATAAGCTTAAAGAGGAGGAGTCAATGGCAAAGCAATTGTTGTATGCGGATGAAGGCCGCAGGAAGATTTTACAAGGCGTTGAACAGTTGGCCAGGGCGGTAAAGGTCACCCTTGGGCCAAAAGGGCGCAATGTCGCTCTTGACAAAAAATTCGGCTCACCGACCATTACTAAGGACGGTGTCACTGTAGCCAAAGAAGTAGAGCTTGAGGATCCTTTTGAAAATATGGGCGCCCAGATGGTCAAGGAAGTCGCTGAAAAGACTTCTGATATTGCTGGTGACGGAACTACTACAGCTACTATCTTAGCCGAGGCGATTTATCGCGAAGGCCTTAAGAATGTAACTGCAGGTGCCAATCCCATGGCTTTAAAACGCGGCATCGAGAAAGCAGTTGAGAAGGTTTTTGAGGAGTTAAAGAAGCTTTCAACTCCTATCAAAGATAAAAAAGAAGTGGCCCAGGTCGCTTCAATTGCGGCTAACTGTGACACTACCATAGGCGATTTGATCGCAGAGGCTATGGAGAAGGTCGGCAAGGATGGAGTTATTACAGTTGAAGAAGCAAAGTCAACTGCGACCACCTTGGAAGTCGTCGAAGGTATGCAGTTTGACCAGGGATATCTCTCTCCTTATTTTGTGACTGATGCCGAGAGAATGGAAGTGATCTTAGAGGAGCCTTATGTTCTCATTCATGAGAAAAAAATCTCTTCTTTAAAGGATCTCTTGCCTTTATTAGAGAAGACTGCCCGCACCGGAAAACCGCTTTTGATCATTGCGGAAGAAGTAGAAGGCGAGGCATTAGCCACATTAGTTGTGAATAAGATCCGCGGCACCCTTGCTATTTGCGCGGTAAAGGCCCCGGGCTATGGCGACAGACGTAAGGCCATGCTTGAGGATATCGCTGTTCTTACTAACGGAAAGGCTATTACCGAGGATCTCGGTATCAAGTTAGAGAACGTGGATCTGGAAGACCTGGGACGTGCCAAAAGAGTCAAGGTTGACAAAGAAAACACCACGATTGTCGAAGGTGCCGGAAAGACTCAGGGTATCAATGGCAGAATTGCCCAGATCAGAAAGCAGATCGAAGATTCAGATTCTGATTATGATAAAGAGAAATTGCAGGAGCGCCTGGCTAAGCTTGCAGGTGGCGTGGCAGTGATCAATGTGGGAGCTGCAACCGAGACCGAAATGAAAGAGAAGAAGGCCAGGGTTGAGGATGCTCTTCATGCAACCCGCGCTGCGGTTGAGGAAGGCATAATCCCGGGCGGCGGAGTAGGGCTGATTCGCACTATCCCTGCGCTTGAGAAATTGAAACTCGAAGGCGATGAGAAGATCGGTGTTGATATTATTAGGCGCGCACTGGAAGAGCCGATCAGGCAGCTTTGCAATAACGCGGGCCTCGAGGGTTCAGTTGTAGTGATGCGCATAAAACAGGAGAAGACTAATACAGGTTACGATGTGGCTCAAGATGCTTATGTTGATATGATCGACGCGGGCGTAATCGATCCGACAAAAGTTACTCGTTCAGCATTGCTTAATGCTTCAAGCATCGCAGCATTGTTGTTGACTACCGAAGCAGTCGTCACGGACAAGCCTGAAAAGGAATCTTCTATGCCAGCAATGCCTCAAGGTGGCGGTATGGGCGGCATGGGTGGCGGCATGGGAGGAATGTATTAAAAACAGCTCTAAGCTTTAAGCTGTAAGGGGGCGAAGGCGTATAAAACCTTCGCCCCCTAGTAGTTTTGTTCTTATCGAAAATCAGATTTATTCCGAAGCAATAAAAATAGTAAAATAATACTTGACAAAAAACCATTTTATTGTATACTTAAATTCCCTCAGTTAATGCAGGGCAATTTATATCGTGAATAAAATCAAAACGGTATTGAAAATTTAGTATCAATTTATTCGGCGGTAAGGCGAGTAAAGTTAAATTATAGACTTTATGCGCCCCGATAACTGTCGGGGCGTTTTTTTATTGTTCTTTTGATAATTGAATAGCCGAGCGTGGCCAATATGAATGCAGATTCATATCGGTCAATTATTTGAGGTAACAAAACGAAAATATAAATCATTAGAGCCATTATACATTCTTATTCGAATTTTTTTCGGAGAGTTTGATCCTGGCTCAGAGTGAACGCTGGCGGCGTAGATTAGGCATGCAAGTCGAGCGATACTTTTTTCTTGAGGTGGTGAGACCGCAAGGTGGATCTACCAAGTGAAAAAAGATATAGCGGCAGACTGGCGAGGAACGCGTGAGTAATCTACCCTTAAGTCAGGGATAGCTTTGCGAAAGTGGAGGTAATACCCGATGTGTTTACGGAGACATAAGTCTCTGTATGTAAAGTTGCTGCGCAAGCGGTGACGCTTAAGGATGAGCTCGCGACCTATCAGCTAGTTGGTAGGGTAATGGCCTACCAAGGCTTATGACGGGTAGCTGGCCTGAGAGGGTGGTCAGCCGCACGGGGACTGAGACACTGCCCCGACTCCTACGGGAGGCTGCAGTCGAGGATATTTAGCAATGGGGGAAACCCTGACTATGTGACGCCGCGTGAGGGATGAAGGCCTTCGGGTCGTAAACCTCTTTCGATGGGGAAGAAACTCCCGTTTAATAAACGGGACTGACGGTACCTAGAGAAGAAGCCACGGCCAACTCTGTGCCAGCAGCCGCGGTAAGACAGAGGTGGCAAGCGTTACTCGGATTTATTGGGTGTAAAGGACAGGTAGGCGGCTATACAAGTTGGGGGTGAAATCCTGCAGCTCAACTGCAGAACTGCCTTCAAAACTGTATAGCTTGAGGCTAGAAGAGGAGAGCGGAATTCCCGGTGTAAGAGTGAAATCTGTAGATATCGGGAGGAACACCAGTGGCGAAGGCGGCTCTCTGGTCTGGCCCTGACGCTGAACTGTGAAAGCTTGGGGAGCAAACAGGATTAGATACCCTGGTAGTCCAAGCCGTAAACTATGAGCACTAGGTGTTGGGGGGCAACCTTCAGCGCCGTAAGTTAACACGTTAAGTGCTCCACCTGGGGACTACGACCGCAAGGTTAAAACTCAAAGGAATTGACGGGGTCCCGCACAAGCGGTGGAACATGTGGTTCAATTCGACGCTACGCGAAGAACCTCACCAAGGCTTGACATGCAGGAAGTAGGAAGCGGAAACGTGGACAACCTGTCAAGTCAGGAGCCTGCACAGGTGTTGCATGGCTGTTGTCAGCTCGTGTCGTGAGATGTTGGGTTAAGTCCCGCAACGAGCGCAACCATTATCCTTTGTTGCTACTCTCAAAGCCGCAAGGTAGAGAGAGGCACTCTAAGGAGACTGC
>JAHJJA010000038.1 GCA_018822885.1 Candidatus Omnitrophota bacterium
AATATGTTGAAAGATATTGGGATCAAAAGGAAGTTTAATTACTAAATGGTTGCCTACTAATTTAGTCTCATTTACAAACTTTTTTAAATTAAAGTGTTTACTTATATAAGAATGCGTTCTATGATACAATTTGTTTCCACAGACTGTAAAATATTTCTTCTTCTCAATTAATATTCTATCAATATTCAGCAGAAAAATAACCGTGAACATTTGTGGCGTTTTTTGTTTTCTTTCATTAATCTCTTCGGCAATAGCTTGTTTAAAAGAATCTAAAGAATGGTCATTATATCTACTAAATCTTGATACAGCAGAAAACAATATGTCCTTTCTCTCGTTAATGCTAGAAATTCCCTGGATATCAATAGAAAATAGCAAAATATTACTATATAATTCGTATTCGAATCCTTGATACAGGGACTTTTTTAATATCCCTAAAGCAAACTTCACTTTCGCCTCATCTTTTATTTTGATTTGATTCATAATATTTCCTTCAGAAAATTAGACATACAAGACTTTTTTACTTCATAAAAATGCCGCCAAAATTTTCTCATCATAATAAAGATGACGGTTCTAATTTCACCATTTCGAGGTCTTCCCCTATTTTCTCTCGTGTATATTTTAAGGATTAATCTTTACCTTTTCTCCGCAGTGAGGACATATACAAATTCCACTTGCCTCATCAATCCATTCTATATCTTGGTCAAGATAAATTGACTTTCGGCAATTAGGGCATGGCTCGCTATTCATCAGCTCATCGCCGCCTTCTAGGAAAAAATCATCGAGATCATCGTTATTCATCTTAGAATATAACCGTTCCCTTTATTTACAGCCATAACATAGACATTCTAAATCAGCCCCCAAACAATTTTGGAAGAATACCTTTTTTTTGTTGGGCAGAATCTAAAATAGAAACTATTTTTCCAATTAAGTCAGTAAGAAATTTTTCAAATTCTCTAGATACATCAGTAGCCCCACTTAAAGCATGTGCTATCTCATGAAGTAAAGTCCCAGCATATTTTTCGATACTCTCCAATTGAGTACGCTTTATAATTATGGTACCGGATACTTGATCCCATGTCCCTACTGCTTCCGTAATTCTATAGGTTTACGGTCTCATTGTTTCAGATATCTTTATTTCTTTAACGATGTTCGGCTTACCACCAATAAAATCCAGAATCTCAGAAGTCTTAGCAAAAATAAACCTTTCTTTCGAATCCAAATCTTTAATTTCTACAAATTTAAATTTAAAACTATCATTATAATCTTTTTGGAATTGAGCTACATCCATAATGGGATTTCCCGAGATATCAGTCTGACCGCTTATCTTTTCCTTAACGTTATCTGGGACAGCAACTATCTTATATCCATCATCTTTCGCCTTATCAACAATCTCCGGAGCATTCGTCAATTCATTGGGAGTAAAGAAAATAACTTTTTCTGACTCGTTTAATTGCTTAACGGCTTGGACCGAAACATCAGTCCATTTTACCTCATCGTGCATCTTTCCAGTTTCGTATTCTTTTAAATCTTCAACCAGCTTCTTAGCCACTTCCTTTTCCTTGCTCGCAAGTAATATCGCCTTTATTCTATCGGAATAGGCTGCCCTTCCCACATTGGTCCTTTCCCTGTTGAGTGCCTTCTTTATTGCTTTTGTAATTGATGTTATGTTAAACGAGAAGAGAAAATCTTCTTCTTCTGCTGCCAACACACCATTGATGTATATCTTTGATACCTGACCCATTTTTTCTAAAATTTGTCCATACTGAGTAGTATCAATAATTCTTTCTCCAGAAAATTTGAGAAATAGATTTTTTGCTTTATCAATATCACCTTTGGAGCATTCTTCGAGAATAAATTCCGTTCCCTCTAAATTTACATCAACAGCTTCAGATATATACGCGTGTAACGTTATTATATCTTCAAACTCATGTTTTTGAGACTTACCGAAAGAAATATCACCATGCCTAGACTTAATATTTACTTTTACGCCCTTCCGATCGAATGTCGCTAGCGCATCTTTTAATCCGACTCCGAATTTACCAATAAGATGAGGATCTAAAAGTTTCTCTTCGTTTTCATTCTGAGTTAAGTGTTCATATTTCAGCCCCCGTCCAAAATCACGAATATGCCACCATCCATTTTGATCCTGAGAAATCTCTATATCCTTAGTATTAGTAATGGCTTGTTCATCTAACGCATTCGCTATTACTTCTCGTATCGCGTGATAAGCTTCCCAATCTTCTAAAACTTTCTCAATGTTAAGATCGAATTTTTTCATAAGTTTTCGAAACCTATAATAACTCCTATTGACCGCTATCTTCTTCCTCGGGCTCTGGAAGAGCCTCAATAAGCTTTGTTGATTCTCCAGCAGGCAAAACCTGAACATCTCGCAGCTTTCTTTCTATTGTACGCGTTTTTCTTAAAGATAGATCGATTGTATCTCCAACTTTCGTAATCTGTTCATGTGCTTTATCAAGCAAATCTCCGAACTTGCCAAACTCTGTCTTCACTGCGCCAAGAAGACTCCACACCTCGCTTGCCCGCTTCTCAATGGCCAACGTTTTAAAACCCATCTGTAAACTATTTAATAAAGCAGCTAGTGTCGTAGGTCCGGCTACCATAACCCGGAATTCTCTTTGCAAAACTTCAGACAGTCCAGGAATTCGAAGAACCTCTGCATATAATCCTTCCGTAGAAAGAAACAATACACCAAAGTCAGTTGTATTAGGTGGATCAAGATATTTATCCCTTATATCTTTTGCTTCTTGCTTAACTCTAATCTCTATGGCTTTGATTGCCTCATCAACCAAAACAGCATTAGCAACATCTTGAGCAGAAAGAAGACGTTCATAATCCTCCTTTGGGAACTTAGCATCGATAGGAAGCCAGACAATATGATCTTCTTTACCTGGTAATTTAAGCGCGAATTCAACGTTTTCGCGTGAACCTTTCTTTGTAGTAACGTTTTTCCCATACTGTTCAGGAGCCAAGATTTGCTCAAGAAGATTTCCAAGTTGAATTTCTCCCCACGTACCTCTCGTTTTAATATTGGTTAATACTTTCTTAAGATCCCCAACGCCAGTTGCAAGAACTTTCATTTCACCTAATCCTTGCCCCACGAGGTCAAGCTGAGATCTTACCAATTGAAATGATTCTCCGAGTCTCTTCTCAAGAGTCTCGTGCAATTTCTCATCTACGGTAGCTCTCATTTGCTCAAGCTTAAGGGAATTATCTGCTTGGATGTCTTTAAGTTTCTGCTCAACTACTCCCCTGAGTGATTCAAGTTTCTGCTCATTGCTCTGAGTCAGTGCAATAATCTGCTTCGAGAAAGTATCCAACTGATTTTTCTGCATTTGGCTCAACTCCGAAATCTGCTTTAAGATAGATTCATTAAAAACAGACATATTTCCGGAAATACCTGAACGGAGCTGTTCAAATTTCTGGTCATTAGCCTTGGTTAAATTTACTAATTGCTCAGAAAAAGAGTCTAATTGCCCTTTTTGAATTTTATTAATTTCTGCTAAAGTCCCTGAAATAAACTCTCCAAGGCTTTTTATTGATGCCACCACCTCTTCCCGAAGAAGCTTTGCATTAGCATTAACTTCTTGCCTAGCCATAGTGGATTCGTCGCGTAGAATCTTCCCGATTCTCTCCATCTCATCTCTCAATTGTTCTACGCTTACACCTATAGGAGCATGATTTTTCCGAATGAATAGCAATATAACTAGAATAAGAACTATTACTATCAGGGCGATTGCAACCAAAACCATTTTTATCTCCTTCTATTTACGCAGTACACTACAATTAAATTCCAGGTTTTTTATCTTCCCAATGATGTCTATGATAGTTTTAGGAATAACATCTTCGGGCTTCGCCTTATTATCTATTTTCTTTCTAATTTGGACAGCTAAGTATCTTTGCTCTAAAGGTTTCCCAATAGGTCCCAGAATTTTGGCTGCTTCACTAATTATGGCGTCGTAATCCTCGATTTCTTCTCTTAAGGTCTTTTCCAATTTATATTCAAGCACCGCATAACAATCAGAAATTTCTGTGCCAACTTCCCCAATCTCGCTTTTCTTATTACCTAATAATTCAAGAAGCTCTAGCGTTTTTTTCTTTACCACCGAATCTGCATTATCTTTATCACCATCGAACCAAAGGTAGGTAGGAATTTTGAAACCGTTAAAAACGCGTAACAATCTATCCATCGAACCCTTACCATCAGAATGCACTACTGATACATTATTTTGATCAAGATTGTAACCCATCGCTTCGGAATATATAGGAAATAAATATTGTTCAGATGGGCCTTCGACAATAACTACTTTACTTGCAAAAAATCCCTCATTAATCAAAGGATTGAAAGCGTTTGAATACTGCTCTCTTATTCCCGCCTCATTCCCATCTATACCTTTGCGAACCTTCAAATCTTCGAGCATATCCTCCATAGGCAATTGTGTAACTTTACTCTTATATTCATCCCCTTCCCTATCTCTTCTGACTATGCATATTTCATCAAACCAAGCAATATCAACAAAAAGGCTTGAATGAGTACTATAGATAACCTGATCTTTTCCTTTTGCTATATTCCTAAAAACATTCATAACGTTTCTTTGCAAATGTGGATGTAAATATAATTCTGGCTCTTCTATGGCAAATATAGTCGTCCTTTCCCCTGCTTTATCAACAGCCTTTTGCAAATGCGAAAGTTCAGCGTAAGCTCGAAGTATCGTAAAAATCATTGACCGCTGAAGACCATGCCCTTTTGTATCAATAATTGTCCTTACCCCGTCATTCGCGTATATTTTAACACCGCCAAAGATTTCTTTAAGTTGTGGGACCCCCATTTCAATCTCAATATCACACTCCATAATCTCTCTTATAAGCCTGTTAAGCTGATCTTCAATCGCTTTAACCTCAGCCACCCGATCATTTCCTCCTGCCCGATTAAGCTTATTTTCAATTTTCTTTAACTGTCCAGCAATAGCCTCTTTCTCCTTATCGGCAATCTTTTCAAGAACGGAATTTATAAGTTTTCCAAAAGGACTAGTTTGGGAAACCTTGGCTTCATCCACCACGTCCCTAATAGCGGGCACATAAACAAATTCTGGCAAGGCCCCTTTCAATACACCAGGATAACCTTTCGGATTATCCCGTCTCTCATCCTTCCAAGGAATTTTATCTTTATGTACATTTAGGAACTGTTTCGCCACTTCTTTCCACTTTGCCACGCCCGGCTTTGCAGAACCAAGCTCCAAGAAAAAATCAATACCGCTTATCTTCAACTCTGCTTTCTTGCCCCACCACTCAGCTATCTTATCTCCGGTAATTAAATCCTCTTGTAACCATTCAGGCTCAGGTACTTTTGTAAAAGCCAAATTTATTATTTCAAACTCATTTTCAGACTTACAAACTATCTCTCTTCCAACAACCAACCTCTCCCCATCCATCCATACTTTAAACTGATCTTTTTCCCAACTACTTAGCTTCTCAAAAGTTAAAGTAATCTGTATCGGCTTGTCGGTCTTATGATTATAAAAACATTCGGAATCCATATTCTTAATGGAGGGATCAAAGAAAAGCGCTAAAGCTTTAGTTATGTTTGACTTCCCACTATTATTACGCCCAACTAAAGTTAAAATGCTGTTCGGATAAATAGTCACATCATGCAATGACCGGAAGTTTTTAATTTCAATT
>JAHJJA010000039.1 GCA_018822885.1 Candidatus Omnitrophota bacterium
ATTACCATATTTTTGGCGATTCTGGATACTCAAACCGGAGAGCTTTATTATTCGAATGCAGGGCATAATCCTCCTTTTATCAGGCGCAGCTCTCGAGGCATCGAGATATTAGACAAGGCAAAATCCCTCGCTATCGGATTAGACGAGAGGACTGTCTTTGAAAAAGAAAAAGTTGTTTTACAGGCAGGAGATCTTATCTGTCTATATACTGACGGCGTAACAGAAGCCTTTAACGAGGGGCATGAGCAGTTTTCCGAAGAAAGATTAAAAGACGCCCTTTTAAGCTGCGGGAATAGCTCTATGGAAGGATTAGTCAAATGTTTGCTAAAGGAAATAAAATCATTTAGTAAGGCAGCAGAACAGTCTGATGATATAACCCTATTGGCATTAAGCTATCGGCCTCCCAGTAAAAAACAGCGCATAAGCCAGGCTTCGGATGAGACGATAATCATAAACAATGATATTGCAGAGATACCGAAATTGAAGAACGCCTGGGTTTGTTTTGCTAAAAAGAATGGCTTGTCTGGTGAGATTGTATTTGATATTAGCCTTGCGCTTGAGGAGGCTGTCAGTAATATTATTTATTACGGATATGAGGATATAAAGGGGCACCAGATAGCCGTATCTTTGGGGATTGAGAACGATGCTATTTTTGTCCGCGTAAGCGATGACGCCAGGCCCTTCAATCTTTTAGAGCGCCTTAAGCCGGATATTGATAAACCCATTGAGGAGAGAGAGGCAGGAGGAATGGGAATATTCCTTATCCGCAGTCTGATGAATGAAGTTGAATATCGCAGAGAAAAGGATAAGAATATCTTGATAATGAAGAAGTTGATTAGTGTCCGCTAAAGATTAAATGAGGCTTTGGAGTATCCATCCGAGGTATTTGGATAAAACAGGTTTGCTTGCTCTTTGGAGAGAGTCTTTGCTTGCTCAAAAAGTCTTACTGGGTAAAACAAAGGGTTATAAATATCATCCTCAACTGCACAGATTCAAAGGCCATACCGATCCTATAGCTGCCATAGGATTTTATTTATTACAAGTCTATCTTGAGGCCGAGAAGAGAGGCTATTGTTTTGATAAACGTAAGATCTTAAGCCCAAAGAAATACGTTGCAAGGATCAAGATTACGAAGGGCCAGATAGATTATGAATTCAGCCACTTATGCTCTAAGCTAAAGAAGCGGGATAGGCTAACCTGTGCCAAGATCTTAGGAGAGAAAATAATCAAGCCACATCCTTTATTTAAGATAGTAAAGGGCAGAATAGCTTCATGGGAAAAAAATCAGGGATTTTAAAGTTATTTCTTATTACTTTGCTTGCTTTTCCTTTTCTTGCAGGAGGAAAGATGCAGGATGATCTAAAAAAAGAAGGAAAGATGCTTTTATTTAATGCTCGTACCGGAGAAACCGAGGAAGTAGAAAGGGTGATAAAGAGCGATGCCGAATGGAAAAAGATACTCACTCCGGAGCAATTTAAGATCATGCGCCAAAAAGGCACCGAAAGACCCTTTGCATTTCAGTGCCCTCTGCCTCCTAAAGGGGGCAAAGCTATTTATCAATGCGTTGGCTGCGGCACTGATCTGTTTAGTTTTGATGCGAAATTCGAATCAGGCACTGGTTGGCCAAGTTTCTGGCAGCCTGTATCGGATTTAAATATAAAAGAAGAGGCAGATGATAGTTTCGGTATGCATAGAGTGGAGGTGTTTTGTGCGCGATGTGGAGCTCATTTGGGGCATGTCTTTGATGATGGGCCGCCTCCGAGCGGGAAACGCTATTGCATAAATGCTATAGCCCTTAAGCTTACTGATTATGCCGGAAAAAGCTCTTTAGTGCCTAAGGCCTATCCTAAGGCGCTTTTTGCCGCAGGTTGTTTTTGGGGGGTAGAAGCTGCGTTCAGGCAGGTAAAAGGTGTAATTTCTGTGCGTTCGGGCTATACCGGCGGTAATTTTAAGAATCCGACATATAAAGATGTCTGTTCCGGCAAGACCGGGCATGCGGAGGCAGTAGAGATAGAATATGATCCTTTAATAGTGTCATACGGACAATTATTGGATGTTTTTTGGAGGATACACGATCCTACGACTTTAAATAAGCAGGGCCCGGATATAGGCGATCAATATCGATCAGCGATATTCGTTTATACCCCGGAACAAAAGTCTCTGGCTTTGGATTCAAAAAAGAAACTGGAACTTTCTAAGGCCTATTCACGTCCGGTAGTCACGGAAATCACAGCGGCAGGAGAATTTTACCCTGCCGAAGAATATCATCAGAGATATTATGAAAAACACGGGATCAAGGGATGTGCCTTGAGGGTAAAATGAATTATTTAGATATAGCAAAAATGGCAGCGCGTAAAGCGGGTACGGTGCATAAGAAATATTTTAATAAAGATTTGAAGATCAGGACAAAATCAGCTTCCTATGATCTATTGACTGTTGCCGATACACAAGCCGAGAGTACGGCTGTCAGAGTGATAAGAAAATATTTCCCCGGGCACAACATCTTGGGCGAAGAGGCAAGTTATGTAAGGACCGATTCCGAATATACCTGGGTGATCGACCCGCTTGACGGCACGAGTAACTTTGCCAGCGGCCTGCCTATTTTTTGCGCCTCCGTTGCCCTTGTCAATAAAGGCGTGGTGGCGGCAGGCGCTATTTATGATGTTACCAGGGATGAGCTTTTTTATGCTGAACGCGGCAAGGGGGCATTTCTCAATGGAAAAGCTATTCATGTAAATAGAGCTGCCAGCCTAAAGCAGGCGCTGCTTATTACGGGTTTTTATTACAGCAGGGGCACAGAGATGGTCAGGACTCTTAAGGAAATAGAAAGATTCCAGCATGAACGGATCCGTGGAATAAGGCGTTTAGGGGCTGCGGCTTTAGATCTATGTTATGTCGCCTGCGGGCGCGCCGCCGGCTTCTGGGAGTTTGAGCTTAGCCCCTGGGATTTTTGCGCGGGTAAGCTTTTGGTTGAGGAGGCAGGGGGTAGGATCACGGATCAGTTTGGAAGCAGGCTAAACCCTTATAAGAAATCTTTTATTGTGGCTTCGAATAAGAAAATCCATAGTTCGATGTTAAAAGTGCTTAATTATAGGTAGTAGGGGGAGGGTTAGTGGCGTGGAGGTAAAGATTATCCGCAGCAGGAGAAGGAAGAGGACGGTAAGCGCCAGGCTGGTAAAGGATCTGCTTGTTGTCAGTGCCCCCATGTTTTTGCACGGTGAGCAATTAGAAAAGATCGTCTCAAAGTTTAAACTGAAGTTTGAGAGGAAGAGGATAAAAGACGAGCTGGATAAAGCACAATCCCTTTTTGATATTGCTTCTAATATAAACGAGAAATACTTCGGTAATAGGCTAAACATCGCTTCAATCGAATACGTTATTGACCAGAACTCTAAATTCGGCTGCTGCGATTATAATAAAGGCAAGATCAGGATATCGCATAAGGTCGGCCTTATGCCGCAGTGGGTCAGGGATTATGTCATCATCCACGAGCTGGCGCATCTGTTAGAGCCGAATCACGGCAAATCTTTTTGGGATATAGTCTCACGTTATAAGTTGGCTGAACGCGCGCGCGGTTATCTTATGGCAATTCGGCTTGAAAAAGAGGGGGAGTGATGTTTCGAAGATTACTAATGTTTTTTTGTTCCGGGGCCTTATTAGTAAACATAAGCGGCTGTTTTGTTTTGTTGGCAGGGGCTGCCGGAGGGGCCGGGACAGCAGCCTGGCTTTCAGGGAAACTTGTCCAGCAGGTGGATGAGCCTTATGACAGGGTAGTCAAGGCGGCAAAATCAGGATTAAGATCCCAAAGATTTCCTTTAAATAAAGAAACAGCGGATAAGAATGTGACTCAACTGATAAGTGAATATAGCGACGGCAAGACCGTATGGATTGATGTGCACCGCATAAGCGCTTCCCGTTCGCAGATCGAGGTAAGGGTTGGAACCGTGCCCGGGAATAAGGATGCCGCCGATAAGATCCTTAACGCGATAATGCAGTATTTATAGTTTATAAATTTCACTTTGAGAAGCAGGGTTTTTGATATAGAATGAAGCGCATGAACAAGCATCTTAAGATGGCGGTTGACTGGGCAATAATAATTTTGCTTTTTGCAGGCACATTATTGTCGCCTCTTTTAGAAAAATATTTGGGTTTATATCCTTTAGTCAATAGCCTCGATTCTTTAATAAAGATCTCGATTTGGGTAGCCTTCGGTGGTGTTTTTTTGGGTTTATTGACCTATCTTTTTCTGCGAGAAGGCGCAGGGGTATTTAAATCAAGTTCTTTATTTTGGCTTTTGATTATATTTATCACTGTTTGTGCTGTTTTGTCTCAAGTTGCAAGAGCGTGGGATCGGCTTCATTTTGCCGCCTTTTGGTTTCTTTGCCTGTTTTTATTCAGGGCGTTAAGAAACCATACCAATAGCCAAATGTTATATTTTTGGTCCTTGGCGATAATAGTTGTTTTTGCGTTAATGGATGAATTCAATGAGGCGCTGGTATTTGGGAGAGAATTTAGTGTTCAGGACTTGAGCCTAAATCTGCTAAGCGCTACTTTTTATATTATAGTAATAGCTTTGGTGATAAGGCCTAAACTTGATCCCGTAGCGATAGGGATACACCGTCAGGTAGATGAATTAAGTAAGAAACAGGAATTCCTAAAAAGTTTCTATAGGCGCAAACATTAAAAGAGGAGGCGCAATGGCAAAGATACTCTGTATTGATTCCAACCCGGATTTTCTTGAGCAGATCGAAAATCTTTTGAAACATGAAGGCTATCACGTGGAAACCGCTTTAATAGGAGCTTCGGGTTTTAATAAGTTCCGTAGTTTTAGTCCTGATTTAGTGCTCCTTAATCTAAATTTATCCGACATGAAGGGGCTGGACCTTTTGGATAAACTGCACGCGGAAAACGCTAAAGTGCCAGTAGCTGTTTTTACGGGATATGGTTGCGAGGATGAGGTTGTTGTCGAGGCCCACTCAAGAGGAGCGGCGGAATTCATCCTTAAGACTGTGCCGACTTCTACCTTGAGCTTAAGGATCAAGACCATGCTTAGGAAGTATCAGGCAATTAGGACTAAAGAGAAGCTGGCTACCCCAAGCGTCATGGTAATCGATGATAATGTTGACCTTTGCAACCTCATTAGGTTTTCTCTTGAAAAATCAGGCTACAATGTTTATGTTATAAGCGATTCTACGAAAGCCATGGAG
>JAHJJA010000040.1 GCA_018822885.1 Candidatus Omnitrophota bacterium
AGTTTTCTTTTAAACACCATAAACTTACAGGCGATGATCGCCAGTAAAGCGGCGAGAGTAGTCAATGCCGCTTGCGGCAGGGGCCTGTATGATTTTTCCTTAAGAAGGACACATGGACCGCAGGCAGGGGTTAAGGTCGCGCGCTCCTCTTATATAGCGGGTTTTAACGGGACTTCAAATGTCCTGGCGGGAAAACTATATGGTATTCCCCTTGCCGGGACAATGGCGCATTCTTTTGTGATGGCTTTCAGGCATGAGATCGACAGCTTTCTGGCTTACAGTAAGAGTTTCCCGGATAAGACGATTCTGCTAGTAGATACCTATGATACAAAAGCGGGAATAGAAAACGCGATTAAAACAGGCCTGTATCTTAAGGTGAAAGGCCATCGTTTGGCAGGTATACGCTTGGATAGCGGAGATATTGTTTCTTTATCTAAATATGCGCGCAAAAGGCTTAATGCAGCAGGCCTTAGGGAAGTAAAGATCCTTGCCAGCGGAAACCTCGATGAATTTAAAATTGCAGCGTTGATTAAAAAAGGCGCCTTAGTAAATAGTTTTGGCGTGGGGACAAATATGGGGACTAGTATTGATGCCCCTTGTCTTGATGTGATCTATAAGATCAGCGAAGTCACCGATTATAGCGGTGATTTTATTCCGACGATGAAATTAAGCAGGGCAAAAGTCACTTATCCCGGCAGGAAGCAGGTTTTCCGGACATATGACAAAAGGGGGAGGATCAAAAAGGATATACTGACTTTGGAGAGCGAGAAGATAAAGGGCAGGCCTTTATTAAAGAAAGTGGTCAGTAGAGGTAAAGTTATTTACAAATCACCATCTTTGGATACAATAAGAGAGTTAGTCAAAGCAAATCTTTTGAAACTGCCGGCAAAACTAAAGGAACCCTCTTGTAAATGCAGGTACCCGGTAGTTATCAGTCCCGGCCTTAATAATCTTCGGCGTAGATTGGCCAGGGAATTAGAAAAGAGGCAGTGATGGAGAAAAAAATAGAGAGCCTTATTAAAGCCTGGGAAAAAAGGAATATCTCCGGGATTTATTGCGCCAAAAAAGAACAGGCAATAGATAAGGTCCTGGAAATCATCCCGCACACTTACAGTGTGGGTTTTTCCGGTTCCCATACATTAGAGCAGTTAGGGATAATCGCAAAGCTTGAAGCGCGAGAAAATAAAGTCTTTAATCCTTATAAGCCGGGATTATCCCGTGGGGAAAGTTTAGAATTGAGGCGTCTTGGTTGTGAAGCGGATTATTACCTTGTTTCTGCAAATGCGATATCGCAAGGGGGTGAGCTTGTGTTTTTAAGCGCTTACGGAAATCGCACTGCCGGCATTGCATACGCAAAGAACGTCCTTGTGATCTGCGGGATAAATAAGATAACTGTAAATCTGCAGGAGGCATTGAAACGCGCGCGCGAATACGCGACACCGTTAAATGTCAAACGCTTAGGCTGGAATACCCCGTGCTTCAAAGACGGGCTATGTCATAAGGATATCTGTTTGTTTCCGGATTATAAGCGCATGTGTTGTCAGGCGCTTATTATCGAGGCGGAAGTCTCTCCGGGGAGATTGAAAGTGATACTGGTCGGGGAAAATCTAGGATTTTAAATCAAGATAAGTATTGCAGTAGGGACTGTCCCCGACGCCAGCTAACTGGTGAGCTAAGGGGACTGTCCCTACCAAGCTAGATAGCTATTGATTGCTAAATAAGCCAAAAGGAGATAGTAATGTTCGATAAGATGAAACAGCTGATGGAGATGCAAAAGAAGATGCAGGAGGTAAAGCGCGAGCTGGACAATACTTATTTTGATGTGGCAAGCAGCGACGGGGCCATCAAAATCACTATGAACGGCTCTCAAGAAGTCAGGGAAGTAAAAGTCCAGGCGAATATTCCTGAACAGCAAAAGTTAGATCTGGAGAAGGCGATAAAAGATGCCTACAACCGTGCGATCAAGCGTTCTCATGATATCGCCGGGCAAAAGATGAAGGATGTCACCGGTTTTAATATACCGGGTTTGACTTAAGGGCCGTTATGGAAGAGAAAAAAGATTTTTATCAGGCAGTTGAAGAGATCTATATAAAGGACACTCGTTATAAGCCTGATGCTTATGAGTTTCTTATTCAGGCTTTGCATTTTACTCAAAAGAAGTTTGAGCGCTCCACTCATGTCTCGGGCAAGGAGCTTCTTGAAGGCATAAAAGATTTTGCAATCCAGCAGTACGGCCCGATGGTAAAGACGGTTTTTAGTCATTGGGGTATTGCTAAAACAGAGGATTTCGGAAGTATCGTCTTTAATATGGTGGATAACAAGCTTCTTTCTAAAACGCAAAGCGATACGATAGAGGATTTTAAGGATGTCTATGATTTTGACTCTGCCTTTGGTAATGTCTTACGCGATTGTGTAATCTGCAAAAAAGATGATCACAAAAAAGATTCTTGAGTTTCTAAGGGAGAGGGAGTTTATCAGCACCGGCACCTGCGATATATACGGCAGGCCGAATGCCGCGCCGAAATTTATCCTTAAAGCTGAAAATAATTGCATCTATCTCGTGGATTATATTGTCGGCAGGACCTGCGACAATATCAGGGAGAACCCGCGGGCCTCGCTTTCTTTTATCAATACGGATACGCTGATAGGTTATCAGATAAACGGCCGTGTCGAGATGATAGAGAATGGGCAGGAGTATCAGAGCATTATTGATGAATTGGATGCAAAGCAGATCGACCTTTCCGCCAAGCGCATAATTGAAGGCGTGACAAAGGGTAAATCCCACGCAGGTTTTGAAGTGGGGCTTTCCGAGAAATTTGTCGTTTTGAAAGTCATAATCGAAGACGTGGTAGAGATCAACCCCCATGGGGTTTTAAATAGAGAGAGACTATGAATAATTTAAATGGCCTTGCAACCGGTATCGGAAGCCTGCCCTATAAAGATGTTAATCAGGCGATTGATGCGGTTTTTCGTTATACCCCGAATATCCCCTTTTGGCCGCAGCTGCCTAAAAGAGATGTCAGGGAGGGGATGCTGGCGCAATTCACAGAGAACTTGCCTTTATTAAAGGTAAGCCAGGATGGGGTTAAGTTTTTGCCTCACGAAGTAGAAGATGGCGCACTTGAGAAATTCTACGAGCGGATCATCGCTAATGATGCCGAATATTTTAAGATCAGCGAGGATTACGCACAAGGGTTCTATGCCTTTTGCAGGCGGCTTGAGAAATCGGATTTAAAGGATATCGCTTATATCAAGTGCCATGTAACAGGCCCTTTTACTTTTGCCGCCAGCCTTAAAGACGCAAACGGAGTTAGCCTTTTGCATGATGCGGTGTTTTTTCAGGTTATTTTAAAGGGTTTGGCTATGAAGGCGCTTTGGCAGATAGAGCGGCTTAGGAAATTCGGCAAGAAAATGATTTTGTTCTTTGATGAGCCGTTTTTAGCGGGTTTTGGCTCGGCTTACACACCCATAAACCGGGAGGATGTGGTTACGGGCCTTATTGATTTTACCCAGGGGCTAAAATTCCCGGATCTTCTGATAGGCGTGCATTGCTGCGGGAATACCGATTGGTCGATATTCACTG
>JAHJJA010000041.1 GCA_018822885.1 Candidatus Omnitrophota bacterium
GGTGATCTCTTCGTCAGAAATATTATCCAGGTACCTGACAAGCGCCCTTAGGCTGTTGCCGTGCGCTGCGATCAGTACTTTCTTGCCTGTTTTTATTGTCGGCGCAATAGTCTCATGCCAATAAGGCAGGAAGCGCGCTACGGTATCCTTGAGGCATTCGGTCTGCGGTATATCTGTTTTATCAAGATCCTTGTATCTTGGGTCATTGCCCGGGTAGCGAGGGTCGGATTTTTCTAAAGGGGGCGGGGGTACGTCGTAGCTTCTACGCCAGACCAACACCTGGTCTTCTCCGAATTTCGCGGCCATCTCGGCTTTATTAAGGCCCTGTAACGCGCCGTAGTGCCTTTCATTAAGCCTCCATGAGTTATAAACCGGTATCCACATAAGATCCATCTCATCCATCGTGATCCAAAGCGTGCGTATCGCGCGCTTAAGAACAGAGGTGAAGGCAACATCAAAAACAAATCCCTCTTTTTTAAGTGTCCTTCCGGATTCTTTTGCTTCTTGGATCCCTTTTTCGGACAGATCCACATCGGTCCAGCCGGTAAACCGGTTTTCCTTATTCCAGGTGCTTTCTCCATGGCGTAATAAGACTAGTTTTGCGATTGACATAATGACCTCCGGTTAAGTATTAGAATATAGCTGATTTTTGGTGATTTTGCAAGAGGGAAATTATACTAAAATATAATTGAAAACTTAGATATAATAATGTAAAATGCAGTTGAATCGTAAGGTTTGATTTTATCAGCAGTATACAGTTATAACCCAAGAAAAGAGAGGCGCGTATGCAGGCGGCAATAGATAAATTGTACGGATATTTTATCCAGTATGGATTGAACATCCTTGCTGCTATACTTATTTTTGTTATCGGTAAATGGGTGGCGCATATCTCTTCGCGTCTTGTTGAAAGGCTCATGCTTAAGTCGCATGTAGAGCGCACTCTTGTATCCTTTGCTAAAAACATCATTTATTTCGGAGTGCTTACCTTTGTCGTTATCGCAGCTCTTAATAAAGCCGGGGTCGAGACAAACTCTTTCGCTCTTGTCATTGTTGCTGTGGGCTTAGCTATCGGTTTAGCGCTTCAGGGGTCTCTTGCTAATTTCGCTGCCGGGGTGATGATGATCATGTTCCAGCCGTTTCAAGTAGGTGATACTATTGAAGCCGGAGGGGCATGCGGAAAGGTAGCCAGCATCCAGATATTTAATACTATCATGACATCTGCGGACAATAAGAAGATAATCGTGCCAAATGCAAAGATTACCGCGGACAAAATAGTTGTTTACCCCAAATAATCCTCTTATCTATGAGTTCTGTAATCGTCCGATATTTCCGGGATAGATATTGGATGATTTCGTTCTTATGAGCAAAGAAAAATTACTTCACAAATTAAAAGAGTGGACGCTTGGGCTTGGCCCTTTGGAATCGCGCAAAACAGTTTTTGAGCGCATAAGGGACATACCTTATTATTTGGTCCCTCAGGTCGAAGACCCTTATGAATGGGCAGGCAGGATTTTGGATTCGAATAAGGCTTCTTGTTCTCCGAAGCACTATCTTCTAGGTTTTTTATTTATACAATTAGGTATACCTGTAAAATATGCCACATATCCTTTTAAGTGGGATAAACAGCCTATAAAATATCCGTCAGAATTAATGGATTTAGCGCAAGGTTCGCCTATTGGCTATCACAGCGCCTGCAAGGCTTTTATTGAAGATAAATGGGTTTTGGTGGATGCTACTTGGGACAAGGCCTTAAAGAGGGCAGGTTTTTCCGTTAATGAAGATTGGGATGGTTTTAGTGATACTCTGAATGCGGTTGTGCCATTTAATGAAATAATTCATGAAAGCCTTGAGGAAAGGCTGGTATTTGTGAGAGAGAAAAAAAGCATGTTCAGCGAGCAGGAGAAATCAACCTACGTGCAATTCATAGAGAAGTTTAATGCCTGGCTTGAAAATTTAAGGAGGTAGCTATGCAGGTAGAAGGGCTCAAAGGCAAGCTGGTTCTTTTTAAGTTTTCAGAGGAGATAAAACACGATCTGCCCTTATTTCAAATATTCAAGGATGAGATATGGGCGGTGGTGACTGGTATCGATAATGAAGGTGTTTGGATAGAGAATCCGGGCTATGAGCTCGGGATCTGGTGGGATGACAGGGGAGAGCTTATCCCGACTAACAAGCAGGTGAAGGAAAAGATCAAGGCGAATATTTTGATCTCCTGGCGTTATATTAAGGCGTTGATGAGCGTTGATGATGAGCGTTTTCAGAAGGAAAAGAACGACCGCCTACCGGGCTTTCAGGTCTATAAATAAGAGAGGGTAATGGGTTAAGTAAAGATGACGAGAAAGTTTCAGATAATCCTAGTAATATTGATTTTCAGTTTCATTTCTTGCCTCTTTGCTTATATGCAGGTTCAGGCCCAGAATAAACAGATCAAAACATTGAGAGGGCAGATCTCTCAGATCGATTGGGTAGCCTCTACCATCACGGTAAGGTGGCTTGCGACAGAAGGGTACGTTTCTTACGATGAAGTCACTTTCTTTGTCCCGGATAGCACAAGGATCGTTAAGGAGGGGGCGAGTGTTGCTTTAACTGATTTGCAAGTCCAGGATTCAGTGATAGTGGAGTATCTTGATACTTCTCCGGGGCCATTAAAGGCGATCAGTCTGACTGTTGTAACTGCTTAAGATTATGAGAAAAATAGCCGCAGCATTTTTTGGGATTTTTATAATTTTTTTTGCCTTTCCTGTTCTGTCTTCTGGCCTTAGGGATTCTTATCGGGATATTCCCGAGCCGAGGCTTTTGTATCCTGTAACCGATGAGATTGTCTTGCGAGGGGAGCCTTTCCTTGAGTTCAAATGGATGAACAATTATTCCAACCAGATAGAGTATTACGAATTAAGGTTATACAAAGGTTATAATATGTATGCTTCCGGGCTGCTTTTGAAAGAACGGATTCCTTATCCCGGGCATTCTTTTAAGGTAGCATCAGACTTTTTTGAGAGTGGACAAGTTTACACTTGGTCTTTGATCCAGGTCAAGACCGATGGCTTAAAGAGCGATCGCAGTTTTAATTCTTTCAAGGTTATCAAATGAAGCCCGTAAAAAAAATATTCCCGTATTTGCTTTTCGCCTTTTCTTTAGGGGTAGTGTTTTACTTTGCTTGGCTTAATCATAAGCAATTTGAGAAGACTATGATTGAGCAGGCCATGGAGCGTCTTTTAATGGTTGCTGATTCGGAGGCGCAGAGTATCGAACAGTATTTTATTAATATAGACCGTGACCTGCAAATACTCTCTTCCAAGTACGCGATACGCCAAAGCATCCGGGATGAAAATATCTTGGGCCGACAGACATCCGGATACCGGATATTTCTGGAGGATTCTTTTAAGGATCTGGAGGGCCTGGTAGATTCAATTTACCTAATTGATTTTAAGGGTAGAGTTGTGGATGTGGGCCCGTATAACCAGGATTTGATCGGGAGGGATTTTTCTGATAGGCCGGATGTAAAGAAACTGCTGGATTTTCAAAAGCCATTTTTTAGCGATGTATTCATCACGCTTGCCGGCAAACAGGGGATCTCCTGTCTTTACCCTATTATTGAGGAAGGCAAATTTATGGGTTTAGTAAGGGCGGTGATCCTCGTAGACAGGATTAATGATCTAGTAAAACACATAAATGAAAGTAGATATGTTTATGCGATGGTCATGGATAGTAATGCCGATATTCTTAGTTTCCCTCTAAATAGATTTATCGGCAGGAATTTGAAGCTCCTTATGGATAAGGCGGGTAGCGATTTTAGGTTCCCGGAGTTCAAAGCCCTTCTTCCTAAGATCCTGACAGGCTCAAGGGGGAGCGCGGTCTTGAGTTTTTTCTCTGATGAGGAAAATCCTAAGCCCAAGTTAATGCTTATGGCTTATGCCCCGATAAAAATAGACAGACATGTCTGGTCAGTAACTGTTGCCAGGGAGTATGAAGCTATATCCGGACCCATTAATAATAATGCAATATCTGCTATTGTTTTTGCCGGGTTATTAGCCGTAATTATTATTATCTCAGGCTTATTCTTTTATAAAAACCAAAAGGAAAAGGATTGTTTAGAGATCGCCGCTTCAGCCTCGAGGATTATCAATAAAGAATTGCATTTGGAGATCGATGAGAGAAGGCATATAGAAGAGGAATTGCAGGATTCTTTGAGAAAGCTTAAGGGGCCCAGGAAAAGATAAAATAATTTTTGCAGTTGTTTGCTTTTGGCAGTATAATCAATAATCTATAGAAAGGGGGGTTTGCTATGCAGATCAAGAAAATCGGAGTGTTACAGTCAGCCAAGGTCATGTCCTTGATTTATTTTGTTGTTTCGGCGCTCTTTTTCTTCCCTATGGCAATATATACCATTGCCTCGGGCGGAAAAACCAAGGAGGGTTTTCCCGGATGGGGGTTATTTTTCTTCCCGTTTGTTTATCTTGTGTTAGGTTTTGTGATCCTGTCGCTTTTTTTCGTGCTTTATAATCTTCTCGCCAAATTCATTGGCGGGATTGAGATCGAGATCGAGTAGATTATGCTGCCGGATAAGTTAGGGCATTTTGACGGTTTTGGGGGCAGGTTTGTGCCTGAAACCCTTATTTACGCCCTTGATGAATTAGAAAAGGAGTATAACCGGGCAAAGCGAGATAAGAAGTTTACGCGGGAGCTGGATTATTATCTTCGCGAATATGCCGGTCGGCCTACGCCTTTATATCTTGCTAAACGTTTAAGTGGGTATTTAGGCATAAGAAAAATCTACCTTAAAAGAGAAGACCTTCTTCATACCGGCGCTCATAAAATCAATAATACCCTTGGCCAGATCTTGCTTGCGGTGAGAATGAAGAAGCCGCGCGTGATCGCAGAGACCGGGGCAGGCCAGCACGGAGTCGCTACCGCGACCGTGGCGGCGATGTTCGGGCTCAAGTGCGATGTGTATATGGGTGAGGAAGATATCGCTCGGCAAAGCCTGAATGTGTATAGGATGAGGCTGCTTGGGGCGCGGGTAGTTCCGGTTAAGAGCGGCTCAAAGACTTTAAAAGACGCTATGACTGAAGCGCTGCGTGATTGGGTCACTAATGTGCGCGATACGCATTATATAATCGGCACAGTAGCAGGCCCGCATCCTTATCCTGCGATGGTAAGGGATTTTCAGACCATAATAGGCAAAGAGGCAAGGAAACAGGTTTTACAAAAAGAAAAACGATTGCCCGATTATCTTGTCGCCTGCGTTGGCGGAGGAAGTAATGCCATGGGAATGTTTTATCCTTTTTTTAGTGATAAGAAAGTAAAATTCATCGGAGTCGAAGCCGGAGGTTATGGCCTAAAGTCAGGCAGGCATTCAGCTACCCTTGTCACGGGAAATATCGGCGTACTTCATGGTTCAAAATCCAGCCTTTTAGAAGATAAAGACGGCCAGATCAAACCTACGCATTCGATTTCTGCCGGCCTTGATTATCCGGGCGTGGGGCCGGAACACTCTTATTATAAAAAAATAGGAAGGGCGCGTTATGTCGCGGTTAATGACAGTGAGGCGCTTGAAGGATTTAGATTGCTTTCAGAGACGGAAGGGATAATACCCGCGTTAGAATCAGCTCATGCCATTGCCTACTTAAAGAAGATGAGAAGAATTGCTAAAAATTCTATAGTAATGGTTTGTCTTTCCGGGCGCGGAGACAAGGATATGGGGATCGTCACGCAGAAATTAAAGGTATAAAGGCTTATGAATAGGATCGAAAGTAAATTCAAGGAGCTAAAGAAGAAAAACAAAAAGGCGTTTATCGCTTTTATTACTGCCGGATATCCGAATTTAGGCACGACAGAAGACCTGATAAAGGAGTTTAATAAGATCGATGTCGATATCCTGGAATTAGGCGTGCCTTTTACAGATCCTATGGCCGACGGGTCAATGATCCAGGAGGCCTCTCAGCAGGCTTTAAAAAGAAAAGTGCGCCTGATTGACATCCTGGATTTGGTAAAAAGGGCGCGCCGAACAGTAAATATCCCTATCTGCCTAATGACTTATTACAACCCGATATTTTGTTTTGGGGAAGAGAAGTTTATTAAGAGGGCAAGGGAGTGCGGAGTGGATGGGGTGATCGTGCCGGATCTGCCTCCGGAGGAGGGCAAAGACCTGATAAAGGCGGCAAATAAAGCCGGCATAGATATTATTTGTTTTCTTGCGCCTACTTCCGGGTTGGATCGAATAAAAATGGTTGCGCGCGTTGCTAAGGGTTTCATATATTATGTGTCTCTTACCGGAGTCACAGGGGCGCGAAATAAACTTCCTTTGGATCTAAAGAAAAAACTCAAGCTGATAAAAAAAATCACTGATAAACCTGTCTGTGTCGGGTTTGGAGTCTCTACAAGAGCGCAGGTCAAAGAGGTCCAGAAGTTTTCTGATGGTGTCATCGTCGGAAGCGCTATAGTCAGAAAAATAAAAGAAAATATCGCAAAAAAAGGCCTTCAAAAAAAAGTAAGCGAGTTTGCCAAAGGTTTGAAAGGTTAGGCTGTGTATAAAAAGACTGTTTTGGATAACGGATTAAGGATCATAAGCCATCAGATGCCCAGGAGGCAGTCTTTGGCTTTAGGGATCTGGATAAATGTAGGCGGCAGGTATGAGTCTTTTCAGAATAAAGGCATCTCGCATTTCTTAGAACATCTTTTATTCAAGGGGACCAAAAAATACTCCTGCAGGATGATAAAAGAGTCGATTGAAGGAGTGGGGGGGTCGCTTAATGGTTTTACGGCAGAGGAATTGACTTGTTATTTGGTAAAGATGCCCAGCCGTTATTTGAATTTGGCCTTAGATGTCTTATCCAGCATGGTTTTAAATCCGACTTTGTCCGAGAAGGAGATAGATAAAGAGAGGACGGTCATCCTTGAAGAGATAAAGATGTACAAGGATCAGCCGCAGAGCTATATTTATGATCTTTTGGATGAATTACTCTGGCCGGCTCAGCCGTTGGGGCTTCCTATTATCGGCTCTGAAGAGTCCGTGGCTAAGATCAATAGAGGCAGCTTAAGCCTTTTTAAAGAGGAATATTACACTGCCTCCAATATCGTTGTAAGTATCACCGGTTCATTCGACCACGATAAATTAATTGATTCCGCAGAAAACATTTTTTCTTCGCGAAAGAGAAGCGGGAAAAATGATTTTATTAAGGTAAATGAGGAGCAATTTTCAGCGCAAATTAAATTACTTGAGAAACCGACAGAACAAATGCACATGGCCCTTGGTTTTCACGGATTTAAGCGGGATCATCCGCTTAAGTACGCTTTGAGCCTTCTAAATATAATATTAGGCGCTAATATGTCCAGCCGCCTGTTTAATGAAGTAAGAGAAAAAAGAGGCCTGGCTTATGAGATAGGCACGCAAATAAAGCGTTTTCAGGATACGGGCGCCTTTATTGTGCACGCGGGCATTGATAACCAAAAGTTGCCGGCGGCAATTGAGCTTATCTTGAAAGAATTAGCCAAGGCCAAAGATAAACTTGTTTCCGAGGGTGAACTTCTGCGGGCAAAGGAATTCCAGCTTGGGCAATTGATGCTTGGCCTAGAGGATACCCTGGATCATATGCTTTGGATCGGTGAAAGCACAACTACCCTGGATAAGACTTATTCATTGGATGAGGTCATAAAAGAGGTAAAAAAAGTCTCGAAGGATGATGTCAGGCAGGCTGCCCGTGCTATATTTAATGAAAATAAAATAAATCTTGCTTTGATAGGCCCGGTCAGGGACTGCGAAGAAAAAATCAAAAACTCACTCCATTTTAAATAAATGCATTTAGAGATCTTAATAATAATCCTTTTTCTCTTATTGGCGAGCGCTTCGTTTTTCCTTTCCGCTTCCGAGACGGCAATAATCGCCTTAAGCAAGATTCGTCTTCGCCATATGGTCGCCAAAGGAGTAAAACATGCTTTGGC
The DNA here is from genome assembly GCA_018822885.1 of Candidatus Omnitrophota bacterium. Lineage (GTDB taxonomy): Bacteria > Omnitrophota > Gorgyraeia > Gygaellales > Profunditerraquicolaceae > JAHJJA01. The sequence continues at coordinate 7,942 of JAHJJA010000041.1, forward strand.
AGTGCAGAGGCTTGTCGGCAGGATGGATAGGCTGATAGTGGCGATTTTAGTCGCCAACAACTTCGTGAATATCGCGATGTCAAGCATTGTCACGGTCGCCTGCGTGCAGATCTTTAAGTATAATTGGGGCGTTATCATTGCTACTTTTTTTACTACCTTTTTTATACTCGTCTTCTGCGAGATCACGCCTAAGATCTTGGCTACGAAGCATACCGAAAGAATAGCGCTTTTTAACTCTCCTGTCATGGAGTTTGTTGTAAGATTCCTGGATCCGATCGTCTCGTTTTTTGTTAAGATCAGCAATCTTATACTTAAAGTTATGCGTATCAGCCCCCCTAAGCGCTCTCCGCTAGTCACAGAAGAAGAGCTGCGCCTGATGATTGAAGTGGGCAAAGAGGAGGGCGTATTAAGCGACGAAGAAAGGAAAATGCTGCATCGGATCTTTGAGTTCGGAGATACAAAAGTAAGCGATGTGATGGTGCCAAAGGATAAGATGGTCGCGGTCAATATCAATGCTGATTCCGATGAGCTTTTGAATATTTTTGCGGAGGAGGGCCACGCCAGGCTGCCTGTATTTAACGGCACAATAGACAATATAGAAGGCATTATTTACGCAAGAGACCTTTTGTACATACTTAGAGATAAGGGATTGTTCTTATTGCAGGATCTGCTTCATAAGCCTTATTATGTGTCCGGTTCAATGCGCGTGAATGAGTTATTGCGCAGGTTTCAGATTCAGAGGATACAGATCGCCATCGTAGTGGATGAACACAAAAAAGCCCTTGGCCTTGTGACGCTTGAGGATCTGGTCGAAGAGATAGTCGGAGAGATAGAAGAGTCAAGGGTAAATCATTTTAAATAACAAATTGACCGGATTTTTTTTCGATGTATAATAATTAGGAATTCTAGAGTAAGGTTGACATCCGCGGAATCATGTGTTAATATTAATTCAATATCATTCAAACAAGGAGGATCCAAATGGCAGAAACAGGATATTGCGTAAAGTGTAAGGCTTCCAAAGAAATGAAGGATGAACAGAAAGTGACCATGAAAAACGGCCGCCCTGCAGTCAAGGGGAAGTGCCCTGATTGCGGCACCGGGATGTATAAGATTTGCAGCAAAAAATAATCCTTTTTAGGAGGTTGTTCCGATAGATAAAAAAAATTTAGCTCTGCGTATTGCTTCTGTTGCGAAATCAAAAAAAGCCGAGAAAGTTATAATCTTAGATATGCAAAAAGTTTCCGGTTTTTGCGATTATTTTGTCATCATGAGCGGAAATTCTCTGCGCCAGGTGAACGCGATCGCGGAGGCGATACAACAGGATTTAGAAAAGAATAAGATTAAATCTCTCTCTAAGGTTTCTCCGACCGATGAATCCGGCTGGGTGGTCCTTGATTTTGTTTCAATCGTGGCGCACATCTTCCATAAACCGGTGAGAGAGTTTTATTCTTTGGAGCGCCTCTGGAGTGACGCCAAAAGAGTGCGAATCCCAAGAAGAATAGCGGAATAATTTTCCCTCAAAACGCCTCTCCTTTCAGGAATTTTAAACACCATCCGATAGACTATCATTATTATGGAAAAAAACATCCAGGAATTATTAATACAGCTGCTTAAGGATTCGTTGGTCAAACTTAAGCTTGACTCTGTTTTTCAGGAGGAATTAATCCTGGATTTTCCCACGGATGAGCGCTTCGGTGACTTTTCTACAAATCTGGCACTGCGTCTTAGTAAACTGGCGAAGAGATCCCCCCGCGATATAGCCATTTCTTTGATCGATTCATTAAACGGACAGCTGGAGGGCTCTCCTGCAGAGGGCTTTGTAAAAGAAATAAAGGTAGAAGGTGCCGGTTTCATTAATTTTTACCTGAGCGAGAAATATTTTTATGAACAGCTTAAGCGCATCATTGTTGAAGGCCGGGATGCGCACAAAATAAATCTCGGCCGCGGCAAAAACGTCTTAATAGAATTCGTTAGCGCTAACCCCACCGGTTCTCTATCGGTTGCCCATGCAAGGCAAGCGGCAGTGGGAGATTCTTTGGCCAATACTTTAGAATTTATCGGTTTTAAGGTCAGCAGAGAATATTACCTTAATGATGAGGGTAATCAGATCAATATATTGGGCGGTTCTGTTGAGCTGCGCGGAAAAGAGCTTGCGGGAGAAAAAGTAGAGTTCCCGGAGAATTATTATCAGGGAGATTATATCTATGATATCGCTAAGCTCGCTAAGGAAAAAGGCGTCAGGACAGAAGGCCTGGGGGATTTTGCCGCGGAATATATTTTAGAGATCATTAAAAAAGAGCTTGAGGACTTTGGGGTCAGATTTGATTGTTGGTACTCTCAAAAGGAGTTGCAAAAAAGTGCTAAGATCGATTCTTCCTTTGAGTTCTTAAGAAAGAATAATCTCCTTTATGAGCAGGAGGGGGCGCTTTGGTTTAAGTCAACTGAATTTGGAGACGATAAGGACCGCGTAGTAATAAAAAGCGATGGATCTTACACGTATCTTGCCCCGGATATCGCTTATCACGAAGAAAAATATAAGCGTGGCTTTAGCTGGTTGATAAATCTCTGGGGGCCGGATCATCATGGTTATATCTCGCGCCTTAAGGCGAGCGTACAGGCGTTTGGGCATTCTGCTGATTCGCTCTGCGTAGTGATAGTCCAGCTTGCTACCATTTTCCGTGAAGGAAAAGTGGTGCATATGTCTACGCGAAAAGGCCAGTATATAACTTTAAGGGAAGTGCTTGATGAGGTTGGTAAGGACGCATCGAGATTTTTCTTTTTGATGCGCCGAACTTCAAGCCATCTGGATTTCGACCTTGATGTCGCAAAAAAGCAGACTTCAGAGAACCCTGTTTATTACGTGCAGTACGCGCACGCTCGGATTTGCAGTATTTTACGCAGTGCTTCTTTTGCGCCGCGGCAAGATACGGATTTAAGCCTTTTAAAAGAGAAAGAAGAGATAGCTCTCATTAAGAAGATCCTGCAGTTCTCAAGCGTGCTTAATGTCTGCTTGGTCACGCTGGATCCCTATATGCTTACCGTCTACCTGCAGGAGCTCGCGGAGAGCTTCCATAAGTTTTATGACCTTCATCGCGTGCTTGGCCAGCATGATGCGCTTACAGAGGCGCGTTTAAGCTTGATTGACGCGGTCAAGATCACTCTTGCCACAGGCTTAGAGCTGGTCGGCGTCTCAAAGCCCGAGAAAATGTAAGTCATATGTCCGAACTTACCCTGCACCTTTTAATTGATTATGATTTACAAAAAAGGTGCGGGGTAATACGTCTATGAAAAACCACAAGATCCTAAAAATATCCTCTCCCAATGATCCCCTCGTAAATATTTTTTGTAAAGAGCTCGGCATATCCAAGATCCTTGCCCAGTTGTTGATTAACCGCGGGTTAAATTCCTTAAACGATGCGCAAAAATTTCTAAAAGTCAACTCTGAACACCTCCTGGATCCCTATCAGTTTTCGGGTATGTCTAAAGCAGTCTCGATTGTAAAGAGGGCTCTCAATAATAAGGAAAAGGTGATGGTTTTTGGCGATTATGATGTGGATGGTATTACCAGCCTTGCTTTGGTTAAGGATACGCTAAAGAAGATGGGGTTCGAGGCAAGCCATTATCTTCCTCACAGAGTTAGGGAGGGCTACGGGCTTACCAAAGATATACTAAAAGTCGCTAAAGAAAGAAACATCAAACTCCTCATCACGGTAGACTGCGGGGTCAGCAATTTCAAGGAGATTGAAGAGTTAAGAAAAAACAATATAGAAGTAATCGTTACCGATCATCATGAGCCTTCCGGTGAGCGTTTGCCTGAAGCCTCTAGCATAATAAATCCAAAGTTAAAAGATTCCGGTTATAAATTTAGGGAGCTTGCCGGTGTCGGCGTGGCTTACAAATTTTGCCAGGCGCTTACCGATTCATTGCTTCTTGATGAGCTGGATCTGGTTTCTTTAGGAACGATAGCCGATGTAGTGCCGTTGGTAGGAGAGAATCGGATCATTGCCAAGGAGGGACTGCTGCGCCTTGCGGGGACTAAAAGGCACGGGCTTCGCGCACTTATCGATAGCGCCCGGATCAAGAATACAAAATTTAATTCGACTACTGTAAGTTTCATGCTTGGGCCGCGTATCAATGCCAGCGGCCGTGTTGATTCAGCGGAAGTCTCCCTGGAATTAATGATGTCAACAAACAGGGAGGATGCTGATAAAAATGCCAAGATAGTCGAATCGTATAACCGGCAGCGCCAGAAAATCGAAAGCAGGATCATGGAAGAGGCGCAGGATATAATAAACAGGGAGATAAATTTTAAGGATCACAAGGTGATTGTCATTGCCAAGGAAGGTTGGCATCAGGGTGTTTTGGGGATAGTGGCTTCGAAACTCGCGGATAGATTTTATCGTCCTGCGATTGTGATCTCGCTGGGAGAGGGGCTGTGCAAAGGTTCAGGCCGCTCTATTAAGAATTTTCATCTCTTTAGCGCGCTTAAGGAGTGTAAGGACTATTTGTATGCTTTTGGGGGACATGCGCATGCCGCGGGGCTTGTTATAACGAAAGATAGTATCGATGATTTTAGGCTTAGTATTAACCGTCTTGCCCACGAAAAGCTTACAATCGAAGACCTGTTGCCGAGTCTTGAAGTCGATATGGAGATCAGCCTCGGGGATTTAAATATCAGGATAGCAGAGGAGATGGAAGCCTTGGAGCCATTTGGCTCCGGGAATCCAGAGCCCTTATTTTACACGCGAGACTTGAGGCTAAAAGGCCAGACGCAAACCTTAAGCCGCGATACCCTTAAATTCTGGGTAACTGACGGCAGATCTACTTATCAGGCAATAGGTTTTGGGATGTCCGGCCTGAAGGATACCTTGATTAGTTCGAAGTTATTTGATTTGATATATTCCGCGAAAGTAGACTATTGGCAGGGGGATTCTTCTGTGATCCTAGAGGTCAGGGATATAATATTTCGCTAGCGGGCTTTCTGGAAATTGCCTTTTTTGATGCATTTCGCGCAAACATACACTTTTTTCGGATGGCCGTTGACTAAAATAGTCATTTTTTGAAGATTAGGCAGGAATCTGCGCATTGTCCAGCGGCTGATTTTACTTCCTGTCCCGCCCTTACTCTTATATTGGCCCTTGCGGGTGACGGTTTTTCCCTTTAACTCGCCTTTTTTGCATAAAGCACATTTTTTAAGCATTTTATCACTCCTTGTAGAGTATAAATATACTTGAAAATCCGGTATTGTCAAGTATTATAAATATATTTTACTTTCCTCTTGACATAACTTGATATCGGTGATAGAGTTAAACAGTATTTGGTTAACCAATCGAAAGGAGGAAGAGTATGAGCAGTTGGCAAATAGTTTTGTTAGAGCCAGCAAGGATAGTTCTTTCCCAGATGGGCCAGTTTTTGATGGGTCTGCTTCTTGTATTAGTGATTCTTGTAATTGGCTGGGTGATCTCCAAGGTCATTAAGACAGTGGTGACAAAGGTGTTAAGGGCCATTAAGCTGGATGAGCTCTCGGACAAGATTGAATTGGACGATGTTCTGGCAAAGGGCGGTATTTCTTATTCTCTATCTGAGCTGATCGGGGTGGTTTGCTACTGGTTCTCTCTCCTTGTTTTTCTGATGATAGCGATTAATGCTATTGGCTTGACAATAGCCGCGGATCTTCTGAATAAAGTAGTGCTTTTTGTGCCTCATGTCATTGCCGCGATATTTATCATGATATGCGGTATATTTGTGGGCACTATACTTCGTAATATAGTGCAGACAGCCGCTAGCAACGCGGGTCTCGTACAGGCCAAAGTTTTAAGTAAGGCAGCCGAGATTGTGATCATCGTTTTTGCTGTTTTTATAGCGCTCGAACAGCTTAATATCGGGATATCGATCAGCCAAATGACTATTTCAATAGTGCTTGGTACGATCGGCCTCGGGCTTGCTCTGGCGTTTGGGCTTGGTTGCAAAGATATTGCCGCGAGGTTTGTCTCTGAATTTCTTGAGAAGATAAAATACAAGAAATAAAAGATTTTGTTTAGGCGGAATAAGTTTCCCCGCGCTTTCATCTTGAAGGCGCGGGGTTTTTTATCGTAAATGGATTTACAAAACTCGCCAAAGGTGTAAAATAGGTTGAGTTGTTAAGCGGGGCAGTAGTGATTGATTGTGATTATATAATCTTTTATGGGGGATGGGTAAAATGTTAGAAAAAATTAAATTAATGTTTCAGGGAATTGGTATCAAAAAAAGTCTTAATAATGATCATAATAAGCAGGATTGCGGCGCGGAGTTAAAATTAAATTTAGGGAGTAATGATGTAAGGTATCCCGGTTTTTTGAATGTTGATATCCGCCAGATCCCTAATGTCGACCTTGTGGATGACGTGACTAAGCTTGAGAAAATATCGGAGAATTCAGCCTCTGAAATTATAGCGCACAATATATTAGAGCATATGCCTTATGATAAGACGATGGTTTGCCTTAGGCTTTGGGTAAGCAAGCTGAAGAAAGGGGGCTCGATAATCGTAGGGGTGCCGGATGGAGAATTGATATTTAATAGGTACAATAAAGGTATTGTCACCAGGAAGCAGTATAGGAATAGCCCCTGGAAAGACGTTATTCACAGTATCTTCGGAAACATGGAATTACTGAGGCAATGGCATGGAGAAGAAGCAGAGAGATATATGCACAAAACCCTTTTCTGCGAATCATTTCTAAAAAGTTGCTTAGGGGAAGCTGGTATCGGGCATATCGTGAAAGTCAGGCCCAATCATCCTGATAATGTTACATTGAAGGGGATTAAATTGTAAAGTTTTATATCTGCGTATTGGGTGTTTGAAACCAAGTAACTTTATAATAAGGAGGAAGGTATGGGAAAATCAATCAAAGGCACAAAGACAGAGCAGAATTTGTTGAAGGCATTTTCTGGAGAGGCGCAGGCGCGTAATAGGTATACTTATTTTGCAAGCGTCGCTAAAAAAGAGGGATTTGAGCAGATCTGCAATATTTTTACGGAAACAGCAGAGAATGAAAAAGAGCATGCCAAGGTTTTCTTTAAGCACCTTGAGGGCGGGGATGTCGAGATAACAGCAGTTTATCCTGCCGGTGCGATAAGGGACACAAAAACCAATCTTGAAGAAGCTGCGGCAGGGGAGAATATGGAGTGGACTACTCTTTATCAGGATTTTGCCAAGACCGCGCGCGATGAGGGTTTTCCCGAGATAGCGCGTTCATTTGAACAGATTGCAAAGGTAGAAAGGTTTCATGAGTCGCGCTACCGCAAACTCATCAATAATATCGCTAATCAAGGGGTGTTTAAGAAAGCTGCCGCGGTAAAATGGCACTGTATTAACTGCGGCTATGTTATCGAGGGAGAGGATGCCCCTAAAGAATGCCCCGCATGCAAGCATCCCCAAGCTTACTACGAAGTCTTAGCCGAGAATTATTGAAATAAGATAAAGGGCAATATCAACTAATCAAAAAAAACTTGACAAGGATACGTTTATTCAGTATAATTGGTATTGGAAACCGTTTCCATTAAGAACATATGTTGGCAGGCACAAGGAGATAAATGGGGAGAGGTAATTGTCAAGGGCAGGGTTGGTGGCATGGTAAATTCAGGGGTTGTGGTTATAGGCTTACTGCAGGCAGGGAGGCTATCCTTGATATCTTGTCTAAATCAGAAGGCCACTTAAGCGCTGAAGATATCTACATAAAGGTCCATCCTAATTATCCTAATGTCGGGCTTACTACGATTTACAGGACCTTAGATGTATTATCTAATGTAGGCTTGGTTTATAAGCTCGACTTCGGCGATGGCAGGGCGCGTTACGAATTAGCTCAAGGGCCCAAAGGAGCACATCATCACCATCATCTAGTTTGTACCGAGTGCAACAAGGTGTTTGATTATACGGATTTCATAGATGAAGAGGTAGAGCTTTTAAGGGAAACCGAGAAGGGTTTAGGCGCCAAATACAATTTTAAGATCACCAATCACGTGCTTCAATTTTATGGTTTATGCGAAAAATGCAACGGTAGAAAATAATCGCTATATTTTTTTAACTAGTAATGGAAATGATTTTCATTAAACAAAAGAAGGGATGTATTCATGCCAGGTTTTGACGGAACAGGACCCTATGGAAAAGGCTCGTTTACCGGAAGGGGAATGGGCTATTGTGTAATTAGATTGGATCCTAGTGAGGATAAAAATCAACAAAGCAAAGGAAGGGGGGTGTTTGATATGCCAAGAGGAGATGGAACAGGACCGATGGGATTAGGCCCAATGACAGGAAGAGCGGCTGGTTTCTGTGCTGGTTATTCTATGCCTGGTTATGTGAATCCGGTATCCGGCAGAGGATTCTTTGGCCGCGGCGGGGGCAGAGGCCGTAGAAATTGGTATTACGCTACCGGGCTCACCGGATGGCAAAGAGCTTCAATGGGCATGCCTGCTTTTGGCGGGGTGCATTCTTATATGCCTGAAGTTACTCCGAAGCAGGAACTGGATATTTTAAAAAAACAACTTGAGGATATCCAGAGCCGTATTCAGACTTTAGAAAAGTATCCGGTAGAGAAAAGTGAATAACCGCCATAGGATGAAGGAATAGATTATAATTTCTTATTTCTAACCCAGGTTTATTATAAAAAGGAGTGATTATGCGTGTAGCTATATCTACAGATGGAGAGTTTGTATCTGCTCATTTTGGCAGATGTCCGACTTTTACTCTTGTTGATATTGAAAATGGCAAGGTAACTAAGAGGACAGAAGTTGTTAATCCCGGGCATCAACCTGGTGCTATTCCTGAGTTTTTGCATCAAAAAGGTGCTAATTGTATCATTGCCGGAGGTATGGGTATGCGGGCAACATCATTTTTTGAAGAATACAGCATCAAAACTATCGTAGGGGTGAGTGGAAAAATTGATGAGGTAATCGAACAGCTTAAAAAAGGCGCTTTAGAAGGAGGCGAGAGTCTTTGTAAGCCCGGAGCCGGTAAAGGCTATGGCTTAGAAAAAGAGGAATGTGACCATCCGCATCAAGAGGATTGCGATCATTAAGGAGGTTTGAGATTATGAAAATATGCGTTACATCAGAAGTAGGAAATTTGGATTCTAAGGTCGATCCGCGCTTCGGCAGGTGCCAGTATTTTATTATTATCGATACCGATACTTTAAAATTTGAGGCTGTTAAAAATCCGAATATCGAATCTATGGGGGGCGCAGGTATCCAATCTGCCCAATTGGTAGCTTCTAAACAAGTTAAGGCTGTGCTTACGGGAAATGTGGGCCCTAACGCCTTTCAGACATTACAGGCAGCAGGAATAGAAGTTTTTACCGGAGCTTCAGGCACTGTTAAAGAGGTGATTGAGAAATACAAAAAAAGAGAATTTAAGGCAGTTTCTGATCCGAGTGTAGGTTCAAAATTCGGTATGCCGGGAAAAACAAATAATAGTAAGGAGTAGTTGTTACAGTTTTATAGGAGGTGATTTATATGCCAAGAGGAGACGGAACGGGCCCTTCAGGACAAGGTCCCGGAATGGGAAGAGGTAGAGGAGCTGGCAGGGGAAGAATGGGAGGTAATCGTGCCGGTGCGGGCCCCGGGGGCAATTGTGTGTGTCCGGGTTGTGGGACTAAAGTCGCGCATCAGGCAGGTGTGCCTTGTGCCGCGATGAATTGTCCTAAGTGCGGTATAAGGATGGTAAGAGAGTAAGGATAAATATTTTGGATAAGGAAGTCTTAGAGAACCATAAGAGGTATTTGGAACGGATAAACTTTTACCGAAACTTCGGTTATGATTTAGAAAAGGAAAGGGATTTTATCCTAGATAAATCCCTGCCAGTTGTTGGAAAAATCCTTGAGATCGGGACCGGTAAGGGGCATTTTGCGCTTAGCTTGGCAAAACGCGGCTTTAGTTTTGTCAGTATAGATATATCCGAAGAGGAACAGCGGATTGCCAAGCTAAACCTGCAATATTTTGGATTGGAGAAGCAGGCTATTTTTAGGATTGAGAATGCAGAGCATTTGAGCTTCCCTGACCAAAGCTTCGATAGCATATGTTCTGTTAATGTATTTCATCACCTTGAGAATCCGGTAGCGGTTTTAAATGAAATAGTCCGTCTGTTGCGGCCAGGAGGAAAGGCCTTTTTAAGCGATTTTAATGAAAAGGGGCTTGAGATCATTAATGAATGCCATACGCGCGAAGGAAGGAAGCATGATTACTTTAAGCATCGTTTAGAGGAGGCAAAGAAATATTTTATTAATAAAGGATTTATTGTTAAGGAATTCCAGAGTGAGGCTCAAAGAGTAATTGTTGCCGGACCTAGGATAGGGTGCCAATAATGATTATTTCAGTTGCAAGCGGAAAAGGCGGTACCGGTAAGACTACTGTCGCCGTTAATTTGGCTTTATCGATTAAGAATGCACAGTTTTTTGACTGTGACGTTGAAGAGCCTAACGCCCACATTTTTCTTAAACCCCAGATCAATAAGCAGAAAAAAGCATATATTCCTGTCCCCGAGATCGACGCATCAAAATGTATATATTGCGGTAAATGTGCCAAGGTCTGTGTTTATAATGCTATAGCCGTACTCCCCGGGCAGGATGGGGAAAAAGGGAGTACATTAATATTTCCTCATCTATGCCATGGCTGCGGAGCTTGCAGCGCTCTTTGCCCCCAAGGCGCGATAAAAGAAGTTAACAGAGAAATCGGAGTAACGGAGTCAGGGGATTGCGCAGGAATAAAATTTGCCCACGGCAAACTCAATATCGGCGAAGCGATGTCTCCGCCTCTTATACGTCAGGTTAAAGAGTATATCGACCCTAACAAAACTGTGATTATTGATGCTCCGCCGGGTACGTCCTGTCCTGTAGTTACTTCAGTAAAGGGGAGTGATTTTTGCGTATTAGTCACTGAACCCACACCCTTTGGTTTAAATGACCTGATTTTAGCGGTAGAAGTATTAAGAAAACTTAAGATTCCTTTTGGAGTAGTGATCAACCGTGCAGATCTGGGAAATAATAAAACCGAAGAATATTGTCAGAAGGAAGACATCTCGATATTGATGAGAATACCGTTCAAAAAAGAAATAGCTATCGCATATTCAAAGGGAGAGCCTATGGTCAAGGCATTTCCCGAATATAAGAAAGATTTTCAGAAGCTTTTTGATATGATTAGAAATGGAAAATTCAATTAAAAGGAGGATTAGATGAACAGGAAAGTGGATATACTTGTTGTCGGTGCGGGGCCCGCAGGGATAGTAAGCGCTGTTACGGCCAGAAGGTATTATCCGGATAAGAATATTTTAGTGATAAAGAATGTTGCCAATGGTTGCATCCCTTGCGGTATTCCCTATATGTTTTCAAGCTTAAAGAACCCACAAGATAATATTTTAGGAATAGACAGCCTTACAAAGAATAATATTGAGGTAGCCCTTGATGAGGCTGTAAAGATCAACAGAGAGGGAAAAAGCATAAAAACAAAGAGCGCCGATGAATATGTTTACGAGAAATTAATCTTAGCGACAGGTTCTTCTCCTGTTATTCCGAAAATCAGCGGTATTGATAAAAAAGGCGTGTATCCTATATATAAAGATATGGATTATCTTAAAACATGCGTTGAAGAGATTAAAAAGGCAAAAAGCGTCTTGATAGTGGGAGGGGGGTTCATAGGTATAGAGTTCGCGGATGAGATTTCAAATATAGGGGGTATTGACGTGTATTTAGTAGAAGCCCTTCCTCATCTTTTGACAAATTCTTTTGACCAGGATTTTTCTTTATTGGCCGAAGAAAGGCTTAAAGCCAGAGGCGTAAAAATCTTTCTTAACACAAGAGTCGGAGAAATCCTGGGTAAAGATAAAGTCGAAAGGGTAAGGTTTGAAACCGGCGAAGAATTAAAAATAGAGAGTATTATTTTAGGGATAGGTGCAGTTCCGAATACAAAGCTGGCGACTGATGCGGGTTTGGATTTGGGCAGGGGTAAAGGGCTATGGGTAGATGAATATATGCGTACTTCTGACCCTGATATTTTTGCGGTGGGTGATTGCGCGGGAAAGAGAGACTTTTATACGCGAAGGGACACTGCGGTTATGCTTGCCTCGACAGCCACGGCTGAAGCAAGGGTTGCGGGTGCTAGCCTCTATCAGTTAAAAGTTGTCCGCGAGAACAAAGGGACAATCGCGATTTATTCAACCTATGTGGATGGTTTGGTTTTAGGTTCGGCAGGCCTTACCGAGACAAGCGCTAAAAAAGAAGGTTTTGAGATTGTCGCGGGAAATACTGAAGGCGTAGATAAACACCCTAAAGGCTTACCCGGGGCAAATAAAATAAAGGTTAAGTTGATCTTTTCCCGTCAATCAGGGATACTTATGGGCGGGCAAGTTTCCGGAGGCATATCGGCTGGTGAAATGATTAATATAATCGGTATGGCTATACAGAAAAGGGTTTCTCTAACGGAATTGGAAACGTTGCAGATGGCGACCCATCCATATCTGACAAGCGCGCCTACTATGTATCCGATTGTATTAGCAGCTCAAAATGCGTTAGGCAAAGTATAATTTAGGAGTTTCGGAGCGCATATGAAACAATTAGTGGTAATCAGCGGTAAAGGTGGAACAGGTAAGACTGTGATTACTGGAGCGTTTGCCGCTTTAGCGAAAAATAAAATTATGGCGGATTGCGATGTTGACGCGGCAGATTTACATTTATTATTACAACCGAATATAAAAGAGCATTATGATTTCAAGAGCGGCTTAAGCGCCTCAATTGAAAAAAAGCTCTGCCAGCAATGCGGAAAATGTATAGCAGCCTGCAGGTTTAACGCCATAGGCGATGATTTTGTGATCGATCCTGTTTCCTGCGAAGGGTGCGGTTTTTGCAGCCATATCTGTCCCGTAGAGGCTATAAAGATGAATGAGAATCTTGCGGGAGAATGGTTTATCTCAGAGACCAGATTTGGCCCTATGGTGCATGCCAAGCTCGGGATCGCAGAAGAGAATTCAGGTAAGCTTGTTTCTTTAGTGAGAAAACAGGCAAAAGAACTCGCAGAGAAAAATAATTGCGATTGGGTCATTATTGACGGTGCCCCGGGCATAGGATGTCCTGTTATTGCCTCGCTCTCTGGCATTGATTGCGCGGTAGTAGTAACCGAGCCGACCTTATCCGGTTTACATGACGCCTTAAGGGTTATAGAAGTGACACGGCATTTCAACGTTGCTTCAGTGTTAGTGATTAACAAATATGATTTGAATCTTGATATGTCAGAGAAGATAGCAGGCCATTGCGCAAAGGCCGGGATCCCTTTGATCGGCAAAGTGAGGTTTGATAAAACGGTGGTAGAGGCCATGGTAGAGGGTAAGACTATCATGGAATATAAGGATACGCCGGTTAAGGATGAGATTTTCAGGATTTGGGAAAAACTGCAAGTTTAAGAATATGGATTTTGTGAATAGGCGCGATATCCACGTCTTAAAATATTTTTCATCGTTTGTCAGCGTATCGGACGGCAGGGTTATTTTTGTCAGCGATCCGAAGATCAGCTTTTGTCCTTTGGCAAGCCATTTTTATAAAGGATTTTGTGGTGCCAAAACAGATAAGCAAGGGCTTAAGCAGGCGATACGCAACGTAATAGAGCTCAAGATCAGGGAGTACGGATTTTTTACTGCGAATAGGGATCTTAATACGCGCGAGATCCAGGTTCCTTACGGCGCTTCAGAGATGCTGATGTTCGCATTGCGTCGTAAGGCCATTGAGGCGGCAGTTATAGTCTGCGATGGCGCGGGTACAGTCATAACAGATAACGGCGAAGCTGTACAGGGGATCGGAGCCCGGATGAACAGTCTTTTATTTACCTCTCCCATTAGCAATACCATGCGTACTCTTAAAGAACTAGGTTGCCATGCTGTATTTGATAATGCCTTAATAGATCAGGCCAAGGGCGTTGAGAAGGCAATCGAAGCCGGATATAAGAAGATCGCGGTGACTCTTAGCGGGAATAATTGTGAAAAGTTAAAGGAAATAAGGCGCGTTGAAGCTGAGAACGGCGTTGAGGTTACGGTATTAGTTGTTTGTACTACGGGTGTCTCCGAGGGCAAGATTGAGGAGATGCGCCGCTACGCGGATATCGTTTGGAGCTGTGCCTCTCTGGATATCCGTAAAATTATAGGCGCTTGCGCGTGGCTGCAGATTTCAAAACAGATCCCGGTTTTTGTATTGACTAAAAGAGGAGCAGACCTCGTTTCTTCTTATGCCGAAGACAGCTCTTTTCTGTCGGAATTAAGCAGGCAAAAGCAGTATTTGATTTCTAATGAGAATAGGGGCCGCAAGGTAAGATTAGGTGTTTATAACTGTTTTTTGCGCGAGGAGAAGCTCCCTGTATTTTCAGGGGAAAATCTTGCTATGGTAAAGTCATAAAATTAGAGGAGGTACAGGATGGGGCGCGATGATAAAGATATTCTTACCGATTATCCTCCGGAGGTAATAGATCTGATCAATAATCAGAAGTATTTTGGCAGAATGAACGACCCGGTAAGCTCTTCTTATCTTAAAGGCCCTTGCGGGGACGCGATGGAGTTTTATCTGGTGATAGATAAAGGCACAATCACTGGCATCAAATATTATACAGATGGTTGCCATGCTACGAGAGCTTGCGCTGCCATGGTGTCGCGGTTGGCAGAGGGAAAGACTATAAAAGAAGCCCTTTCTATATCTGCAGGAGATGTGATCGCGCGGTTAAAGGGGTTACCCGAGGACCATTTGCACTGTTCGATACTATCGGTGAGCACGCTTTACCGGGCAATCGCGGATTATTTATTACAAAAATAAAAAAGCAGCGTTTTTCATTCTTAAAGTCATGGAGAATAATTTTAAATATATTTACGGGCCAGTGCCTTCATGGAGATTGGGCAGTTCTTTAGGCATAGATCTGCTTTCGCAGGAAGAGAAGATCTGTAATTTTGATTGCCTATATTGCCAGCTTGGGCCCAACAGCAAATATACGCTGGAAAGAAAGATTTATGTCCCGGTTGAGAAAGTCATTGAAGAACTGGGGCAATTGCCGGAAGTAAATATCGACTATATCACATTTTCAGGCAGAGGCGAACCCGCATTAGCGGCAAATTTAGGCGAAGCGATAAGGGCAGTAAAGTTAATACGTAAAGAGCCGATCGCGGTTCTGACTAATAGTTCTCTGATGGGAGCGGGTGAAGTAAGGAAAGAGCTTCTTCTCGCAGATTTTGTTGTTGCCAAACTGGATGCCTTTTCTCTGGAATCCCTGCGGGAAATCAACAGGCCTGACAAGGATATAGAATTCTCCGGTATCGTGGAAGGCATAAAAGAATTTAGGAAGATCTATAATAACAAGCTGGCGTTACAGATAATGTTTATAGATAAAAACAAGGCTGATATCGATAAGTTTATTCACTTGGTAAATTATATCGGGCCTGACGAAGTCCAGGTTAATACTCCGTTACGGCCTTGTAATGTTAAACCGTTAGCAAGGGAAGAGATTTTGAAGATAAAAGATTGTTTTGTTTCCGCCTGTAACGCAATCAACGCAGTCTCTGTTTACGACGAGAGGGCATTTCAGGATATTACGTCCATAAGCGATTCGGATACATTAAAAAGAAGGGGCAAGGTGAAATGAGGACTTATTTGGATTGTATCCCCTGCTTTTTCAGGCAGGCGCTTGAAGGGGCGCGGATCGTCGGGGCATCGACGAAACAGCAAAAACAGATTGTGGATGAGTTCGCCAGAAAAATCCCGGGAATCTCGCTTGAAGCCAGCCCTCCGGAAATAGCCCGGATCGGCTACAGGCTTTTAATGGCTGTGAGCTCTAAGGGCGATCCGTACAAAGCAATAAAACAAAAAAGTAACCGCATTGCCTTAAGGCTGTCAGGAAAATTAAAGGATAGGGTAAGCCGTTCAAAGGACAGGCTTTTGACGGCGCTGGAACTGGCGATTGCCGGAAACATCATCGATTTCGGCGTAAAGAATAATTTAAACGTAAAGGCGGAGTTAAAAAAGATACTCGCGGAAGAAAACAGGGTTGTTCATAAAAAATCCGTATTTCATTATCCGGAGTTTAAGCGGACGTTGAAGGGCGCAAAGAATATTTTATATCTGGCTGATAACGCTGGAGAGACGGCATTCGACCGGATTTTAATCGAAGAAATAAAGAAGAAGTATTCTGATAAAAATATCTGTTACGCCGTCAAAGCAAAACCCGTTATAAACGACGCGTTAGCCGAAGATGCCAGGGCCTGCGGGATTGACAGGATCACACGGGTGATTTCTAACGGTACGGACGCCCCGGGGACAATACTTCGCCTGTGCTCAAAGGAATTTAAAAGGGCCTATAACCGCGCCGATATGATAATCAGCAAAGGCCAGGGTAATTTCGAGTCTTTATCAAATGAAAAAAGGCCTATTTTTTTCTTATTCATGGTCAAATGTCCGGTGGTAGCAAAGGAAACCGGCTGTAAGCTGGGAGAGGTAGTATTGTTTTATAATTCCAGAAGAGGCTTAATAGATGAATATAAAAGTCATTTTTGACAAGAGCGCTTTAAATAATGATTTTCGCACAGGCTGGGGGCTTTCATTTTTAGTCGACGACAGGGTATTGTTTGATACCGGAGAAAAGGGAGAGTGGTTGCTGCAAAATCTAAGCGCCCTGGGCGTCGGTATAGATAAGATTGAAGCAGTGGTGATCTCGCATGACCATTGGGACCACTGGGGAGGGCTCTGGGAGTTATTGAAACATAAAAAAGGCATGCCTGTGTATATCTGCCCTAATTTCAGCCGCGAATTCAAAGATAGGGCCGGTAAGCTTGGCGCCAGGCTTATTGAAATAGAAAGATCCGCCCAGATTATCCCGGATGTATTTTCTACCGGAGAGATCGCCGGGGCCTATCACGGAAAATGCATGGCAGAACAGGCGGCCCTGTTAAAGACAAAAAACGGGCTTACCGTAATCACCGGATGCGCCCACCCCGGGATCTTAAAGATGGCAGGGAAGGTAAAAATAAAGTTCCCCAATGAGCAGGTTTATTTCGTATTGGGCGGGTTTCACCTGGTGGAGTTGGATAAACGGGCGATAGAGATAATAGCCGAAGAGTTTAAGAAGATGGGGATTAAAAAGTGCGGGCCTACGCATTGCTCCGGAGAGGCCGCGGAAGGTATTTTTAAAGAATATTACGGAGAGGATTTTGTGTCTATTAAGGCGGGGCAGGAAATAGAGGTTTGATAAAATGGCAGGCTATATTTTAAAGGAACTAAAGGCCCATGCGCCTTTTACGATATTCGGCGCGATTACGGGAATAGCTATTATGGCGTTTTCTTTCAAATTACCCTATAAGGCTTCGTATAATATTTTTTACGTGCTCCATCCTTTACACGTGCTTTTAAGCGCGTTAGTCACCGCGGCGATGTATAAACTCCATACCTGCTCTCGCATCGGCAAAGACTGTATTAAAGGAAAATGTAACTTTTGGGCTTTGATCTTAATAGGCTACGCAGGTTCTGTGGGCATTGCTACAATAAGTGATTCTTTGATTCCCTATGCGGCTGAATCTCTGCTTGGTATGCCTAACAGGGGGATCCATCTTGGATTCATTGAGAAGTGGTGGCTGGTCAATCCTTTGGCAATTATAGGAATAGCTATAGCTTATTATAAGCCGACAACGAAATTCCCGCACAGCCTTCATGTATTATTGAGCACATGGGCGTCTTTATTCCATATAATCATGGCTAAAGGTGGGATTTTGAGTTGGTTTTCATATATTACTATTTTTTTATTTCTATTCCTGGCGGTTTGGATCCCTTGTTGCGTGAGCGATATAGTCTTTCCGCTATTGTTTGTAAAAGACAATAAGACGAAGAGAGGATGAATATATGCACGAGATCAGATTCATCAATGAAATATTCGCTGTTTTAAAGCAGAAGTTAACTAAAGAAATGGCCTCGGCACAGGTTATAGTCAATGTCCGGCTAAGCCCATTCAGTCATGTCACAGCTATAACCCTGGAGGAATCTTTTAAGGAGTTGAGTAAAGGTGAGAGTTTTAAGAATGTGCGGCTTAAAGTCTTGCCTCTTGAGATTTTGTTAGAGTGCAAAAACTGTAAACGCAGCACAAAAATCTCCAAAAAAGTATTCGGATGCCCTTTTTGTAACAGCGCGGATGTCAATATTCAGATGGATAAGGAGTTTTTCGTTGAATCCATAGAAATAGCAGCTAAAAAGAAGGAGGCAGAAAATGGGGATTAACATAAATGATGGCAATTTTAAACAAGAGGTACTGGAAGAAACTTTGCCTGTTTTAGTGGATTTTTGGGCAGTTTGGTGTGGGCCCTGTCTTAGGCTTGCGCCAGTGATCGATCAGATTACCAAGGAATTCAAGGGAAGATTGAAGGTTTGCAAATTAAACGTAGATGACGCTCCTGAGACAGCCGCCAGTTATGAAATCATGAGCATACCGACAATAGCGATTTTTAAAAACGGGAAAGTCACAGATAAGATTGTCGGTGCCCTCCCTAGGGCTGAACTAGAATCTTTGATAAAAAAGCATATTTGATTGACGATCAAGGAGAGCGTTTAATATGAATTTTAAGAAAATTGATGAAGCAAGGAAGGCCTTAGGATTAGGCGAAGAGGCAAGCATAGAAGAGATTAAAGATGCCTTTAGAAAATTAGCTCTCAAATATCATCCTGATAGATGTAAGGATGAAGATAAGAAAAACTGCGAAGAGATGCTAAAAAGAATAAATCATGCTAAGGACATTATCGGATGCTACTGCGCGAATTACCGTTACTCTTTTAGAGAAAAAGAGGTTAAGAAAAATACTATGTCGAAAGAGGAATATGAGCATCTTAAAAGATTTTATGACGGTTGGTTCGGAGAGCTGGATCTATGACTTCAGTCTTTGATAAATACTATAAACAATATGATGCCTGGTATGAAAGAAATAGATTTGCCTATTTATCGGAATTAGAGGCGATAAAAATTGTCTTGCCTAAGAAAGGCAAGGGGTTGGAGATCGGAGTGGGGACGGGAAGATTTTCCGCGCCATTAGGTATCAAATATGGTATTGAGCCTTCAAGAAAGATGGGCAAGATCGCCAAGAAGAGAGGCGTAAATGTAAAGTCAGGTTATGGTGAAAAGTTGTCCTTTCGAGATTCTACCTTTGATTATGCAGCAATTATTATAACTATTTGTTTTGTAAAAGATCCTATAAAGGTGCTCTGCGAAGCAAGAAGGGTTTTAAAGAAGGAAGGAAAAATCGTAATCGGCATTATAGATAAGAATAGTTTTTTAGGTAAGTTTTATCAAAAAAAGAAGAGTGTATTTTATAAAAACGCAGATTTCATGGATGTCAGAGAAGCCGCTAACCTGCTAAAAAAGGCGGGATTTCGTAAGTTGGCTTATTATCAGACGCTTTTTAGATTTCCGGAAGAGTTAGATTCAATTGAGAAAGCGCGCAAAGGTTTCGGTAAAGGCGCTTTTGTGGTGATATCCGGAGATCCCGCTTAATTCCTCATTCTTAAATTCTGCTTTGTTTGAATCCCGCCTCTTGTTTATCTTTATACAGCTTACATTTTATGCTAAAATACAAAACTGAGATTGAATAATAGGTGTATAATAGAAACTACCATGGAAAGCGAAGGTAAGCAAAGAAATGAGAAAAATATCTTTAGCGCATCTGAAGGCCGATCATAAAGGCAGGGTCATTGAGATCCTCGGGGGAGGCAATATTCATAAAAGGCTTATGAGTATGGGTATATTCGAGGGTAAGGAGATTTCGAAATTAAGCCATATCGGGCTGCGAGGGCCAGTGGTGTTTAAGGTGGGCAGGAGTATCTTAGCGGTCGGGCATGGCGTTGCAGAAAAAATAATCGTTGAGACAGAATGATAAAGAAAATATATCTGATAGGTAACCCTAACGTCGGAAAAAGCGTGGTATTTTCGCGCTTGACCGGTGTCCAGGTGATCTCGTCTAATTATCCGGGCACAACTGTAGAGTTTATAAAGGGTTATTTGAACCTGGCAGGTGAGCGGATCGAGGTCGTAGACTTGCCGGGTACGTATTCGTTAGAGCCTAATTCCAGCGCCGAAGAAGTCGCCGTTTCTTTATTAAAAGAACATCCTAGAAGCGAGATCATCGTCATTAATATCATTGATTCGACTAATCTAGAGAGAAATCTGCTCTTAACGTTACAGCTGATCGAAGGAGGATTCCCGACAATCGCCTGTTTGAACATGTGCGATGACGCTGTCCACAGGGGGGTCCATATAGATGTCAAAAAGTTAGAGGAGATTTTGCGTATTCCTGTCATCTCTACCTGCGCGGTAACGGGAGTCGGGATAAAATCATTGATTGAAAGGATCGGGGAAGCAGCACCTATCCCCCGAGTCAAGCTCTCCCATGAAGAGCTCTGGAAAGAGATAGGTCTGATAATCGAACAGGTCCAGCATCTGGAGCATCGCCATCATAGTTTTAGGGAGATATTAGAAGACGCGTCCGTGCGGCCTGTAACCGGACTGATACTAGCGGCAGGGGTGGTTTACGCTTCGTTCAAAATCGTGCGTTTTATCGGAGAGTTTATCATCAGCAAGATAACGGATCCGATATTTATCAATTTTTACCAGCCCTTGCTGGAAAGACTGACTCAATCTTGGCAAATTAAAGGATTCTTATTTCATTTGCTGATAGGCGATTTGATCAACGGTAAGATTGATTTTAAACAATCCCTCGGTGTGCTGACTACCGCTCCTTATATTGAGTTCGGGATGGTGTTGCCGTATCTGGTCTCATTCTATTTTATCTTAAGCCTTTTGGAAGATATAGGCTACCTGCCGCGGCTGGCGATACTGCTGGATAATCTTTTGCATCGTTTGGGGCTGCATGGTTTCGCTATCATCCCTGTTCTTTTAGGTTTCGGATGCAATGTGCCCGGAATTCTGGCCACGCGCTCTTTAGAGTCCAAGCGCGAAAGGTTCATCGCAGCGACGTTGATCTCGATTGGCGTGCCATGCGTGCCGTTACAAGCCATGATATTCGGTTTATTAGGCAGATTCGGCGGGTTCTACGTCAGCGGAGTGTATTTGGTTTTATTCTCTTTGATCCTGGTGTTGGGGTTGATTTTAAACCGTGTTTTAAAAGGTTACAGCCCGGAGTTTTTGCTTGAGATTCCTCCTTATAGAGTTCCGCCCTTACACGTGCTAGGCCAGAAATTATACTTCCGTATCAAGGGTTTTATTGCTGAGGCGGTTCCGATCGTGCTTATCGGAGTTGCCGTGATAAATATCCTTATCTATTTTAACTTATTTGGTATTATATCCGGCATCTTTGCGCCGGTCATAAAAGGGTTATTCGGCCTGCCAAAGGGGGCGATAGTAGCTTTGATAATCGGCTTCTTTAGAAAAGATGTCGCAGTCGGGATGTTGATGCCTTTAGGCCTTTCAGCTAAACAGCTATTTATTTCAGCGACATTATTGGCGGTTTCATTTCCATGCGTAGCTACGTTTATAATCTTGTGGAAAGAATTGGGTTTGAAAGACCTGATCAAA
>JAHJJA010000042.1 GCA_018822885.1 Candidatus Omnitrophota bacterium
CACATTATGACCGGTTTCGGAGGCGCTCTTAAAAATATCGGCATGGGCTGCGCCGCAAGAACGGGTAAGCTTGCTCAACATTCGGACGTATCTCCGTTCGTAAGGACCAAGGCCTGTATTGGCTGTTTTATTTGCGTAAAGAGCTGTCCGGCGGACGCCATTGAGATGATCAAAGATAAGGCAAGAATAATTAAAGATAAGTGTATAGGCTGCGCGACTTGTATTGCAGTATGTCCGAAATTCGCCATTGATGTCGATTGGGACACCGGAGGCAGCAAGATCCAGCAGAAAATGATCGAGTATGCAAAAGCGGTCCTGGATACGAAACAGGATAAGGCCGTCTTTATAAATTTTGCTATCAAGATAACACAGGAGTGTGATTGTATTGCCAAAGATGACCCGCGAATCGCTCCCGATGTAGGCATATTGATCTCTAAGGATCCTGTTGCTATTGATAAGGCATGTTTTGATTTGGTCAATAATGCCTGCGGCAAAGACATATTCAGAGAGGCCCATCCCAAAAGGGATGGCATGATCCAGCTGAAGCATGCTGTTAGTATGGGTTTAGGTTCATTAGACTATGAATTGATCGAGGTTTGATCAAAGGTATTATATGCGCTCGCAAGATAAAAAACTTATTGAACGCGGGATAAAGGTCGGAGATACCAAGATCTTTGAGCAGGACAAGGTCTGGTCTCGCTATAGCAATGATAAGGTCAATATAGGGGAGGAATTAGCCAAAGTAATACGAGTTCTAAATAAGGCATTGCCGCTGACCTTTCCCATTACCGCGCTTTCTATCGGCTCAAGCAATGAGCCGCAGTTTCGCATACTTGAAACCGCCTGCCGCGGAGGGCTTTATTTATTGGATATTGAAAAAGATGCACTGGAGATAGTAAAAGAACGCATTGCGCGCCAACACACTAACCATGTCTTTACTGTCCTGAGCGATTTTGACAAGATGCTCTTGAATGCAGCGCAGGCCAGGATGTTTTTAAAAAACAGGCTGCACTCAAAAAAAATCAACCTTATCACTCTGCACCACTCTCTTTATTATTGCAATGAGGGTAAGTGGGGCCTATTTTTTAATAATCTTTACCGTTATATAAGCGCTCCCGTAGCGGCGTTCCACGCTGTCCTGATGGCTCCTTGTTCTGATGACCCTTGTACGACAAGCTGGATCTACGATCATTTTGTCGGTAAATATTTCGGCTGTAAAAACAGGCAGGATCTATTTAAATTAAAGGATCAATTACAGCGCGAAACTCTTTTTAAGAAAACACAGATCTTTTTCAAGAAAAACAGGGTTTATTTTTATGTCGATGACTTTGAGAAATTTATGTCTGTCATCTGGATGATCATGCTTTATCCTAATGTCCATCAATACAGCCTGAAGGAGAGAGAGGAGATCACGGAATTCGTCTATAAAAGGCTCTGGATTAAGAAGAAGCCGCTGGTTCAGGTCCAGGACCATATGGTTATTTATAAGGGCATAAGGTTTAAGGGATTGATATGAGACCGGAAGAGAAATTCATGCGCCTTGCGATCAAAGAGGCAAGGAAGAACCTAAGGAAAATGGAGGGGGGTCCGTTTGGGGCCTGTATTGTGCGGGACGGGAAAGTGATAGCCGTGGCGCGCAATACTGTTTTAATCTCTGATGCCAGCGCGCACGCTGAAGTCAATGCTATACGCTTTGCTTCAAAGAGGCTTAAGGATTTTAAGCTCTCGGGATGCGTGATTTATTCTACGACCGAGCCTTGCCCGATGTGTTTTTCCGCTATCCACTGGAGCAGGCTTGATGCTGTTATTTACGGCACGACTGTTGCTGATGCGAAGAAGCTCGGTTTTAATGAGCTTCAGATAAATTGCAAAAAGATGAGGGATGAGGGCGTAAGCGATGTCAAAATATACCCTGCGTTCTTGCGCAGGGAATGCCTGGAGTTGTTTAATGACTGGAAAAAACTGGAAAACAAGAGGTTATATTAAGGAAAGGAAGAAATGGCATCTAGTAATCGAATCTTACTTATTATGGAGGAGGGTGAAATTGCAAGTAGC
>JAHJJA010000043.1 GCA_018822885.1 Candidatus Omnitrophota bacterium
ATTTTTTTATCACTCTGCGGGACATGATTCCGCGCTGAAACGCCTTGAGATAGCGATTCGCCTGCGCCGCGGCCTAAACATTATTTTAGGCGACATCGGCACAGGAAAAACCACGCTTTCCCGCACCTTGCTACAAGCCTTTGAAGACGACAACGATTACATTTTTCACATGATCCTTGATCCGGGTTTTAAATCAGAATTCCAATTTCTTCTTACGCTAGTGAAGATGTTTAATATTGTGCCGCAATTTAAATCAACACTGGATTTCAAAGAGGCGCTCGAGAAATATTTATTTCAAAAGGGCGTGGAAGAAAACAAGACTATTGTCCTTTTGATCGATGAAGGACAAAAGATAAGCCCGGAAAACCAGGAAGTCCTAAGGACATTGCTTAATTACGAAACTAACGAGTACAAACTGCTGCAGTTAGTGATTATGGGGCAAGTCGAGCTGCTTCCAAAGATCAAACGAATCCGCAATTTTATGGATAGGGTCGCCCTCAAATACACGATTAATCCTCTGGATGAAGAAGAAACAAAAGAGCTTGTGCATTTCAGGTTAAAACAGGCTGGATACACCCACCTTGATAATCTTTTTTCAGACGATGCCATTAAGCTGATCCATAAACAAACGCAAGGATACCCGCGTAGAATAGCCATGCTCTGCCATGACGCGTTGGAAACCATAGTGATGAAAGAGCGCCTTACGGTCGACGCAGATACCATTCAGGAACTTATCAGGCAAGGAAGAGAATATGAGGGATAATCTTTCCCCCGAAGAAAAGCTTTTAAGGCTTATTAAAGGGCAAAATAAAAAACCCTTACCTGTCAAGCCAGATGTTGAACCGGCGCTTTCTCCCAGCCAAGCTAAACCTTCTGCACATGCTCAAACAATACATCTGCCAAAACTACCTAAAAGCTTCACCTTAAAACTAAATCTAAAACAAACCATAATCCTGATTTTTTCGGCAAGCTGCCTTTACTTGCTCATTTCATTTATTTATCCTTTAATAGCCTTAAGAACAATTAAGCTTCCGCAAATTATTTCCAAAGAAACCTCCGAAGGGGAAAGACCGGATATAAAAACCGACTCAGACACTAACCTTCAGGCTTACATCAATGAAATCAAAAATAAAAAAATGTTTTCAACCGCGCCTGCCGTAAGCAAATCTTCTTCTGTTGCCGGGCCAAATGTCGATTTGATAAAAGACATAAGCCTTGTGGGTATTATATCGGGAGACAATCCCCAGGCGATCATAGAAGATAAAAAGTCGCAAAAAAGTTTTTACCTTAATAAAGGTCAATTTTTCGGGGATTTTCAGTTAGAAGATATCTCCGAGGGGAAAGTCATATTAAATTACAAAGGCGAGAGATATGAGTTGCATCTCTAATACGGAGGCCTAATATGGAAAAAATTAAGGGTTACAAGTCACCCCTCGACTACGCTCGGGGCAGGCAAGTCGCAAGTTTGATATTTATTCTATTGCTTGGGGTTTGGAGCCCTTTGTTTGCCCAGCCGGTTAAATCTGCGCAAGCCGGAAATAAAATCTCGCTGGATATAAAAGGGATGGATGTGATAGATGTCTTAAAAACCCTTTCTTCGAGGTCAGGGCTTAACCTTGTCATAGGAAAGAATGTAACCGGGCGAGTTACCCTTTTCTTAAAAGACGTCGATGTCTGGGACGCTTTTGAAATAGTGCTTTTGGCTAATGACTTGGCGTATGAGAAAAAAGGAAACATTATTAATGTGATGACGCAGCGCGACTACGAGCTTGTCTACGGAGAGCGCTATCAAGATAAGAAACAGGCAAAGATAATTCAGCTAAAATTCGCAAAGGCCGCTGATCTCGCCAGAGCGTTGTCGCAAATCAAATCGAATATCGGCAGGGTCGTAGTAGATGAGACCTCCAACACCATTGCCTTAATAGATGCCCCTAATAAGATAGTAGAAATGGAAGAATTTATTAAGAGAACAGACTTGCCGCTAGAAACCCGGGTTTTTAGTCTAAATTACGCCCCTGCGGATAAACTCCTGCCAAAAATCCAGGAAGCAGTCACAAAAAACCTCGGCTCTATCCGGATGGATGAGCGCACAAATAAAATAGCGATCACCGATTATCCCGCAAAACTGGACGAAATCAATAAGATCATTACCGCCTTTGACGAAAAAACTGCCCAGGTCCTTATTGACGCCCAGGTGATCGAAGTGACTCCTTCGGACCAGTTTCAGATGGGGGTTGACTGGGAATACTGGATCAATAAATATTTTGATATAAAGTTAAACTTACCGATCAACACGATCACTTCCGGAAATTCGCTGTTCATGGGCACCTTGAAACAGACCTCCGTGGATGAACCCGGAAAATATAAGGGTGTAATAGATATTCTGCGGACCATAGGCGATACAAAGATCCTGTCCAGCCCCAGGATCATGGCAATCAACAATCAGGAAGCTAAAATCCTCGTCGGTACAAAAGAGGCGTATATTACCCAGACTGTTTCCCAGGGCTCAAGCGGCATAGAGGTGACAGCAGACCAGGTTAATTTCGTTGATGTGGGGATCAAGCTTTATGTCACCCCGACTATAAACCGGGATAATTTTGTCACCATGAAGATACGCCCGGAAATAAGCTCAAGTGATTACAAGGATTTCGGGACCACGGCCAAGCCAAACTTAGTGCCTATTGTAACGACTTCAGAATCAGAGACCGCTGTCATGGTCAAAGACGGCGTGACTATAATCATCGGCGGCATGAGAAAGGATAAAAGGACTAAAAACGTAAAACAGGTCCCGTTGATCGGGGATATTCCCGGGCTGGGCAATCTATTCAGAAGGACAGATGATAAAGTAGAAACAAGCGACCTGGTCATCCTCCTTACCCCGCACATCATGACCGGAGAAAGATCTTATACTGATTTTTCAGAAATCCCCCCGAAAGAAGGCGTAGTCGCCAGTATGGTCAAAGGAAAAATCGTGACCAAAAAATTCCCTTCGGAAGTAAAATCAGCCGATACAAATATTCCGGTCCAGGGAGCCGCGGCATATTATCAAAGACTTTTGAATAAGATAAATAGTTTCGCAAAATCAAATCAACCTTCGGGCAAAAAGGGGGAGGTGGTCTTGACTTTCACTGTTAAGAGCAACGGCTCACTTTTAGGTGAACCTCAGGCATCCTCGTCTAATCCAGGCTTAACCGAATATGCGATAAATGCTGTGAAGGGCGCTTCGCCATTTGATTCGTTTCCTTATGATCTTGTGAAGAGCGAAGAAACTTTTAAAGTCAGCCTTATGTATGAATAGAATGAGAGCGTAGGGCAGGTTTAAACCTACCCTACAGCCAAAGACAAATGCATAATATAGAGTTGACCTCAGGCTCTTTAGATAGTAAAATACTTTTCTAATAATGAAAGGGGCTTTTATGGCAAAATTATTGATAGTCGATGATGAAATGGATGTAAGGGAATTCGCGGCGAATTTCTTTCGTAAACGCAATATTGACTGTATCACCGCGGCAAACGGCGACGAAGCCGTAAATCTGGTGGAAAAGGATAACCCCAATCTCATACTCCTGGATATAAACATGGACGGTGTCGACGGAATTGAGACCTTGAAAAATATCAAAGAGAAAAATAAAGAGGCAAAGGTGATCATGGTAACAGGGAGAAAGCCGGAGGAGGAGGGCGCCTTCGCAAAATGCAAAGAACTCGGCGCAATAAATTACATCCACAAACCGCTTGAGCTTGATGAATTAGAGCGCGTGGTAATGGAGGCTTTGAAAGCTTAATGGCAATAGATTACAAGAAAGAACTGGAGTCCGCGGCAAAGACAATGATCATGGTACATAAACCGGATACCTTGATCAAAATGATCGCCCGTTTGATCGTTCAAAAAGTGCGGGTAAGCCACTCGGGCATCCTCATACATGATTCCGAAAAAAATAGTTATGTGTTAACGGTATCCCGCGGCACAACAGGCCTAAAGATTCCGACGGGATTTGCCCGCATGGACGAAGATAATGCCCTGATACGCTTTTTCAGGGAACGACTGGATAAAGAGACTTTTAATGAAGGAGCGCTGGTTTACGAAGAAGGGAAAAGGTTATTAAGCCAAAATCTTGGATCAGAAACGAAACAGGTACTTAAAAATGCGCTCTATCAGATGGAGATATTTGATTCGGTCGCCTGCATACCAAGCTATTATAGAGACGACCTTATTGGTATCCTGCTTTTAGGAGAAAAACAGAATAAAGAAAGATTGAGCGTAGAGGAGCTTGATTTTTTTCTGGCGCTTGCTTCCGACGTTGCAATGGCTATCAGGAACGCCCAGCTTTTCCATGAGCTGGAACTGGAACTTGAGAAAAAATACCGGCTCTTTATACATACAACCATTGCCCTGGCCGCAGCAATTGACGCTAAAGATCACTACACGCACGGCCATACGGCCAGAGTGACCGATTTATCATTATTAATAGTCAAGAGACTTAGCCAAAAAAATAAGTCGGCTTTTGACGGAAAGTTCCTTGAAAACCTGCATATTGCGAGCCTGCTTCACGACATTGGAAAAATAGGCATACCTGAATCTATACTGAATAAAAACGGGCCCCTAAATGATGAAGAGAGAATGCGCATTCAAGAACATCCGATCATTGGAGTCAGTATACTAAAACCTATCGGGGAGCTCGAAACTGCGGCCTTAGGGGTAAAATACCACCATGAAAAATTTGACGGCTCAGGTTACCCTGAAGGTTTAAAAGGGGATCAAATACCCCTTATCGCTGCCATTATATCGGTCGCAGACACCTTTGACGCTATGACAACAGACAGGCCTTATCGCAAAGGCCTTTCAAAAGAAGAGGCAACAAAGGAAATCGCTAGAGTAAGCGGCAAACAGCTTCATCCTGAGATTGCTTCAGTCTTTGTTGAATTATCAGAGGAGGGAAAAATATAATGTCCGGCGCACCTCACAAACGTATTCTCCTTATGTACATCACGGAGGTCTCAGGGCACCACAGCGCCACCCTTGCCATTGAAAAGGCGATAAAGACACTTGCCCCGCAGACAGAAATACTTAATATCAACGCCTTTAATTACACAAACCCAATCTCTGAAAAAGTGATAAACCGCCTTTATTTAGAAGTCATTAAAAGAACTCCCCAGATATGGAACTACCTATATGACAATCCTAGCGTCGTAAAAAACCTTGAAAAGATCAAAGCTTCTATCCATAAATTTAATTCACCAAAACTTAAAAACTTATTCGAGAAATTTAAACCTGACGCCGTACTTTGCTCGCAGGCATTCCCTTGCGGCATGTGCGCCGATTATAAAAAAACCTATAACGTTAATACGCCTTTAGTAGCCGTGCTTACTGACTACGTTCCCCATTCTTTCTGGCTTTATGACGCTGTGAATTACTACATCACCCCATCCGATGATGTGACGCTGCGGTTAATGCAAAAGGGGGTCGAATTAAGCAAGATCAAATCCTTAGGCATCCCCTTTGACCAGAAATTCATCGAACCGCAGGACAAAGAGAAATTACTACAGAAATTAAGGCTCAAGCCTGATGCTTTAACTATTCTTCTCATGGGAGGGGGCCAGGGCTTGGGGCCTATTAAAACAATAATCAGCTCCCTTGAAAAAATAAACTATCCCCTGCAAGAGATCGTCGTAACCGGAACCAATAAAAAATTGTATAAATCGCTCAAACGAAAGGTAAAAAAGTTAAAAAAAGATATCCAGCTTCTTTCTTATTCAAATAACATCCATGAATTAATGGCGGCTTCAGACCTGATAATATCAAAGCCCGGAGGAGTGACCACAGCAGAGGTACTGGCAAAGAAACTTCCTATGATCATAGTCAAGCCAATACCCGGACAGGAAGAAAACAACACGCGCTACCTGACAGAAAAGGGCGCTGCCATAAAAATCGATGAGCCGGAAGAAATAAACTCAGTGATAGAAGAGTTGATCAAAGACGCCAGCAAATTAAAACGCCTAAGCGAGTCTGCCGGTTTTATCAGCAAGCCCCTAGCCAGCCTAAATATCGCTAAACTCATTCTTGAACTTGCCAATGCTTAATTACTTGCTCTATAGGATCGGACAGTTTATCGCCCTTGCGGTTCCGCTAAATATCGGCTATGCAATAGCAGGATTTATTGCCGATGTGCGCGGGATGGTAGCTAGAGAGGACAAAAAAGCAGTCACCGGAAACCTCAAAACAATATTTCCCGAAAAATCCGATAATGAGATCGAGAAGCTCCGGATTCAGATGTTTAGGAACTTTTCAAAATACCTAGTGGATTTCTTTCGTTTTCAGAAACTCAATAAGGACTTTATTGAGAAAAATGTGCGCATAGAGAACTCCTGTTTTCTGGATGAGGCGATTGCAAAGGGAAAAGGCGTGATCATACTGACGGCTCATCTTGGAAACTGGGAATTAGGAGGGGTGGTCGCGGCACTAAGCGGCTACTCTCTATGGGTGGTCGCCTTACCACATAAAGATAAGCTAGTGGATGATTTTTTCAACTCTCAACGGCAAAGTAAGGGCATTTACGTGATACCGCTTGGGAAAGCAGTAAGAAAGTGCCTTACGGTGTTAAATGAGAAAAAGATATTAGCTCTTGTCGGAGACAGGGATTTTACTGAAAAGGGTGCGCTGCTTGATTTCTTCGGAAGAAAATCGATATTTCCGGAAGGCCCCGCAGCATTCACGCTAAAAACAGGAGCAAGTATCATTCCCGGATTCATGCTTAGAAACCAGGATGACAGTTTCACTTTAAGATTCGAGAAAGCGATTTCCCATAAACAAACAACTAATACTCAAAAAGACGTCGAAGAGATAATCGGGAGATATATAACCACGTTTGAAGATTACATCCGCAAATATCCTGACCAATGGTATATGTTTAGGAGGTTCTGGGTATCGTGAAGACCTGCGTGATCATACCAACTTATAACGAATCATTGGCAATATCCAATGTAATAAGAGAGGTCCAAAAGCATGGCCTTGATATTGTAGTCATAGATGACGGCTCTACTGATAACACCGTAGAAGTAGCGATAAAAACAGGGGCGGTTGTCTTAAGAAATGAGATTAACCAGGGAAAAGGCGCTTCATTAGTAAGAGGATTTGACTACGCGCTTTCAAAAGGCTACGACGCGGTAATCACTATGGACGGGGACGGCCAGCATTCCCCGCGAGAAATCGCAGGTTTTCTCAAAGCAGCGGCAGGATCCGGCGCGGGGATTTATATCGGAAATCGCATGGGCATGACCAAAGGCATGCCGTGGCTGCGCATACTCACTAACCAATTTATGTCCTGGCTCATCTCTTTGGCAGCAAAACAAAAGATCCCTGACACTCAATGCGGATACCGTCTCATCAAAAAACCAGTCCTTGAAAAAGTAAGGCTTGAAACATCTAAATACGAAACCGAGTCAGAAATATTAATTAAAACAAGCCGCCTTGGTTTTAAAATAGAATCGGTGGGAATAGAGACTATTTACAGCGGTGAAAAAAGCCAAATCAATCCTTTTATAGATACGCTTCGCTTTATTAAATTTATTGCTAAGGAATTATAGCAATATAATAATTTGAGATTGCTTCGGCCTGTTTCGCAGGCCTCGCAATGACGTCCGAAGAAATCGGGCTAATAAAGCCCTCCTTAGATTTACGATTATGGATTACTCTATCCTTAGAAAAAGAATGGTCGAGGAACAACTCATACCTCGCGGCATTCAAAACAAAAAACTCTTGGATGCCTTTTATAAGGTAGAGCGTCATAGATTTGTCCCTGAAGATTTAAAAGAAACTGTATACGGAGACTTTCCGGTCCCGATAGGTGACGGACAGACGATATCCCAGCCATACATAGTGGCGCTGATGACTAAATGCCTTGATTTAACGGGTGAAGAAAAAGTCCTGGAAATCGGCACAGGATCAGGCTATCAGGCGGCGATATTGGCTGAATTAGCTAAAGAGGTTTGCAGTATAGAAAGATTCCCGGGTTTGGCAAAACGCGCTGAAGCGATACTGATCGAGCTTGGGTATAAAAATATAAAATTAAAATGCGCTGACGGTACACTCGGGTGGGAAGAAGAGGCTCCATTCGATAGAATAATTATTACCGCGGCTGCCCCAAGGCTACCTCTTCCTATGACTGAACAGTTAAAAGAAGGGGGAAAGATAGCTGTTCCGTTAGGAGAAGGTTTTAGCCAGGTCTTAACGTTATTTCAAAAGAAAAACAACAGGCTTGAGTCGACTCCGGTATGCGGCTGTGTCTTCGTGCCCCTTATCGGCAAATACGGCTACCGCGAATAACCAGGGACGCTTTCCGAACTAAAGCGAAGAGTGTCCCTCTAAATGATTAAAAGGGGACACTCTCCCGATTGATTTGGAAAACGTCCCTATAAAAGAAAATGTTAAACTTAATTTTAGGATGGCTTAAGGACCTACCCAAAGATTACGTCGTCATGATCGTGGCGGCGCTTCCCGTATCGGAATTAAGAGGAGCTATTCCCTTAGCGCTATCTTTTGGAATACCGTTAATGAAGGCCTACTGGCTTTCGGTAATAGGTAACTGTATCTTTGTCGCTCCTGTATTATTTTTACTGCAACCGGTTTCCAACTGGTTAAGAAGATTCTGGATATTCGAGAAATTTTTTAACTGGCTGTTTGAGCGCACAAAGAAAAAGGCGGATACAATACAAAAATACGAAGCATTAGGCCTGATTTTGTTTGTAGCGATCCCCCTACCGATGACAGGGGCCTGGACCGGAGCAATAGCGGCATCGCTATTTAAAATCAAATTCAGGTACGCGTTTATCTCTATAATAACAGGCGTATTGATTGCCGGAGCAATTGTCTCATCATTATGCGTATTAGGAATAAACGGCTGGAAGGCGGTGACAGGTTGATACAGGTTTACACCGGAGAAGGTAAAGGAAAGACTACAGCTGCCCTAGGAATAGCCTTGAGAGCGGCGGGCGCAGGCCTAAAGGTTTATATCGCGCAATTTGCCAAAGGGACAAAGTGCAGCGAG
>JAHJJA010000044.1 GCA_018822885.1 Candidatus Omnitrophota bacterium
GCCAACAGAGAAAATCCGGGGAGATTTTTCTACGATAATCTGGTGATGGGGGCAATGCTTATGGAGCATGCCAGATTAAACAAGGTAGACAAGTTTGTGGCTTTAGGTACAATTTGTTGTTACCCCAAATTCACACCAGTTCCTTTTAAAGAAGAAAACCTTTGGGATGGCTATCCGGAGGAGACAAACGCTCCGTATGGGTTAGCAAAGAAAATGCTTTTAGTACAGTCGCAATCATATCGTCAGCAGTATGGTTTTAATGCTATATTTCTTATGCCGCTTAATCTTTATGGCCCGGGAGATAACTTTGATCCTGCATCTTCCCATGTTATCCCTGCCATTATCAAGAAGTGCTTCGATGCCATAGATAGAAAAGAAGATAAAATCACTGTGTGGGGAACAGGCGAGGCCACAAGGGGCTTCTTGTATGCGGAGGATTGCGCTAGGGGAATAATATTAGCTACGCAGGGATTTGACAAAAGTGAACCAGTAAACCTGGGATCAAACTTTGAAATATCCATAAAAGATTTAGTAGAGTTGATTGTGAGATTGACAGAATTTAAAGGTAGGATAGAATGGGATCCTTCTATGCCTGATGGACAACCAAGGAGGTGCCTTGATATTAGTCGAGCTTATAAAGAATTCGGTTTTCAGGCTAAAATAGGGTTTGAGGAAGGTTTAAAAAGTACGATAAGCTGGTATAAGAAGGCTAGATATACAAAATGAAAAAGAATGAAATTATAAGTTTTTTCAACTCAATAGCTACGACGAGAGACCTGTGGATAAGAAGGAACAGCTATTATCACGATGAGCTTGAACGCTTAATGACGTTTCTTATTCCTCCGGATGCTTCAGTGCTGGATATAGGAAGCAGTACTGGAGTATTGCTTAATAAGCTTAGGCCTTCGCGCGGAGTAGGAATAGACTTAAGCGATAAAATGGTTGATGTGGCAAGAGAGAAATATCCTCATTTGGAATTTCTGGTGCAGGATGCAGAGGATATCCGTATTAACGAGAAGTTCGATTATATACTTTTATCTGGTAGTATTGGCGTATTCAGCGATGTCTGGAAAGTCTTTAGAGGAATAAAAAAAATAACTTCTATGCGTTCACGGGTAGTTATAACTTATTACAACGGCCTTTGGGAACCAGTGTTGAAGTTGGCTGAAAAAATAAATTTAAGGATGCCTAGGGCATATCAGAATTGGCTTGGCCTCAAAGATATTGATGATTTGCTATATTTAAACGGATTTGAGGTTATAAAAAAAGGCAAGAAAATGCTCTTACCTTTGAATATCCCTTTAATTTCGTGGATTTTTAATAGAATATTGGCAAATTTTCCTTTTTTATGGCGTTTCTGTTTAATTGAATATTTAGTCGCTAAAAAAGTCTTGGTAACTGAAAACAAAGACATGAGTTGTTCTGTGATTGCTCCCTGCAGGAATGAAGTCGGGAATATAGAGCCACTTTTGGCAAGCCTGCCAAAGATAGGGGCTCGTACGGAATTAATATTTGTAGATGGGCTGTCTACAGACGGTACGGTTGAAAAAATTAGAGAGTTAATACCCCAATATAGCAATCGATTTGATATTCGTCTTATTCATCAAATTCCTCGCGATGACAAGGATAAAATAAAAGAAAATGTCGGTAAACAGAATAAGATGCTTAAGCTGGGCAAGGCAGATGCGGTGAGAAAGGGTTTTGATGCGGCAAAGGGGGATGTGTTGATAATACTAGATACAGATTGTACTGTCCCTCCTGAAGATCTTGCAAAATTCTTTTTTGCGCTTTCTGAATCAAGGGGTGA
Source organism: Candidatus Omnitrophota bacterium (assembly GCA_018822885.1). Classification (GTDB taxonomy): domain Bacteria; phylum Omnitrophota; class Gorgyraeia; order Gygaellales; family Profunditerraquicolaceae; genus JAHJJA01. The sequence goes on from JAHJJA010000044.1 coordinate 1,808, forward strand.
GTTTATTAATGGTACGCGCTTAGTCTATCCTTTAGATAAGGGGGCTATGAGGTTATTTAATCTTTATGCTAATGAGTTCTTTGGTTTTGTTTTTAGCTGGCTGCTTGGGCAGTCAATTAAAGATACTCTTTGCGGTACAAAGGCCCTTACAAAGGAATCTTATTTAAGAATAAAAGAAACAAGAAGTTATTTTGGAGATTTTGACCCGTTCGGAGATTTTGAGCTTTTATTCGGAGCGGCAAAGCAGAATCTTAAGATTGTAGAGCTACCGGTTAGGTATCGAGCCAGGACTTACGGAGATATAAAAATCGAGAGATTTAAACATGGTTTGCTATTATTGCAAATGTGTTTAGTTGCCTTAAGAAGGTTTAAGCTTAGCAATTAATCAGTGCGAAAAAATATAGCCAAGATTTATCCCACTAAACCTGCCTAATATAATCATCCCATAAAGAAGAATAAGAAAATAATCCAGTGTTCAGTTTTTAATGGTTCCTAAGCAGTGTAGTATAGTTGAGAGGAATGATTAATATTTGCTTTTGTGCCCAATGTTAATGAGGAAACGTTCAAACAGATAATAAGAAATGAGGGCGGCAATTATAGTTGTTATTAGCGCCAGCAATGTTACTAAGAGGCTGTTTAGACCGATTATCTGGGGTGATTGCTTTAAGAATAATTGATGCATTATCCCGCTTATCGGCTGATGATAAAGGTAAATTCCATAAGAAACTATTCCTGCTTGCTGCAAGATGGGGTTTCTTAGGAACTTCCCAAGCAGTGATTCTTTATCAATCAAAGCGATAATTATCAAGGTCCCATATAGGAAAGCAAGTAGCGTAAATCTAAAACCTGTAAATTTTCCTACCGATTGCATAATTAATAGCCCAATAAGCAATACCCAGAAAGCCAAATAAATAAATATTTTTCTATTCTGAAGCGAAGCTATAAAATCCTTATTTTGAAAACAATAGGCAATTAATACTCCTAGTAATAATGAGTCCATCCGGCAGGGTAGAAGCACCTCCGAATACAGGTCTGAAAATCCCAGACGGTTAAATAATATCCTAAATAAAGGAGCAAGCACTATGAAGAAAGACAGAATAATCGGAAGCCGTTCTCTCTTGGTAAAGTAGATGACAGCGGGAATTATCAGATAGAATTGTTCCTCAATAGCCAGTGACCAGGTAACGCCGAGCCAATGAGCCCCGTAGGTGGAATATTGAGCCATGAAGAAGTTCTGTATAAACAGGGGAAAAGACCAGAGAGGGAGCATCCTATTAAAAAGCCAGGGGAATTTAAGCCCTACCCCCAATAGCGTACATACAAGGGTTAAAGCGAAAAGCATATAGTAAATCGGGAATATCCTGAATATTCTTCTTGTATAGAAAGCCCGAAAATAGCTGCTTGAAGAATTTTTATATTTTAAAAGAATCCCTCCGATAAGGAAGCCGGATAACACAAAGAACAAATCTACCCCACTCCAAAAGAGAGAAGTGGCATTGGTCAGTGCTTTTAGAACAGGATTGAGAGTAAGGCTTTGACTTGCTAATTGACAGTTACCGTAATGCCATACTATGACCATTAAAATGGCTAGGCCTCTAATCCCATCAAGTTCAGGTAAGCGCCCAGAATCGTTATTCTTAATGCTTAATTTACCCATGTTTTTATTTTAACATAAAGCTGGTAATTTGTATAGCCTTCTTTATGTAACTATTTGATTCTAAAAGGTTTTCAGGCGTAATAAAATAGTAATTAGCTGTAACTTAAGGGTTGACAAATTGCTAGATAGTTATTATAATGTTCAAATATTGAACAATACTCTATTTAGGGCTAAATATGGAAATAAATGAAAAAGAGTTTGCCGTCATCAGAGAGATAAGTAATAACCATATGCCAACTCAGCGGCACATTGCCAAGAATGCCGGTATCTCTTTAGGCTTAACCAATCTTATTATTAAACGGCTTATAAAAAAGGGCTATATTAAGATCCAGGAAGCCCCCGCCCGAACCGTTATTTATACCCTTACGCCCCAAGGCCTTTCAGAAAAGATAAGGAAATCTTACGAATTCACTTTAAGCACAATAAATCTGATGTCAGGAATTAAGAGCGCTATTCAGGATATTATTATAAATGAATATAAACACGGCGTAAGAAACTTTGTTATTTGCGGTTACGGAGAAATTTCCGCTTTTACAGAGATTGCTTTGCGTGAGTTGAATCTGGAAGATATAGTTATATCAAAATCAGAAGACAAAGATGATAATAATAAACTAATTTGTAATTTGATTGTTCATGATAATCAAGGCAAAAGGACAATTGACATGATTCTTGAGTTATCTAAGCGCGGAATCTATCGTTAGGAGATAATGTTTATGTTAAAAACGGATGAGCTTTTTATAAGGCCGCAAAAAGGCTGGCTTGGGATAAACTTCGCAGATCTCTGGCGTTATCGGGAGCTGTTCTATTTTCTTGCCTGGAGGGATATCTTGGTCCGTTATAAGCAGACATTCTTAGGTGTCGCTTGGGCGATCATTAATCCGATAATACAAATGTTGGTATGGACTTTTATTTTCTGAAAAGTCGCTAAGCTGCCCTCCCAGGGGATCCCTTACGCTCTTGTCACTTTAAGCGGAACGCTTGTGTGGACTTATTTTTCTGAAATAGTCAACTCTGCGGGAGGCAGTCTGCTGAATAATACTAACCTTATCACAAAGATATATTTCCCCAGGCTGATTATCCCTTTATCAGTAGTCTTGCGGGCGTTGCTTGATTTTGCGGTCGCTTTTGGGGTATTCATGATCATGATGTTGTTTTACAGGGTTAAGCCGACCCTTCTATTGCTTACCCTGCCGTTTTTTATAGTGCTAGCGACAATTATAGCCGTAGGCATTGGTTTATGGGCAGCTACGATAAGCGTTAAGTATAGGGATGTAGCTAAAATCCTGCCTTATTTTATTCAGGTAGGTTTCTTTCTTACGCCCGTTGCTTATTTAATGGAGATAATTCCTCAGAAGTACCTGTGGATCTATTATTTAAATCCCATGGTCGGAGCGATTGAGGGGTTTCGCTGGGCTCTTTTGGGCACGCCTGTTTTGTGGGCTAAGCTTATTATCCAGATCTTTATTTCTTTTGCGGTATTGATTTCAGGGCTGTTTTATTTCAGGAGATTTGAACGAAAATTCGCAGATGTTATATGAAAAAAATCGCTATCGAAGTAAAAAATTTGGGGAAGAGTTATCGAATCGGAGAAACAATTAAGCATGATACTTTAAGAGATGCTGTCAGCCATTTTTTTTCCAGGGCCCTGAAAGCCAATAAAGCAGGCGGCTCGATTAATGATGAGACTATCTGGGCGCTTAAAGATGTTTCTTTTGAGATCGCCGAATCTGAGGCGGTCGGGATTATCGGTAGAAACGGAGCCGGAAAATCCACTCTTTTAAAAATCCTTTCAAGAATAACCGAGCCCACAGAAGGATACGTCAGGATCCGTGGCAGAGTGAGCAGTCTTCTTGAGGTTGGAACAGGCTTTCACCAGGAATTAACAGGCAGGGAGAACATATTTTTAAACAGCGCGATACTTGGCATGACTAAGCGCGAGATAAGGAAGAAGTTTGATGAGATTGTAGGTTTTGCCGAGATCGAGAAATTTATCGATACTCCGGTTAAGCGCTATTCAAGCGGTATGTATGTGCGCCTGGCTTTTGCCGTGGCGGCGCATCTTGAACCAGAGATACTGTTGGTTGATGAGGTTCTTGCTGTGGGAGACGCGGCCTTTCAGAAAAAATGCTTGGGGAAAATGAGTTCTGTCGCCAAGGAAGGCAGGACAGTTCTCTTCGTTAGCCACAATATGGGGGCCGTAGCAAGCCTTTGCACAAAAGGCATAGTTTTGGAATCAGGGAAAATCAAGGCTATTGATAATATCGATGCCGCTATCAGCGCCTATATGCAGTCTGGGAATGCTTTGATCGATACATTGGATCTGCGTAATCACCAAAACCGCGCCAAGGGCTCCAAGGAATTATTGACCTCTCTGGCCATGGATATTGATAATGCGACTGCTTTTTATTCAGAGCCGCTTACTTTCAGGATCGGGTATGATTTTAAAGAAAAAATAGCTACTCCTCAGTTTTGTATCATTATCAAGAGCATGACTGGGGTGAGGGCGTTCACTTTAGTGAGTAATTATCAGCCGAGTGATATTCCGAGTGTTCTTGAAGGGAAAGGGGAGGTGGTCTGTAGAATCAATTCGCTTCCACTTCTTCCGGGTAGGTATAGCATTGATTTAAAGTTATGGCAGCCTGGAGAGAAAATTGATGACATTGAAAATGTTGCTAACTTTCAGGTGGAGTGGTTACAGCGTAATTACGGGCAATTTAACTGGGATTCCAGTATGGGCGTAGTTTATGTCGATGCCAAATGGAACCTATCAAGTAAATAATATACAGAAGAAAATGTCAGAGAAATTTAAGTTTTTAAATCCTATCAGCCTTGCCAGGGAAATACTCGGCATTCTAATGGAACACAAACTTAAAGCAACCAATTCACCGGTACGGTTCAGAGATTGGTCCGGGAGTTTTTACTGGCAGTATCCCGGTGATGATGTTCGATTTAATTCCAGGCGCCGGTCTGTTTCTGACGCGCAGAATGTTATTCGTTTCGTCCTGAGCAATATCAGAAAAGGCTCAGTCTGTGTTGATATTGGGGCCCATCTGGGGACTGTCACTGTTTCTTTATGGAAAATGGCTGGTTTGGCGGGGAAGGTTATTTCTGTTGAAGCGGATTCTTCTAATGCAAAAAGGATACGGGAAAATTTACAGTTGAATAATCTCCCCTGTGAATTTATATGCAATGCCGCTATGCTAGATAGAAAATGCGCTGTGCAGTTGCGATGTTTTCCGGAATCAAACGGCTGGCAAAGCATAGGAGATCCCTCTTTTGCTAGGAGCCATAAATCTTTTACCAAGGAAGTCGCCGGAATGAACTTTGGTGATTTAGTAAGAATGTATTCTCTTGATCACATTGATTTTGTAAAGATCGATGCTGAAGGAGCAGAGGTGTTGATATTGAATGGCATGAGGACCTTCTTGGAGCAGAAACTGATTGATCGCGTAGTCTTTGAAGTCAACCCTCTTACTTTGGAAGGGTTAGGTAGTACTGTTTCTGATTTGTTTAATTTCTGGAATGGCTTAGATTATAAAATAGCATTTCTTGATAATAAAGGATTTGCGGTTGAGTTAGATTTTGATTGGCCTGGTGATTTGATTGGCGACTGCGTGGCCACTAAAAAGCGGTAATATAGAATTTCAAAATGGGAGCTTAAATGATTAGGGCAGTGTTTGAGTTGATTCTAGGTAAATACGGAAATGCGCAGATCAAGATAAAAGGCCTAAGACAAGCAAAACGTTTAGCCAAAGAGAATTATCCTCTTAAACTTAATCTTGGTTGCGGTGCCTATAGAATAAAAGATTTTGTCGGCGTTGATATGTGCTCGCAAGCTGATTTAAGATGGGACTTGCAGTGGGGACTCCCTTTTAAGGATGAAAGCGTTCTTGAGATCCGTTCTAATCATTGTTTTGAACATTTGGGATTAGCCGATTTAATCACGCTTCTTAAAGAATGTAAAAGGGTTTTGGTTAAAGGTGGTATTCTTGATTTTTCCGTCCCCCATATAAATCCCTATTTAAGTGCGTATTTAAAGAACGATGTCAAATTTTTAAGCGAAAAGATATACGATATTCCGGAAGAAAAGCGGCATCTGTACTCTACTTCATTTGATAAGCTTTCGTGGCTGCTTTTACGCGATGGAGAGCATAAGTCTATTTTCGATAAAGAGGCTATTCTTGAAAAAGTAAAGTTTGCGGGTTTCAGTAATGTTTCAGTGCGTGAGTATGACGTATCCAGAGATGGTGATTACCGGTATTCTTCAGTCTATGTTATGGCAAAGAAAGAATAATTATGAATAGGATTGTTGGGTTTAGCCTGGCAGAGGGCTTAGACCAGGAAAGCCAGAATTCTTTAGAGAAAACCTTGGATAAGGCCTTACAGCATTTTCCTTGGTTGCACCGTCTTTCTATTAGGGTTGGCAGAAGCGAACTTATTGTCTGGGGGCATGGCAAGTTGTCAGAGCGTTTGCATCGAGGTAAAGACGGGGTATTGTATGTAATCATAGGTTCTCCTATAGGAGGCATTAACTGGCAGGAAATCGAAGAGAATTGCGCATCTAAGAGCTATAAGCCTTCTTGGGATGGTAGGTTTATACTGATAAAAATAAGCTTACAAGGCAGTCATTGGACGATGTGGAATGACTGGATTGGGGGAATACCCGTATTTCATTCTTTTATTGGGAAGGGCTGTTTAGCTTGTACGCTTGAGACGGTCGTTGTTTCTGCGGGAGGTTTTACTTCTAAAGATCTATTTTTGCCTGGTTTAATATCGTTGTTAGTCAATGGGCATTTGTTGGGGGAATGGACCATATTCAAGAATATGAAGGTTGTCCGCGCTGATTGCTGTGCAGAGCGGAAGAATGAAGGTTTTGTTTGGGAAAGGCTTAATTCAGTTCAGCCTTCTGGCGAGCGGTGGAATAAGGGGTGGGATGAACTTGTAGATGAAATGCATATATTATCTCGCGAAGCTGTTGCTAGCGTATTGAAGAATGATGTAAATTGGGTTTTGCCGCTTTCCGGGGGAGTTGATTCGCGTTTAATAGCAGGCATAGGTTGCAAAATGGGCGTGAACTTCAACGCGTATACTTATGGTCCAAGCAACTGGAATGAAGTTATTTTTGCGAGTAAAGTAGCCAAGGCCTTAAAACTTAAATGGAAGCGCATTGATTTTGGCAGGGATTATTTGGCAGAGCATACCAAGATGTGGGCTGATTGGTTTGGCAGCGCATTGCATTTTCACGGTATGTACCAGATGCCTTTTTTAAACGCCTTAAAAAACGAGCCGCAAGGAAGAATCTTGCATGGCTATATGGGGGATCCGTTGGCAGGAAATCATGCCAACGGTTTACTCACTACTCATTCGGAATCAGGTTTAACGGAATTACTCACGAAATCATGGGTGCATTGGAGCGCTAAGCAGGTTAAAGGTCTTCTTAAATTTCCGGTAGGAGACGCGATAGAAGAGGTAAAACAAGAGATTGAGAAAGAGATCGATTCTGTCAAAGGCGCATTCTTTCAGCGTTTAATGTTCCTGGATTTCTGGAATCGCCAGAGACTTTTTATTTATTATCAGCCCGCTATGTATGATTATTACCGCGGAGTTGAAACCCCGTTTCTTAATAGGGAGTACGCCAAATTCTGTATGTCTTTACCTTTACTTGCGCTTGAGGGTAGAAGGCTCCAGGCAGAGATGTTAAGAAAGCATTATTATAATTTGGCTGAGATTCCCGGGACTTATTCTTCTGAGCCTTATATTCTCACGGGAAAATTTTTGCTGAAACGAAAGATTGGAGCGATGTTGCCGCGTTTCTTGAGAATCGGCACATTTGAGCAGTTTTCTAGCATTAAAAATACATTTGAAAGTGATTGCATAAAAGAAAGAGGCAAGGAAGCGATCTGGCCGATTTACGAGAAAAATGAATATTTATCCGAGTGGTTTAACATGGATAAAATCGATCAAGCTTATGATCGCGCTTTAAAGGGCGACCTGCAGTCTGTGATTCAACTTACATCTGTGCAGGCAATAGCATACAGATTATTAAGCGCTGAAAGCAGAGAGCGATAATTATGATCAATCTTAATAATATAAAATTGAGCAATGAAAAACTTAATCCGGATAATTGTTGGAATATTGTCCTGGCAGGAGATTTCTGCCCGATTATGAGATTTAATAATGGTTGTGGAATAAATGAGCTATTAAATAGAACTTTTTCACAAGAATTGCTTAATTTTGTCAGAGGTGCTGATGTTGCTATTGTTAATATGGAAGGGCCTGTGCGTTCAGTGGCCACTTCTATCTCAAAATCAGGACCATCGATTCAGCTAGATTCTGAAGCCCCAGCTGTATTAAAAGCAGCGGGATTTAATATAGTGACTTTAGCCAATAACCATATTATGGATTATTCATCCGTAGGACTTTCTAAGACTTTAGAGTCATGCCAAGCATCCGGCCTTATGGTTTGTGGGGTAGGGGAGGATTTAGAAGCGGCAATGTCTTCAGTGAAGTTAGAGGTTAAAGGAGCTAGAATAGAAATATTTAATTTTTGTGAACAGGAGTTTGGGGTAGCGAAATCAACTTATCCGGGAGCGGCATGGATCTCGCATCCGGTTGCCTTAAAAAATATTGCAACAGCAGCTAAAAGGTCTGATGTTGTTATAGTCGTAGCTCACGGAGGTATAGAAGAGGTGCCATTTTCACCTGTTCAGCGCAGCTTGCAGCTGCGTCAGTTTATTGACGCAGGGGCAGCGTTAGTTGTTGGGCACCATCCTCATGTTCCTCAGGGTTGGGAAAAATACGGCAAAGGAATAATCTTTCATAGTTTAGGTAACTTCCTGTTTGATTATTCTGATGGTAAGCGTTATCCAAAGACGGAATGGGGAATCATGCTAGATGCGCGATTTTCCGGAAAGCAGCTATTCGAAATAAAGCTGGTGCCTGTTGAGATGATAGAAAATAGAACAGTCGATATCATGGGTAAGGTGCATAATATGGAAAGCCATCTTCAATATTTACATAAATTAAGCTCTATTATTAGCGACGTATGCCGGGCCCTTTCTTACTGGCAGGAAACAGCAGCTTATCTTTGGCAGACTAGATATAAGTCCTGGTTGCAACGGGCTTGCAATCCAGGTCTTTCTTCTAATAAAAGTATACGTTCTAGCATAGCCAAGTTATTCCAAAGAGAAAATTTAGGTCCCGGCAATATTATGAATGCCGGTATAAAAGACGGTTTGGCATGTCTAAATATGTTTCGCAATGAATCTCATCGTTGGGCCATCGAAACTGCTCTAGAGGTCTATACTTTAGACAGTAAAGATTTGCGCACCAACGAAACTAATGAAGAATTTAAGAAGCTTCTTTCTTGGACAGAGGGCTAAATGAGTTTACGGATCATGTTTATAAATACCGATTATAACGAATTTTTGAATGATTTATATACTAACGATCCTCTCTTAGTAAAGAGAAGTTACGAAGAGCAATTGAAGGTCAGAAACGACACTTTGTTTGGAACAGCTGATTTTTGTTCCCGCAATATGCGTAAAATCGGGCATGAGGCCTGGGATATACATGCTAATAATGAGTTTATGCAGAAAATGTGGGCTAATGAACGGGGAATCAAATTAGGCCCTAGTAAACGATTGCAGTTTCATTTATGCAAGAAAGTTTTTCCCCGGTTTTCTTTCGTCAGAAACGAAGAATGGAAATATAAAGTGCTGGAAGCCCAGGTAGATTATTATAAGCCCGATATTCTGTATAATCATGATATCTGGAGCATTGAAAGCGATTTTCTAAAGAGGATCAAGCCAAAGGTCCGTTTGCTTATAGGCCAGCACGCAGCACCATTCTATAAGGATCAAGATTTAAGTTGCTATGATTTATTGATCTCTTCATTGCCTAATTTAGTGGAATATTTTAAGAAAAAGGGATTGCCTGCAAGACTGCAGTTGCTTGCTTTTGAGCCGGAGGTTTTGAATACGATTAAGCTTGAATATAAGAAAATAGATCTTTCTTTTGTGGGCAGTCTTTCAAGAAGCCACGAGTCCAGAGTAAAGCTGATAGAGTATTTATGCGAAGAATACAAGATGCAGATTTGGGGTAGGCTTGATCGTATCGCGGAAAATTCTCCAATACGTAAATATTACATGGGCGAAGTATACGGGGCTAAGATGTTCCAGGCTTTAGGCAATTCCAGGATTACGATAAATTCGCATATTGATATTGCGGAAGGGTATGCCAATAATATGCGGCTTTTTGAGGCTACTGGGGTGGGGGCGCTTTTGGTTACTGACTGGAAAAGAAATCTGCAGGATATTTTTATTTCTGGAAAAGAAGTTGTTTCTTATCGTAGTAAAGAGGAGTGTTATGATCTGATCAGGTATTATTTGCAGAATGAAGACAAAAGGCAGGAAATAGCTCTCGCTGGGCAGAAAAGGACATTAAATTCGCACACTTATCTGCAGCGAATGCAGGAGTTGGAAGAGATCATTAAGCGGTTATTATAAGATCGGGGAGTCACTTTGGCGGTTGATAATTTAAACAAAAGTACGGGCAGTGATTTCTTAAGCAGGCTGAGAAACTATTTAGCCCATCATCTAAGAAAAGGCCGCAGGGATACAGAAAAAAACCGGTTGATCAGTTTTTCTCAGGTAAATGAGGCTCTTACTCAAGGTTGGAAAGATTCTACTATGTCGTATAGACAAAGGGAGATAGTCGATTGTCAATTAAGGAAGATGTATTCCGGTGATGTCATGAACTCATTTAAGGTGGCTGCAGAAGCTGTTGCCTCCTGCGGGTTTTTAGACGGATTGCTTGTAGAGATAGGTTGTGCCAGTGGTTATTATTGTGAAGTTTTACCTTATTTATTAAGAAAGAAGATTAATTATATCGGGCTAGATTATTCTTTGTCCATGGTTGAGCTTGCCGGAAAAATATACAATCAGGCTTCTTTTATCGTTGGGGATGCTAATGTTCTTCCTTTTGCAGATAAGAGCATCGATATTCTTTTGTCCGGTAATGTTTTAGTGCATGCCAGGGATTATGAGACTGTGATAAGCGAGTCGGCCCGCGTATCAAAGGGCGCTGTTATATTCCATCTGACTCCTGTTATGAAAATGGCGAAGACAGCGTATTTAACTATGTATGCGTATGGAGTAAAAGTGGTAAGGTTGTCTTTTAACCAGGATGAATTTCTATGTTTACTGGATAAATACGGTTTGCTTGTAGAGAATATTATTGAGCTAGAGCCTTATTCTATTAAAGGCATAGAAGATGCAATAATCCCAAAGACTTTTGTCTGTCGGGTTAAAGGATAAGTTATGAAGATATTGCTCATAGCGCCTAAGACAAATAGAAAAAGTTTCTTGTTTAGCCCTCCGATAAACCTTTGTTATCTTAAGAGTTATTTGAAGAGATACGGAAATTATAATCAGATTAAGGTGATTGATGAATCGGCGATAGAATACGATACCCTTGAAGCCGTAAAGGAATTTGCTCCCGATATTATCGGCACCACTTGTCTTACCGATACAAGGCATAATTGTTTCAGTGTATTACAAAATGCGCGTAAGGTAATGCCCAAGGCAAAGACTATAGTTGGGGGAACCCACGGAACATTGATGTACGAACAGATCCTGGATAACTACCATTTTATAGATTTTGTTTGTGTCGGTGAAGGTGAACAGACCTTTTTAGAGTTTGTGCAGGCTGTCGAAACGGGCGGCGAATATAAAGATATAAAAGGTTTGGTTTTCAGAGAATCCGGTAAGGTTAATTTTACTGGAAAGAGAGAGTTTATTAAGAATGTTGATATTATTCCTCTCCCCGATTATGATGATATCGATTTGAAACAATATAAAGGTTCACAGCTTTATGATTGGGAGCGCAATAAGCCGCGCGCCAGTATATTGTCTTCCCGGGGATGCCCGTTTTCTTGCATTTTCTGCGGTTCCCGCGAAGCTTTTCCCGGCTGGCGTGCCCGTAGCGCCGGATCGGTAGTAGAGGAATTCCAATGGTACGCGGATAAATTTGATTTCGAATGTTTTTCTATAGTCGATGACCTTTTTACTTTGGATGAAAAACGGGCAATAGATATCTGTAATGGCTTGATCAGGAAAAGATTAAATATTAAATGGTTTGCTCAGACCAGGGCAGATGCTCTTACTAAGAATATTGTCCTTGCACTTAAAGATGCCGGTTGCCAGTTGTTGCAGATCGGCGCGGAATCCGGTTCACCTAAAATACTGAAGATAATAAATAAAAGAGAGACTCTGGAGACTATAGAAAATGCATTCGCAATATGCAATAAGGTCGGGTTAAAAACTCAGATGAACCTGATTATCGGTTCCCCTGAAGAGGATCAGAAGACGATTAGGGAAACCGCCCAGCTTATTAAAAAATATAAGCCGTTTATCAGCCAGTTTTCGCCTTTGCAGATTTTTCCGAAAACCAGACTTTTTGAGGACTATATGATTAGAAATAATGTTACGGATGATCTTTGGCTTTCTGAGGCGGAGGGTTTTAAGTATAACTATTTAAATGACAAAGATATTAATAGATTTATAAGGAAGCTGGAAATAGTAGATTTTAGAACGCGCGGGATTTACGGTTATATTAAGATGTTTAATAAATATGGCAATGAATACCGCGTAAGGGTCTTGGATTATTTAGCCTCCAAACCGTTTTTAAAGAATACTTATTCATATTTTAAGCCTTTTGTAAAAAGGGCATCTATCAAAAACAGGATTGTAAATGGTTCATAGAATTATATCTATATCAAAGAAGATTTTCGTTTTGTTGTTGATTAGCGTAATTATGCTGATTTGCCTTGAATTATCGCTTAAGGTTTTTATGCCTAATCGGTTTTTTTGGGTTGGAACTACGGATAGGAGCGTTGCTCCTAATGTAGCTGTATTGGGGTGGGCTTTTAAACCAAATTCTACAGTTAAACAATTGGATCCCGATACAGGTAAGCTATATGTGTCAAAAATCAATTCCGCAGGGTGGAAAGATGTGGAACATAGTATAGAGAATAAAAACGGCAATTTTAGGATCCTGCTGCTTGGGGATTCGCATACTTTCAGCATGGTCCCGATTAAGGATACTTATTCTAGAATACTAGAGAAGATGCTTAATGATTCTGGGATGAAAACGGAAGTTATCAGTATGGGGTATGGCGGATGGGGTACTGACCATGAGTTGGTAGCTCTGAAAAATTACGGCTTGGCCTATAAACCAGATTTAGTTATTGTGCAGTTTGATACCAATGACCTCACCGATAATATTTCTATCAACGACTTTACAAAATATAAGCCTTTTAGGTTTGAGGTTGTCTCTGGACAGTTAATTTGTAATTCAGTGCCTGTTACAGCTATGGATCAGAAACCCCCATATAATAGCGCAATTATTTATTGTTTCAATATAGCCAAACACAATATAAAGACGAAGATAAAACAAATTTTAGGCAGAAATGATAAATGTGGTGTTAATAATCCGATAGCTACCTGGTGGGCAAAGCATCCCATTAATCCTACAGATCGGTATTTTGTTTATCACTCGACAGATAAAGGCAGTCAGGAGATAGAGTATGCGTGGTTAGTTTATGAGAAGATAATCGAACAGATGAATTCTTTATCAAAAAGTTCGGGAGCCAGTCTTTGTATTTTTAATGAAGTGGACGATAGTGTATTGGCTTGGGATAAAACCAAACATAGGGTTACGCAAGACGCTTCCGGGAATATCGGGGTGTTATGGGGAGGCGTATATTATCCTATGGATCACTCCAGGCATGTAAAACGGCTCAAAGAGATCTGTTTGAGGCAGAGTGTTTTGTTGATCCCCAATAAGAGAAGCTACACGCGTTTTGCTAACGATCCTCACCCTAATGCTGATGGCAATATGCGTATGGCTGAGGATATATATGACTTTTTAGTTTCTAATCTTAATAGAACAACGCAATATTAGTAAAGATTCCTGTTCCACTAAATAAATAATTCAGGGGTGATTTATGAAAGGAATTAGCAGCAAATTCAAAAGAAAAAAAGTCCTTATTACTGGAGGGCTCGGATTCATTGGTTCTAATCTTGCAAGGCGTTTAGTCTGCCTTGGAGCCGATGTTTTGTTGGTAGATAGCTTAACTCCGGAATACGGAGGAAATCTTTTTAACGTTTACGGCATAGAGAATAATGTTAAATTGAATATTTCCGATGTGCGAGACAGCCATAGCATGAGATATCTTGTACAGAAAAAGGATTACCTTTTTAATCTGGCAGGACAGACAAGCCATATGGATTCTATGCAGGATCCCTATACCGATTTGGAGATAAATTGTAAATCGCAGCTTTCAATATTAGAGGCGTGCCGTAATTACAATCCGAAAATAAAAGTAATCTTTGCCAGCACCAGGCAGATTTACGGAAGGCCGAAGTATTTGCCTGTAGATGAGGAGCATCTTTTAAGGCCGGTAGATGTTAACGGCATAAATAAAATGGCGGGTGAGTGGTATCATATTCTTTATAACAATGCCTATGGGATACGTTCGTGCGCTCTTAGATTGACCAATACAATAGGGCCCCGTATGCGAGTAAAAGATGCCCGCCAGACATTTTTGGGGATATGGATTAAGTGTTTAGTAGAAAACAAGCCGCTTGAGGTATGGGATGGCCATCAGGCGCGCGATTTTACTTATGTTGACGATGTAGTAGATGCGTTTTTGATGAGTGCTTTAAACGAAGATGCAAACGGCCAGGCATTCAATCTGGGTGGAGATTGCTTTATCAGCCTTAAGGATCTGGCGGAGCTATTAGTAAAAATTAATGGAAGAGGCAAATATGTGCTCAAGAATTTTCCTTCCGATCGCAAGCGCATAGATATTGGTGATTATTACGCCAATTACGGTAAAATCAAGATGACTTTAGGATGGCAGCCAAGAATTTCTTTAGAAAGCGGTTTAAAGAACACGCTTGAGTATTATCGAAAGAACCTTAGATTCTATTTATAAATATATGGCAAACGAAAAAAATTTAATTTTACCAAGCGATCCTAAAGCAAATTATCTTGTGCATAAAGAAGAGATCGATTCGGCAATCCATAATGTCCTGGATAGTGGTAAATATATTCTTGGCCAGCAAGTTAGATCTTTTGAGAAAGAGTTTGCGGATTATCTTGATTTGGAATTTGCTATTGGGGTTGGTTCCGGGACAGAAGCTTTGCATTTGGCTCTTTTGGCATGTGGGATAAAAAGCGGCGATACGGTAATTACAGTCTCGCATACGGCGGTTGCTACGGTAGCCGCAATTGAGCTGTCCGGGGCTAAGCCATTTTTAGTAGATATAGATGAATTGTCGTATAACATGGATCCGGTCTTGCTTGAGAAGGCGATCGTTGAGAATGTAAACCGAGGCATCAAGCCAAAGGCGGTTGTTGCTGTGCATCTTTACGGATATCCTGCCAATATGCCGGAGATTATAGATATAGCCAAACGCTATGATTTTCGGGTTATTGAAGATTGCGCTCAATCGCATGGCGCATCTATTGGCGGTAAGTTAACAGGCTCCTGGTCAGATATTGCTGCTTTTAGTTTCTATCCTACAAAGAATCTTAGTGCTTTAGGAGATGCCGGTGCGGTTGTTACGAGCGATCATGCTCTTGTCGAGAAAGTCCGCCTACTTAGAGAATATGGTTGGAAGGAGCGTTACTTTAGTGATATCTGCGGCTTTAACAGCCGTCTTGACGAATTACAGGCGGCAGTTTTGCGGGTAAAGCTTAAGTTTCTTGATAAAGAGAATTCGCGTAGAAATGAAATAGCCAAAATCTATGACGATGCGTTGTCTGCAACAGCTCTTAGATTGCCAAGAGTTGTTGTGAATGACATTGTCCATGCTTATCATCAATATGCGGTGCGTACATCTAAGAGAGATGCATTAAGGAATTATTTGAAAGACAATGGGGTTGAAACGCTGATACATTATCCAATGCCGGTGCACCAGCAGAAAGCATATTTTGGGCGTTTAGATATTGCATCCGGAGGCTTAAATAATACTGAAAAAGTGTGTAAAGAAATATTAAGTTTACCGATGCATCCGCATATGAGTGATGAGCAGGCATGGCGCGTAGCCGGATTGATTTTGGATTGGTCCGAAAAATAAAAATAATTATATGTATAAGTTTTGCACATATTTCGACTATAGCTATTTACCCTTTGGTTTGTCTTTGTACAGGTCATTAGAAAAGCACTGTCCCTCTTTTAAACTATGGATACTTTGTATGGATAAGGCTTGTCATGATGCGTTAAATGACCTGGGCCTGAAATGCGCTGTCTTAATAAGCCTTGAAGACTTTGAATCCGGTGATAGCCTGCTACTCAAAGCAAAGGTTAACCGGAATAAAATTGAGTATTACTTTACCTGTACGCCTTCACTGCCTATTTATATCATGAACCATTATAAAGAAGCAGATATGATCACATATCTGGATTCTGATTTGTACTTTTTTTCCGATCCAAAAGCTGTATTTGATGAGATTGGTGCGAATTCAGTAAGTATCATTCCCCATCGCTGGTCGCAGGTCCTTAAAGCTAACGAACAGCTTGGTATTTATAATGTAGGATGGTTGAGTTTCAGGCGCGATGCCCAGGGTTTAGCTTGTTTAAATTGGTGGAGGGATAAGTGTTTAGAGTGGTGTTACAGCGCGGTTGAGCCTGGGCGTTATCTTGACCAGAAATACCTGGATGAGTGGCCGGAAAGATTTAAGGGAGTAAAGGTCGTTGAAAATAAAGGCGCTAATCTTGCTCCTTGGAACATCGGCAACCACAGGTGTACTTTTAAGGGTAGAGATGTCTTTGTAGACGGTCAATTGTTGGTATTTTTCCATTTTTCCGGACTGAAGAAGATCGAGAGCTGGCTGTATAATCCTAATGCTTATTCGACAGTGCATAAGATCAAACCGTCTGGTTTATTACTTCAGAAGGTTTACGCTCCGTATTTTCGTTCGCTTTTTGAAGTAAAAAGGTTGATCAGTGTGATTAAAGGAGATCTTCCTGTTGTTTTGCCAAGCGCCAATCCGGAGAACATAACATTTTTCAGGAAGTCAGCGAGGAATGTAAGAAAATTCTACTTCCGGATAAAGGGAGTGCTTTCAAAAGAATATGTCTTAGTTCTTCGGGGGAGGCTTATTGCCATATGATCAGAGAGCAAAGCGTTTTTCATTCAAGCTACATCGTAAATAGCTTGATTTATAAGCAGTTATCTTCAAATAAGGAGTATTTTAAAGGCGCGCTGCTGGATCTTGGTTGTGGGGAATCACCTTATAAGGAATTGGTAGAGGATAAGATCGATTATTATATAGGTTTGAATTTCTTCAAAGATGATTCCCAGCCCCATGTGAATGTGGTCGCAAGGGGAGAGAGCCTTCCTTTTGCGGATGGCTCTATAGATACGATTCTCTGTACCGAGGTGATGGAGCACGTCCCGGAACCGGGGATCTTTTTGCAGGAAATGAAGAGGGTATTGAAAAAAGGCGGCTATATAGTTTTTACCGTGCCGGCTATCTGGTATTTGCATCACAAACCTTATGATTACAATAGATTCACGATTTACGGTCTCGAGTATCTTTTTAACAAGTATGGATTCCATATCGTCAAATTTGAAAGGCGCGGGAATTTCTGGCTGACGCTTGGCCAAATGATCAATTATCACATTGATTATTCTTTTTCTGGACTGCCGGATAAGAGGTTGAGCTTCGGTAGCCTGATTCATAGAATAATGAGGCCGTTAAGAAAATATATTTTCGTCACTAATTATTATCTATATTCTTTTTTGGATAGAATGGATAAAGCTAAACTGGATACCCTTGGATACATGGCAGTCCTCAGAAAGTAACTCATAATATGAAGATTACATATGGGATAACTGTTTATTGGCCTTCGATTAACGGAGCTTCTATTTTTGCGCATGAGTGGGCAAATGGCATTGCAAAGATGCATGATGTAAGCGTAGTTACTCAGTCAAAGGAGAATGATCACGATTGGCTTTTTACACCGACTCTTGATTCTAAAGGGCCAGTTGAATATATGGATGGAAATGTTAGAGTAAGTTTGATTGCCCCAAATAGGTTCGAAAAAAAGCTATTATGGCCGGTGGCTAATTTCCATAATTTTATAAAACCCTTATCTTCTTTGGCGCTGCGCTCCATTTTTAGAAAAAAGATACATACTCAAATGCTTGGTTCTGATATCGCCCATAATTATTTTCTGGATATGGATTATTTTAATTCTTTGATATTTGAGTATGCGCATTCAGCTAATATTCCTTATGTTGTAACTCCTTTCATTCACGCGCTGGATAAACGCGAGGTCTATAATAATTTTAGGATCGAGTTAATGAAAAAAGCCGATGCTGTAATAGCCTTGACTTGCGCAGAGAAAAAATGGCTCTCTGAACGCGGAATAAAAGAGAATAGAATTCACGTAGTGAGCGGTGGAGTAAGATTATCTAGTGAGTACAATGCAACGGCTTTTCGGGTGAAGTATGGCATTAAAGGTAAAATGGTATTATTTATGGCTACAAAAAGAAAATATAAGGGGTATTCTTATATTCTTGAAGCTATGAATGAAGTTTGGAAGGATGAACCGGAAACTTATTTTGTTTTTATCGGGCAGAATACAAAGGAGTCTTTAGATGTTTTCGGACATTATAGGGATAGGCGCGTAATAGAAATCGTTCCGCTCGAGCCATATTCTAAAGAAAAAGCTTCTGCTTTTGCTGCTTGCGATATATTTTGCATGCCTTCAACAATGGAGTCATTTGGTTTGGTTTTTGCTGAAGCTTGGATTATGTCTAAACCCGTGATTGGAGGAAATTGTATTGCCACAAAGGAACTGATAAACGAAGGCGTAGACGGTTTTACTGTCGATCAGGATAAGAAAGTGATTGCAAATAAGCTACTGATTTTGCTTAAAGATGATATTTTACGTAAACAAATGGGTGAAGCAGGTAAAAAGAAAGCACTAGAGAACTTTAATTGGAATAAATCAGTTGAGCAGTTAAATTTAGTATATTCTGCATTAAATTAAGAGAATGAAATACCAACTATTTAGAAGATTAATATCACGGATTTCGAGATACATGTCTGAATTCTTGCTTTTTGCTCTTTCTTGGCTGATTCGTCTCTTTTTATGGCCTTGGCGTTTTATTAAAAGGAACAGCTATTTTAATTCTAGTCAGAAAGTAAAGGAAATTCTGCTCATATATATGGCAGAAGGGTTAGGAGACTGCATTATGCTTTCAGGTGCTCTTCCTGCAATCAGGGCTAGATTCTCGGATGCAAAGATTAGCCTGTTGATTTTTTCGCGCTTTGAAGAATATTTTAAGGGTAACTCCAGCATTGACAGACTGATTGTTTATCCAGATTATCTTTATGCTAGGGAAGGCCTTTTTAAATTTATTTTATTTTCGCGTCATATCAATAGACAATGTAAACCAGATGTTGTGCTGGATCTGCTTGCTAATAAGAATATAAAGCCGGCTGTATTAAGCCTTTTCATTAAAAGTCGGATAACAATCGGTTTCGGACATCTATTAAAGAATATTTTCTATGATGTTTATGTGAGGATTAATTGGGACAAACACTTCTTTGAAGTGATATTTGACGCTCTGGAAACTCTGGACATAAGCAGGCGCGCGCCTGAATATTGGATTCCACATATTGTTCCCGAATCTGATATTGCTGAAATTAAGCACAGCACTAATAAGACAATTATTATTTCTCCGGGAGGAAAGAATAATTTATTGTGTTTAGGTAAGCAGGATCTATGGAGTTTTGATGAGTATCCTGAATTAGTCAAATCGCTGGTAGAGGCGGGTTACAAAATAGTTTTGGTGGGTGCCGAGTATGATAAAGACATTGTTTGGGATAATATCAACAACGACAATGTTGTAAATCTAATAGGAAAGACAAGCCTCAACCAGATTTTTAATTTAGTAAAGAATAAAGCAGATCTGGTTGTTTGTAATAATTCTGGTTTATTACATGTAGCTGTTGCTTGCGGAAAGCCTACGGTTTCTTATGCTGGACCATTGGAAAATATTGTCCGTTTTGGCCCGTATCCCAATCAAGGACAGCACAGAGTGTTACAGCCTTCGAGGGATAGAAGAATTTCATGCCAGGATTTTCTAGCTTTAATTGAGGAAAGGTTTAACTAAAATGCTAAAGAAAAATTTAAAGATCAAAGTATCGAATTTCAAAATTTGTCTTACTGAATCCGACATCGATTTTATTTTGGATAAAGAAAGAGGTGTGCTTAAAAGTAGCCGTTGGACATCCGGTCCGGTTGCTAAACAATTCGAAGATGTTTTTAAGAAATATGCGGGTACTGCTCATGCTATAGCGGTTTCAAATGCCGGGACTGGCATTGCAGCACTTTTACAGGCCTTAAAGATTCCGGAGGATAGCATTGTTATTTGTCCCACTTTAACCGCTCCTCCCACCCCTCATTCAATCCTACTTGCAGGCATGAGAGTTGTATTCGCTGATTCTAATTCGGATGATTTAGGCCTTAATCCTCAAGATGTGGAGGAAAAGCTTGAGCGATATCGCGGCAAGGTAAAGGCAGTTATTACCGTTCACCTTGGCGGGTGGATTTCTCCTAGGATCCACGAACTAAGCAGACTTTGTAAGAAATACGGTGTCTATCTTATTGAGGATTGCGCGCATGCGCACGGCAGCTTCTTAAACAGTAAGAATGCCGGATCAACAGGAAAGGCAGCTGTCTATTCTTTCTTTATGACTAAGTCGCTTAATTGCGGAGAGGGTGGGTTGGTAACTTCTGAAGATAGCAGAATAATCGAGAGAATCAGGGTTATTCGTAATTATGGCAAGAATGATTCAGGCATTCATGTTGTTAATGGTTTTAATTACAAATTTTCGGAAATTAATGCTGCGGTGGCATTGTGGGCTGCAGTAAATGCAAAGCGCATAATAGGGGAAAGAAGAAGATTAGCGGCAAAGTACGATCTTCTATTAAAAGGAATAAGGGGGATTTCTATTGTTAATGTCCAAGGATGCCTTTGCGGGTACTACAAATATATCATAAAACTTGATAACGGCATCAGCCGCGATGCATTTAAGCGTGAGTTATTGTTGAGGTATGCCGTTGAGCCTGCCGGAGGAGTTTATGATCTACTTTGTCATCAGGAGCCGTATTTTAAATCAATTCCGAATAGAATATTAAATGTTTCTGGTAAATTCCCGGCTGCTGAAGATTTCAGTGATAGGCAGGTATGCTTGCCGCTTTATCCGGGTTTAAAAGCTCATGAACAGGAATATATTGCTGATAGCATTAGAAAATTGATGGGTAAAGTGTAACGAGAATGGAAAAGGTGATGAGCAGCAATAAATCATTAGTAAGTGATAGTAAGCCAGAAAAATACAAGATCCATAATTTTATGCGCAAGATGGTTCAGGAGGATGTTTTTAATAAGCTTGTTGAATACATCGATAGCAGAATAAAAGCTAAAGAAGGAAAGTTGCCAGAATTAAATAGGATCAATCCCGTGTCTATTAATATAGATTTAACTACAGCCTGCAATTATCTTTGCGACCATTGTATTGATTTAGAGCTTATTAATAACGGAGGGATGCTAAAGGTTGAGAATGTTAAGAAACTTGTCAGTCGCTGGGCAGAAGGAGGGCTAAAGAGTGTAATCGTCATAGGCGGCGGAGAACCTACAGTCTATCCTTATTTTTCAGAGATAGTATCCTTTTTGAAGTCTAAAGGGCTAGAACTTGGAATAGCTTCTAATGGTTCGCGTGTTATTAGACTTGCAGAGATAGCTCCGCTTTTAAATAAGAAAGATTGGATGAGGCTGTCTCTTGATTCGGGCACAGATGTTACATTTAAAGATATTCATAATCCAAAAGTTAGGGTAAATCTCGATGATATTCTTAGTGAAGTTAGTGTTATGAGGAAGAATTATTCTAATTTTCAGATGGGTTATTCATTTCTGGTGATTTCTAATGATCATAGGGCAAATAATAAGAACCTTATTTGCAATATACATGAGATCGCGCTTGCAGCAGAAAAAGCCAAGAAAAACGGGTTTTCTTATCTTTCAGTTAAGCCATTTATAGCTACTTCCGGCAGCAGGCCAACGGAGTTTAGCGCAAAGCAAATTAATGAGATCGCTGAGCAGATCGATGAGGCTAAGAAACTTGAAGATGGTAGTTTTAAGGTAATCGAAAGCGTTAATCTGCTTTCCTTGTCCCGGGAAGCGGATAAGAGATTGAGTGTTCAGCCAAAGACCTGCCATATCCAGTTTTTCCGTTTGGCAGTCTGCCCGGATGGCATATTTAACTGCACCCTTTGGAGGGGTTTTGATATTAGCCGTATTTGCGGCACCAAAGAAGAAATAGACGAGGGCTATTTTGCGGTCTTAAGAAAGAACCTACTTGAGATAATAGAGAGCTTTGATGCCAGCAATAAATGTTCAGAGGTCTCTTGCATATACAATGATTTTAACTGGTTTGTTGAGGATATAATTAATAATCCGGAAAAACTGAAAACTTTGAAGAAGACAGAGAATTTCTATGACTACTTTCTATAAGGAAATATTGCCTGAGGTTCTTATCCTTATTTTGAATTACAATCAGAAGAACGATACTTTGGCTTGTATTGAATCTCTCGGGAAACTTAGCTACTCTAATTTTAGGGTACTTTTGATCGATAACAATTCTCAAGACGCAAGCGCAGAAGCCGTATTACAAAAATTCCCCAAAGTAACTGTTATTAAGAGTAAAATAAATCTCGGTTGTGCCGGAGGAAGAAACGTAGGGATCGAGTATTTTCTTAAGCAGACAAAGGCGGATTATTTATTCTTTCTTGATAATGATACAGTAGTAGATCGAGGTCTTTTAAATGAATTAGTTCATAAAGGAGAGTCTGATTCGGATATCGGAGTAGTGTCCTTGAAAGCATACTATTTTAATCAGCCGAATAAATTCTGGTTCGTTGGTGGAGCTAAGATTAATTGGCGAGAGGGTAATTTTTATAACTCCGGACAGGGGGAGGTTGATAGGGGGCAGTTTGACCAGGATAAGGAAATTGATTCAGTTCCGGGAGGATTTACTTTTATCAAACGTCGAGTATTGGAAATAGTAGGCAAGATAGATGAGCGTTATTTTATATATTATGAAGATTCTGATTGGTGTGTTCGGGTAAAGCGCGCAGGGTACAAAATTGCGTTTGCTCCCAACGCTAAACTATGGCATAAGGCTTCTTCTTCTCTCGGGATGGAGTCACCATCGTTTTACTATTACAGAGCAAGAAACAGGCTTTTTTTTATGTTAAAAAATGCTCCTAAATTCTACCTTCCTATTTTCTTTATTTATTTTTTCTATGATTTTTCTTATAGGACGCTTTTGACCCTTTATCTTTCTAAGAAGAATCAGGAATTCAAAACAGCTTTAGCGGGAGTAAAAGATTTTCTAAAAGGCATAAACGGAGAAAGGGTTTTTTCTTAATAATGGAGGCGTAAGTTTGCGGATAGGGATAGAAGCGTTGAGAGCTAATGCGTTTGGGAGAGGCATAGAAAGATATACTATGAATCTGCTTAGAGCTTTAAGTAGAGTCGGACACCAAGAGGAATATTTTTTAATTTCCGAAGATTCTTTGCTAAAAGAGAAATTGTCTCTTCCTGATAATTTTGAGCGGGAAGCTCCAAAAAAACGCTTTAGGATGATCAATAGAAAAGGTATTAGTTTAATCGGAAAAATTCTCTTTAGGGACATAGATGTTTTCTTTTTCCCAAATTCTTATGTGTGGTATTCAAAATACGCTAAAACCGTCGTTACCTTGCACGATATCGCTCCTTATAAGTTTCCCGAGCGTTTTTTTAAATCAAAGAAAGCTTTTAATGACTATAAATTAAAACTTTTCTATATTAAGAAGAATGCAGATAAGATAATAACCGTTTCCAATTACTCCAAGAAGGATATTATTGCGCACTTGGGAGTTTTAGCTGATAAAATAGAAGTTATATATAATGGAGTGGATAGTAAATTTAAGCGGATAGAGATTAGTGGCCAACAGATGGCTGGGATTAGTGAGAGATTTAAGATAGAAGGTCCTTTTCTTTTGTTTGTCGGTGGGCTAGACTTCAGGAAAAATATCGAGGTGCTGCTTAAAGCATTCGACATCTTGGTGAAGGATTACAATATTCCTCATAAGTTAGTTATAGTCGGCAGTAACTATGGCGGAAGTCTGTTAAGACTATCGGTTGAAGAAATGTTGAAACCTTTAAATATTTCTGAAAGGTTGGTTTTTACAGGGAGATTAAGCGATGATGATTTATTAGTTTTATACAATGCCGCGGAGTTGTTTGTTTTTCCTTCTATTTATGAAGGTTTCGGTCTTCCTGTGCTTGAGGCAATGGCGTGCGGCTGCCCGGTAATATGCTCAAACACGTGTTCCTTACCTGAGGTTGCAGGAAAAGCGGGATTGATGTTTGACCCGCAAGACCACCTGCTTTTATCAAAATTAATAAAAGATCTCTTAGGTTCTAAGGAGAACCGAGAGGAGTTATCTTCAAATGGGTTAAAAAGGGCTAATTTGTTTTCTTGGGATAACTCAGCTAAAGAGACCCTACTTGTTTTAAAAGCATTAATGAATTAGCCTATTAATGAGTTAGCCTATTAATGAGTTAGCGTAAATTAAATTAGTGATTTAAAGATTTTGGTCTCTGATGGAGCAAGATTCTTCGGCTCGCATTTGGAAGATGTTTTAGCAAAGCTTGAGCATAAGGTGAGACTTATTGATAACCTTGATCCATAGATGCGAGGCGTGACTTCGAAGGTTCCGTATTATTTGAATAAACAATCGGAGTTCAATCGCATTATTTGATCTGGTTATTCCGGAACATCTTTTTTCAGAGAGCAGTTGTAGTTTTTTCGCTTTAACTACTGGCACAGAGCATCAGGGATATTGATTAAAAGGTAATACGCGATATAAAGATATCTGTACTATAGGAATTCCTACATGCATGGATTCTATTAGCGCTAAAGACGAGGTTAGGGGAGCAGATATGCTATTGAAGAATATAAGTCTATCTATAGTTTAAGATTATGAATAAAGAATTATCTGTGGTGATTTTATGTTATAAGGCCGGAGAACAACTTTATGATTATGTCAAAGAAGTCCGTAGGCTTTTAGTGGATCTTAGGATAACCTGGGAGATTGTGCTTGTTGCCAATTATTTAAAAGGTTCAAATGACCAAATGCCAAAGATAGCCAGCGATATAGCATCTAAGAACGAGAATATTGTCACTGTTATTCTACCTAAGCAGGGCATGATGGGGTGGGATGCAAGAAGCGGTTTAGACAAGGCAGATGCGCAATATCTATGCCTTATAGACGGCGATGGTCAGATGCCGGCAGAAGATATCGTTAGGGTCTATAATAAGATTAAACGTGAGGGATTGGATTTTGTTTCTACTTATAGGGCAAAGCGATACGACAGTTTCATCAGGACAGCGAATTCATACATTTATAACATGATATTCAGGATTTTGTTTCCGGGTGCCGGACTCAGGGATGTTAATTCAAAGCCAAAAATCTTTAAAAAAAGCGCTTACAAAAGAATGCATCTTATGTCAGATGACTGGTTTCTTGACGCGGAACTAGTGATACATTGCATAAAATTGAAGCTTAAAGTTGGCCAAGTAGCCACCTCTTTTTATAAATGCGCTTATCGTCGTTCATTGGTGAAACCGGGAACAATCTTTGAATTTATAAAGAATCTGATTATCGCCCGTTTAGGGAGGGTTTTTAAGTAAATGTCAGTTAAAAATATTTTTATTACTGGCGCTGAGGGCAAAATCGGAACTTTTCTTGTGAAAGCCTTGTCCGAAGAAAGAAGATATACCTTATCTCTTCTTTCAAGAGCGAATGTTGATAGCGATTCCGGTAGTGTTTTAGTTAGGCATGTAAAGGGGGATCTTTGTCAGGCCGAAAGCTATTCTTCTTATTTAAATGGTATCGACGTCGTGCTTCATCTTGGTGGAGTGACGCATTCGAATGCAGGAAGTAAATATTATTCAGTGAATTCTGATGCGACATTGCATCTAATTAAAGCTTGCGAACAAACTGGAGTAAAGAGGTTGATTTTTTTAAGCTCCAGGACCGCTTCGAAAGAGGGGGGAGATTATAGTTATTCTAAGCTGATAGCTGAAAAATATGTGCAAGAATCTTCTTTAAATTGGTTGATTTTTAGACTTTCAGAAGTGTATGGAATGAATGGTTCCATGGGGATAGACGGGCTTTTGAATAGCGTTAACAAGCTTCCATTTACAATAGTCATTGGAGACGGAAAGTATCTGTTGAATCCGGTCCATATTCTTGATGTAGTTTCAGCGATTACAAAGGCCATTAATAATGATGGTCTTAACAATAAGGTTTATACTTTAGCCGGGCCAAAGAGTTTGACTTACAATCATCTGATAGATATTATCTATCGGTTTCACGGCATAAAAAAAGTTAAGGTGCATATCCCAGTAACTATTGCTAAATTAGCTTTAAACACTTCAGGCCTTTTATTTAATGGGCGTTTTGCAGTAAAAGATCAATTACCAAGGTTATTAGTTAAAAAATCAGATGATATATCTTTGGCTGTTAAGGAATTGAATTTTGCTCCAAGATGTTTTAAGAGTGAATTGATACATAAATATACATAAGGGTGCGTATGAATATAAGAGATATTCCGTTATTTTGTTGTCTTTCGTGTAAGCAGGATTTGTCTTTAAGCATTTTCCAAGAAGGGCCAAAAGGAGAAGAAAAAGTTGAAACGGGAGTACTTTTTTGTCCCACATGCAAATTATTCTATCCAATATCGGAAGGGGTTATTTTTTTGTTGGATAGGGGGTATTACAAGGGATTTGACCTCGAAACTTTTTTAGAAAAATGGTCCGATAAATTCGACTTCAATAATTTTAAGGTTCTTAA